>JAITOZ010000060.1 GCA_031289675.1 Planctomycetaceae bacterium
CCTTAATTTACAAATAAGGGGAAACAATGAATGGGAACCTGTGCTATTAAGGGTACCGGGGAAAATAAGGGTTTCGGACAAAGGAAAACCTTATGTTCAAAAAATTATTGTCAAAAAAAATACCCGATAAAGTTTTACGCACCCGCTCTTGACCGCTTCTCTCTCTTTTTTACCAAAAGAATGTATTTCACTGCTTGTGTCCGCCGGTTGCGAAATACCCGTATCCGGTTTTATACGCTCTAATATCTTTGCTGCATCAGGAAAAACCTTGATTTTCGGCGTTGGAGAGACTACAATCGCGGACTCTGCCCCTGATACCCTGACTCTGCTGATACATAATGTTCATCGGACCTGTTTTTGCCCGCGAAATGACGATTGCCCCCCGGCGGGATTGGACATACATCCTGCGGAGTGTGTACGCCGGACTGCTCTTGCTCCTCGTTTCAACCGCTTGGCTCGTTGTCAGCGGGACACAACTGATTACCGACCCCGGCGACTTTGCCCGATTCGGTACAATGCTCTTTCAGTTTCTCGCCCCCGTCCAACTTATCCTCGCCGTGTTTTTTGCTCTGACCCTTGCCGCCGCCGCTGCCGGTCAGGAAAAAGAAAAAGGAACGCTCACGCTCCTGTTGATGACCCGAATGACCAACAGCGAACTCGTTCTCGGAAAACTCTTCGCCAGTTTGCTCAATATCCTGATGATGCTCGCCGTCTCTATACCCGTTTTTATGGTCATTGCCGTTCTCGGCGGAGTATCGTATTATCAAATCGTCCGCGTCCTTTTAGTCACATTTTTCAGTATGCTGGCTTGCGGCAGTCTCGGCTCTTGCGTCGCCCTCTGGCGGGACAAAACCTTTCAGGCGATTGCCGTTTCGATTTTACTGCTCGTGCTTTGGATTGCCGCCGGTGAAACGATGCCGTTCGGAAAATATGCTGACATACTTTCACCGGCAGCGTTGTCGCCGTGGAGTGCCGTTTTAACTGCCTCCCGACCGGCGATTGACACTTCGGCGGGACTTCTGGGACCGATTCAAAACTTTCTCTTCGTCTGCGGCGGTATCGTCATTTTCCTCAACGCCGCTGCCGTTGCACGGGTCAGAGTATGGTGTACCCGTTTGGTTGAAAATGTAAAATTGAAAACGGAAAACGAAGAAGGAAAAGGAATAAAGAACGGATTCAGGGGGCGGCTCGTTTTCAATTTTCGATTCCGCACCCGGCAAGTTTGGAACAATCCCGTCATTTGGCGGGAGATGATGACGGCGGCTTATGGACGGCGGATTTGGGTTATTCAGTTCGGCTTTGCGGCTTTTTTCGTGATGTGTTTTTTATCGCTTCATTCGGTTGTTACCGAAAGTTTGACGGTAACGGCAGCGCAACTGGCAGCACCGCTTGTGCCGCTGCTGCTTCTGTCGCTGGTGCTTGTCAACGTTCAGGCTATTACGTCGCAAACATCGGAAAAGGACGGCGGAACGTTCGATTTACTCTTGGCAAGCGACATTTCACCGAAGGAATATGTGTTCGGCAAACTCGGCGGTGTCTTTTACAATATGCGGTGGATAATTATTCTGCCGCTGTTTTTATGCGGCTATCTTTATTGGCATCAGGCAATAGATGCAGTGAATTTGTTTTTCCTCTTGACGGGCTTGTTGGTGATGTATGCTTTTGCGGCGATGACGGGAGTTTATATCGGAATGCAGTACGAGAACACGCGGGCGGCGACGGCAACGAGTCTCGGCATAATGTTTTTCTTGTTTGTCGGCATTGCGGCGTGTATTTGGATAATGATTGCGTTCAGCGGTTCGTTTGAAACGCAGTTAGTCCCGTTTTCGGCATTTATGGTCGGCGGCGGATTAGGACTTTACATCACGCTGGGTGCACGTAATCCGTCATCGGCGGTGGCGACGGCATCATTTTCGCTGCCGATAGCGGTATTTTATATTATCACGTCAATGCTGTTGGGTAAATACTTATTGGTCTTTGTTGCGGTATGCGGAGCCTTCGGATTCACGACGGCAGCAATGCTTATCCCCAGCATTGCCGAGTTCGATACCGCAACGGGAAGAACAACGGATTAGGGCAGTGCGGGAGTATCTGTTTTTAACAATTGAATGTCTATGCAGACCGGTGAAGTGCAGGTTCGGGTTCGTTATCAGGAAACTGACCAGATGGGCGTGGTGTATCACGCTAATTATTTTACGTACTTTGAAATCGGGCGTACGGAACTGTCCCGCAAAAACGGGTTCGCCTATAAAGAAATCGAAGCGAGCGGCGTGTTGGCGGCTGTCATTAAGGCGGAGTGTTCATATCACAAACCGGCGAAGTACGATGATTTACTGACAATCAAAACAACGATGAAACGGATAACTCGTGTCAAAATCGAATACGAACATCAAATTTTCCGGGACAGCGAACTTCTGGTTACCGGACATATTACACTGGCGTTTCTCAACCGGCAAGGCAAAATACAGCCTGTGCCGGATTGGATTCAAGAACCGCGGTAAGCGGCGGGTTATGAGTGGACTTGCGTTTTATCCGGCGGCAGGCATTATACCGCCCCGCTTGTGGTCACGGTTCGTTGCGATTCGTGTGTTCTGCTTTGCCGGGTTGCGTGGCGAAGCCGGTCTTGTCAATGCCGTAAAAGAGTTTATAATATACCCGCAGCAAGGTATAGTACGGTGCCGGGTTGTTCCCGAATTACATTAGTTACCTCCAATTACATTTCGTTATGACCGCAGTTGACTCCGATTTTGATGTGAAGCAAACGATTCTTCTTGACGGCTCGTTCGGACCCCAAGAGACATCTCTGTTGACCGCCGTATTGAACAGCGATGCGGGCAAACTTGACACGCTTCGTGAAGCGGTCGTTGAATTGGAGACGGAAGCACCGAAAGGTCAGTTAAGTCCGGCGGGATACGTCCGTTTGGGTGTCGGTAACTATCTTTTGGGGTACTACGGCAAGGCAGCGGAGAACCTCAAACACGGCGACGGCGGAGCGTTGGCTGCCTATTATGCCGCCAAGTCGCAATTCGCTCTCGGTCTCTACAGCGAAGCCCTGAAAAATTACGATTCCGCACAGAAATCGGGTTACAACCCCGGCGACTGTGCATTGGGTAAAGCCGAAATCTACCGGTATCAGAACAATCCGAAGAAAAGTTGGGAACAACTCGAAAAATGTCACGGTCCCGTTGAGCAAACGGCAGAGTACCTTTATCACCGCGGCGAAACCGTTGCGATGCTGCTTGATGATGATTCCATAGAGAACCCGTCGGAACAAGCCGTCAACTATTTTGAGCGGGGTTTTGCCGCCGACAAAACACATCCGGGAGTCTTGTTCGGACTGGCGAAAGAGTCGGAACGGCGGGGCAACGATGAAGAAGCGCTTGAACTCTATAAGAAGGCGGCATCCCGCTTTCCGGTGCATACCGGCGTGCTTTTCAATCTCGGAGTCCTCTATGAAGACCGGGAAATGTACGACCACGCCGTTGTTTGTTATCAGCGGATTGTCGATGCCCAGCCGAACAATCAGCGGGCGAGACTCTTCCTCAAAGATGCGAAGGCTTCCAATGATATGCACGTTGACGAAGAAGTACAACGCCGCAAAGACCGGGTCAGTCAGGTATTGAACCTGCCCGTGAGCGATTTTGAACTGTCGGTGCGCTGCCGGAATTGCTTGAAGTCAATGGGGATTATGACGCTGGGCGAACTGTGCCGATACACCGAACACGATTTGCTGGCAAGCAAAAACTTCGGCGATCAGAGTTTGGTCGAAATCAAGGAAATGCTGACGTTGAAGGGCTTACAACTCGGTCAACTGTCGCAGGAAAGACCAGCGGCGGAAGAACGCAACATTTCCTCGTTCAGCACGGAAGACCAGGAAACACTTTTGCGCCCTGTTATCGACCTCAATCTTTCCGTTCGGGCGAGAAAGTGTATGCACCGTCTCAACATCCAGACCATCGGTGAGTTGGTGCGTTATACGGCGGACGAACTGTTGAAGTGCAAGAACTTCGGCGTTACAAGTCTCAATGAGATTCGGGAAAAACTCGTCAACTTCAACATCTCGCTTCGGGGCGAATAAGACAGATGCCGAGAGCGGGGGGTATCCCCCCCGATAAAATAAATTCTCCAAAGATTTCTCTTGACGATGGGTGCATAAAAATTTGTCGGGTGCTGTTAACGAGTGACTAGTTTTCGCTTCCGAATTTTCCCCGCATTTACTCGCCACTCATCACACCCTTATTCCCTTAATTTACAAATAAGGGGAAACAATGAATGGCAACCTGTGCTATTAAGGGTACCGGAGAAAAATAAGGGGGTGACTAGTTTTCGCTTCCGAATTTTCCCCGCATTTACTCGCCACTAACCACTCGTTACTAATCACACGCCACACCCTTATTTTCATTTTCCGCACCCTTAATAGTAACACGTCTCCAAACTCTTACCCTTATTCCCTTAATTTACAAATAAGGGGAAACAATGAATGGAAATCTGTGCTATTAAGGGTACCGGGGAAAAATAAGGGGGTGACTAGTTTTCGTTTCCTAATTTCCCCGCATTACTAGTCACTCATCACTAACCCTCGCCGCACCCTTATTTCATTTTCCGCCCCCTTAATAGTAATGCGTCTCCAAACTCTTACCCTTATTCCCTTAATTGACAAATAAGGGGAAACAATGAATGAGAACCTGTGCTATTAAGGGT
>JAITOZ010000074.1 GCA_031289675.1 Planctomycetaceae bacterium
AGTGCTGCAAAATTGACCTCACGTAAGTGTAAGAGAGAGAGAGAGAGAGAACAATCCCGTAGGATAGGCTTCACTCTTGTCGAACTTCTTGTCGTCATTGCCATCATCGGCATACTGATTGCCCTCTTGCTTCCCGCCGTCCAAGCCGCACGCGAAGCAGCAAGAAGAATGCAATGCTCAAATAAGTTGAAGCAACTCGGACTCGCCGCCCACACCTATCACGATACCCATAACGCCTTTCCCGAAGGAAATGACGACTGGACTAACACCGGTACTCATATCAATAACGGCAGCCGGTTTATGAGCGGTTTCGTCCGCCTGATGCCGTTCATCGAACAGCAGGCGGGCTACGAAGCCTGGATGGAGTTGTACAATCTTCCCGGCATTACTTTTTACAACAATACTGATGCGGCAATAACAGCCTACAAGACAGATAACGCAGATGTCGTTGCTGCCATTAATGTTGGCACCAGTTGGCAAGAGATACAGGTTGCCTATGCACCGACAAGAACCCGTACTGCCGATGCCGCTTTTATGGCTTGTCCGTCCGACAGCGACAGCAACAAACTTGCGCCAAACTACAAAAGAGGTCGGACCGTAGCGCAAATGGGGGCTGCAAACCAGGGACGTAACGGCAACTACAAAATGAGTATGGGAGATTATGCCGGGGTCGTAACGATGACCGGTGCTGCTGCTGATTTAGAGAAGGAGTTTTTTAACCGCGGTATCTTTGGATTCCGAACCGCAACGGGTTTGAGCGACATCGTTGACGGCACCAGCAATACAGCGATGATTAGCGAACGTGTTACCGGTGATGGTGTGGTAGAGGATGGTACCACAAAGGGCGGTCACATTTGGAGACGAATACTATACAATGCTGTCGATGTTATAGGCGACGGCGGTAATTCATGTGCGACCGGGGGAGCACGGTGGGGACGTACTGCCTTTTCTCCTCAGGCTATCAGATCCCATGTCGAAGGAAAACAGTATAGCACCGCCGGTGCCGGCACTGTCTATAATACTTCCGGTTTGTCGGGAAGTATGTGGTACTGCGGACAGGGACCTTTTTCGTGGTACAACCACATTTTACCTCCTAACTCGCCTTCTGCCGGTCGTGAATCAATACAAGCCGATGCGACTCGCATCTTTATGCTTCCCCCGACGAGTTTTCATACCGGCGGTGTGAATGTTGCCCGATGCGATGCTTCGGTTGCTTTCGTTTCAGAAACGATTGACTGCGGGAATCAAAGCGGTGCGCCGCTGGCATCGGACCCGACCAACACAGGAAGATCACCGGCTTCGCCGGGCGATTACGCTGAACCCCTGGAATACTCGCAGAACGGCGGACCGGTTGGCGGTATTATTTCGGGTCCCGATTCGCCGTCTAACTTCGGCGTTTGGGGCGCGTTCGGTTCCCGCAACGGCGGAGAAGCAACGGCAATGCCGTAGATAGTAGCGGCTAGTGATTAGTGACTAGTGGCAAGTGGCGAGTAATTCGACCTGCGGTCGAAACGGATCACTAACCACCAGTCACTCATCACTAGTCACTCGCCACTAATCACTTAACCATCATTACTTATGAAACATTTAATCATCATTACACTATTTATTGTTACGTTAACTATCGCCGGCTGCGGACGGCGCGGGTTGCAGGGTCTCGCTCAAGTCAGCGGGACGATAACGTTAAACGGTCAGCCGCTTGACGGGGCGACGATTTTACTGTTTCCGCAGGCGGACACTCGGTCGGCGAGTGCAATAAGCGATGCCGGCGGTAACTTCAGGATTGCAACGCTGAACACCAATGACGGTGTGCAGCCGGGCAATTATTTGATTTCCGTATCGAAAATTCATTTGGAAGGAGATATGCCGTATGCCGAAAAACTCCGTCTGATAGGTGAAGACAGAGAAAAGGAAATACCCAAGGCAATCCAGATGGAATCGGTGCCGGAAAAATACACGAAGCCGGAAACGTCGGGCTTGATGGTTACGGTCAAGTCCGGCAGGAACGAGAAACTGGTGCTGGCATTGGAAGGTGAAGCGATGGGCAAACGTAATTGAAACGCAAAACGTTTCGTAATAAAATTCCTATTCACACTTTATTCCCTTAACTACTATGACAACATTAACTGCTATGACTACTCGCCGTCATTTTTTACGGCGTTCGCTGCAACGGTCTGCCGGTGCCGTTCTCGGTGCGGCTTCTGTGCCGTACTTTTTTTCCAGCGTTCAGCCGCTGCGAGCCGAAGCACCGAGCGACCGAATTCGGCTCGGCTGCATCGGTGTCGGCTGTCAGGGTAAAATCGATGCCCGCGATTTTTCCCCTCACGTCGATATCGCTGCTCTCTGCGATGTTGATTCATCGCATCTCGACTTTGCCCGAAACGATTCACGGATTACCCGCGGAAAGAAAGCGGACACTTACAAGGATTACCGCAAAATCCTTGACCGCAAAGACATTGACCTCGTTTCCATCGTAACGCCAGACCACTGGCACATTAAAATAGCGATAGAAGCCCTTGCGGCAGGCAAGCACGTTTTCTGCCAAAAGCCGCTTTCGCTGACCATTGAGGAAAATCAATTGATTCGGGCTGCGTGCCGGAAAAGCGATCGAGTTTTTGCTGTCGGAACGCAACAGCGCAGTGCCGTTGAACAATTTATGACTGCCATTCTGATGGTACAAAAGGGATTTTTAGGGGATATTAAAAATATCACCTGCTGTCTCGGCGGCGGTTCGTCCTGTCCTCCGATTCCGAAAGCAGAATTTCCGGCGGAACTCGACTACGAAAAGTGGACAGGACCGGCACCGTTTCACGAATACATTGCTACAGCGGATAAAAACGGGCGGGCTTGGATTCCTGAAGACGGTTCGTGGCCCCGAAACAGCCGGACGCATTATGAATTTCGCTGGTGGTACGAATACTCCGGCGGTATATTCACGGATTGGGGGGCGCATCACATTGACATCGCCCTTTGGTTATTGGGGCAAAATGGTCCTGGTCAAGGTCCGATTAGTTTCAATCCGCTTTTTGCCGAGCATCCGGTGCCGTTTGAAAAGGGTTATCCGACCGTCAGCAATCAGTACAATACGGCAACAAAGTTCGATATTGAGTGCAGGTTTGCGGAGATAGATACCGTTATGCACGTTGTCAGCAACAGTCCCGACGGCGGCGGTCTCCTGCTCGAAGGCACGAAGGGACGGATTCACGTCAATCGGGAGCGTATCAAGGGCAAGCCGTTTGAGGAAATCGGCGGCAAATATCTTTCCGATGGTTACGGCGAATACTATCAAAATATGCCGGAACTGCAAAAGGCTCTGCCGTATGACGATTATGTGAAACTCTACAAGGGCAAGACTCTTGACCCCGGAGACGGAGCGGAGTCGTACCGGAAGGAGCACAAAGTTAACGTGATACGCTGCATTAAAGAGGGCGGCTTACCGGTTTCGGATGTATTCACGCATACTCAAACGATGAATGCCTGCCATCTTTGTGCGATTTCTGCCCGGCTGGGACGTGAAGTGAAATGGGACCCGAAGACGGAAAAGACGGGCGATACAGAGTCGCAATCGTTCATTGCCCGCGAACGGCGGAAAGGTTATGAAATTGAGGCGAATCCGTTGTCATAGGATTTCGCCCCCCTATAACTTCCGCTTTCACTTGAAGTTGGAGAACAGGGCTAATTACGACGGCGAAACTTTTACGGCGGCGGCAGTCGCAACGGCATAGGCTTTACAGTGCGATATACTGATAAGAATTTTACCGATACCTAACCGGCGGGCAACTTCGGCGGCTCCGCCGTGCAGAACGACAATAGGTTTGCCCGATGCTTCGGAAATGATCTCGGCATCTTTCCAAGAGATACCGCTAATCCAGCCTGTGCCAAGGGCTTTCAGGACGGCTTCCTTGGCTGCCCAGCGTCCGGCAAAATGTTGTACCGAAGTTTTGCGTCCCTCGCAGTACCGGATTTCATTGTCCGTAAAAACGTGTCGGGTAAAATGCTCCCCGTGCCGCTCCAACATTGCAGCAATCCGTTCACATTCAATTATATCCGTACCAACGGCAATCATTAGAGCGCATTAAAGGCTGCTGCGGAATCATCGGCGGAAACAGCGAAAACACGCTGCCGATGCTATTCTCCTTCGTTCGCTTTCGGTTTTTTCGGCGCAAAAAGGTCACTAACTTTACTGCCGGACGGATTGACCGCCGGTGCTTTACCGCCGTAAAAATCGGAAACTCTTCCGTCGGACGGTCTCGATGGTATATCTTTCGCACTCAAACGGGAATTCGCATTATCCGGCTTGAAAAGTTCCGCTGTTCTGCCGTATGACATTTTCGGCTCGCCCGGCTTCACCCGCATCTCTTCGGTGAAAATCTTTTTACCGAAACCGTACTCCGGTGTAACATTTTTCCACCCCATCCGGTTGAGCAAATCCTGCAAACTGATTTTCCGCACGGCAAAATTCTTGGCTTTTTGCAGTATCATATCTTGTGCTTTACCGACTTCCGGGTCTAAATCTTTGGCGACATTCTCGTTGACAACCACAAAGGATGTCAGTGCCGAGAGGGAGCCTTCAATCCGGTCATCCGCCTTCAATTCGCTGTCCTGTTTTTCGTTAATCCAGCAATCAACAACTCCGCCGTTCGCTTCGATAAGGCGTTTAAGCATTTCATAGCCCGACTCCTTGTCCACGCCCGGCAGCATCATATCCGCACAAAGCACAAAACGCTGAACCTGCCCCGGTTTCCAAATCGGCGAATACACGACATCGCCGACGACTATCGGGTCGGTCAACACGTCATCAAGTATCCGCACTTCGGCACGGTGCGGTCCCAAAATACGCATCACCTCAACGCTCGCCTTGCTGGTACTCAACGCAATGTCCCGCTTACAAACATCGCAATACACAGGGTCTTTTTTACCGGTAATTGTTGAGGCAAACGATAAGCCCGTAATTTTTGTATCATAAACGCTGAACATTGTCCGAACGAGCAAACCGTCGCTGCTGCCCACGTTAACAACGGCAAGTCCGGATTCCTGACTGACGGAAAGAATTTTTCCCGCCGGATACTCGACATTCGGATTACGAACGGCATCAATCCGTTCGGCAAGATTTGCGTTCGCTTCGGCTATATTCTCGCGGTCTTTGGCAATTTTATCCTTTTCTTCTTTCGTCTCGCTGAATTTTTTATCCGCTGCGGCAAGACTTAGTGCGTGTACCTGCTCTTGTGCCTGCATCTTGTCAGCATTAGATTTCAAGACATCATTGAAATTTTTAGCAGCATTATCCCGCTGTGTTTCCGCACCGGCTAATTCTTTTTTCGTCTTGTCAATAACGCTCTCGTGAAGCACCCTGGCATTGTCGTAATCAGATTGAGTTTGAGTAAGCGTCTCCTTCGTTGTTTTGTGGTCTTCCCGCTCTTTTTTCAGGTCGCTGTCTAACTGCATCACAGCGGCGTGATAAGTCTGGGTCGTTGCATTCTCACCGGGCAGGACATTATTCATATCTTCGCCGTGCTGTTTTGCAACTTCATCGGTCGGCGTATCCTCTTTACCGATAAACCCTTTGAGTGTTTTATTTTCGCCTTCCAATTTAGCCGCTTTTTGAGCCGCTTCGCTCTGGTCGGTTTCGGCTTTCTTCATCCGGTCGTTCATCTCGCTCCAGCCGCGTCCCATTATGACAACAGGGACGAGCATAATGACGGCGATAATAATCGCCGTTATTGCAGTTATCTGCCAACCGTTACCTCTCATCTGTGTACTCCTGAAAACGAATCGAAAATGGAGAATTGGGATACCGCTGAAAGCGTTACAGCAAATCGCACACGCCTCTCCCGTAACTTCCTCCATTATCCATCATCCATTTTCAATTATCAATTATTTTAGATTGCGGTTTATTTCTTTTGCTTTGTCACTCATCATCAACGTTTCATCCTGTCCTTTTTTGAACCAACCCGACCATTTTGCGCGGCGTTCCATTGTTTTCTGGTAATCCTGTTCCCAGAGTTCGTCCTTTTCCGCCATTTTATTTGCCTTCTCCAGTTCCTCCATTTCCCTGTTTCGGACGATGTGGACGTTCTCCGCCATTCCCTTGACGCTGTCGTTATGATACATCCGCGCTTCGGACAATGATTTTTCGGATTGATAATACGGCGGAGTGTTTTCGATGTTCGGGTGCGGTTCCTTTTGAAGCAAAGAACAGCCGGACAGTAATACAGCAGCCGTCATAAGCAGAGAAAATCTCACCATAAAAACTTCGGTATAGTCTATCTAATACACTTAACCGTTAACATCGGCATTTTTCCGTCATATCTTTAATTTAGAACTGAAACGGAGAGTAATGCCGATAATGACGTTATGGACAAGTCCGGCGGCATCATTGAGGCTATTCCCAAACGGCTGGGGATATACTGTATTCTCTTTGTGTTCGGAGTTGCCGGAATTGCCGCTTCGGAATATGCGTACTATCAGTTGCCGGTTGTAATAAAAACGCTGCATTTAACGTCTTTTCCGGCTTTGGACATTGCCGAAAGAAACAGCGCATTGAATTGGCTGACCTCGCTGTTCCTTCTGATGTCCGCCGCATTTGCTTGGGCAAATTACCGGCTGTGCGTTAAGTTTTCCGACCCGATAAGTTTATCGCAAACTTGGTTTTGGACAGCGGCATCGGCAATGTTTATGAGTCTCGATATTCAGACCGGTTTATATTTCGTCATCCGGGAATTGCTTGTTAGCGTCTGCGGAACGCCGGTGTATGAAGACGGCAGCATTTTACCGCTTGGACTTTACGGTTTTCTGTTCGGACTTATCGCTCTTCGGATTATTTTCAATTTGAAAAATTGTCTTCCGGCAGTAATGTTTTTAATGTTAGCCGTTGCCGGTGCTGCGGTCTATCAGTCATTACCCTTCGGCTTCATACCGTTTCCCGTTCCGCTTTCCGGCGAGCGGGAACGGTTAATGATACAAGTTGGTCTTCCGGCATTTTCCGCATTGTGCCTGCTGATGTCCGTTGCCTTATTTGCCCGCCGTCAGGTATTTCGCGACCCTGATATTATGCTGCGCTGGATTGCTCAATCGTGGAATCATCCGCCGCTGTTGAAGGTTCTGGAAGAAAAAGTCAAACCGCAATTGCCGCTGTCAACGTTCTCGAAGACGGCATTGCTGAAACCGGGATCGCCGAATCCGCCGTCAAACATAGCAGCCAAACCGGAAGCCAAGCGGTCTGCCGGAGAGACCGCCTTTACGGTTTCTGGTGTCTCGCCGCCGAAACCGGAAGGGAAACTCAATTAGATGTATCACGTCTGCCGATACTACCGAAGGGGGGGGACTGCAAAAGAACGGATTGAAAACAATGCAAGGATTGCCGCAAATCGACCGGAATAGACTCGAAAGTATCGTCAGAGAAATTGTATTCCAACGGCTGACGGCGGGGAGCATACCGAACGTTCCGAAAACAGACAAGCCGGAACTCGTTGTCAGCATTTCTGCCCGGCACGTCCATTTGACCGATGAACACGTTCAAATTCTTTTTGGTAAAGACAAATTGACGAAGTACAAAGATTTGTATCAGGACGGGTTTTACGCCGCCGAAGAGACCGTTATGATAGTCGGTCCCCGCCGCCGGATGCTGCCGAATGTTCGGATTCTCGGCCCGACCAGAACAGAGACGCAAGTCGAGTTAGCCTTTACTGATGCGATTTCGCTGGGTATCAATCCCCCGGTGCGTGAAAGCGGTAATCTCACCGGCTCGCCGGGCTGCGTTCTTGTCGGTCCCAAGGGTGTCGTTGAACTGAAACAAGGCGTAATCCGTGCAGAAAGGCACGTCCATATGGGACCGGCGGATGCTGTTTACTACGGAGTCAAAGATAAGGAGCGGATGAGTTTGTGTGTTACCGCATCGGGCTGTACAACAACGTTTGGAGATTTACTCGTCCGCATCGGTGAAAAAATAAAACTGGAAGTTCACCTCGACACAGATGAAGGCAATGCATGCGATTTAGAACACGCCGAAAAGGTTGAGTTGGTACGGTAGCGATTAGGGACGATAAATTCAAGTTTTTTTGCTCTTGATTCCGATAACCGAAATAAGTATATTGCGTTGCGAGACGCAAACGGCAAACAAAAAGACAATGGCGAAGAATATCGAAGCACTGGGAATGATTGAAACGAAAGGATTTATTCCTTTGGTCGAAGCGACGGATGCAATGGTGAAAGCGGCAAATGTCGAGTTCCTCGGCTGGGATAACGTCGGAAGCGGTCTCGTTTCCGTTTTTGTAACCGGCGATGTCGCTGCCGTCAAAGCCGCCACCGATGCCGGTGCTGCCGCTGCCGGACGTATCGGCGAAGTCATTAGTGTGCAAGTGATTCCGCGTCCTCACGCTGACATTGTCAAAGTGCTGCCGAAATCCATAACAGAAGCGAAAAAAGCATAATTGACCGTAATACTGTTCACAACAGAAGGTTAAGGTGCTGCTTGTCAATCGTTTTCCTTATACCCTTACCATAACAATGCAAGACGCAATCGGATTAGTCGAAACCAAGGGATTGGTTGCTCTCGTTGAAGCAACTGATGCGATGGCGAAAGCCGCCAATGTACAAATTGTTAAACGTGTTCAAATCGGCGGCGGTCTCGTAACGACCGTTGTCCGCGGCGATGTCGGCAGTGTCCGCGCTGCGGTCGAAGCCGGTGCGGGAGCGGCGAGCAATGTCGGCGAACTGATTTCGCAGCACATCATTGCCAGACCGGCGGACGGACTCGTTGCCGCTTATTTGAGTTAGAACGGAGGTCATAAAAAACGGGTGGTGTTATAAATTAATTGAAATGAACGTTAACACCCGGGAAAATGAGGGACTTCGGCGACTCAATCAACAAATTCCTGACACAATCCCCTGCGGTGATTGTCCTCAAATATAAAATTGCTACAATTCCAAAATCGGCGAAACATCGCTGCGGGACGCAACATACAGCGGCAATTCACGTCCTAATATCCGGCGATGCGTTTTCAACGCCAACTCCGGCGTGTTATTGTTGCCCGACAAATGTCCCAGACAAGCCCAACACAATTTGCCTCCTTCATCACGCAGTAATTCGGCACACTCGTCATTGGACAGATGTCCTTTATCGCCGCGTATCCGGTTTTGTAAATCCTCATCATAAGGTCCGTTTGCGAGCATTTCCGGGTCGTAATCGCTCTCAATGAGAATACCGTCAAGAGTAGCAACCGCAGCCTCTAAACGGCGGAACCGGCAGCCCAAGTCCGTCATAATGCCGAGCCGTTTTTGACCGTTGTCGGCAACAAAACACACTCCTTCCGGTGCATCGTGTTTTGTCGGTATCGTTTCTATCGTCAGAGTATTAAATTGCAGCGTTGCCCCCGGACGAAAGAAATTCGGTGTCCCGATTTGTCCGACTTTCTTCATCGCTAAAATATGGTGATATGTTCCGGCTGTCATCCAAAGAGGCAGTCCGAATTTCCGCAACAGAACACCGGCTCCTTTGGTATGGTCGCTGTGTGAGTGAGACAGAATAACGGCTTCAATGGTGTCAATGCCGATGTGATGTACTGCAAGACGCTCTTCGGTTTGCACACCGGTCAAACCGGCATCGAAGAGCAGCCGTGTCCTCCCGAATTCAACAAAAAGACAATTACCGCTGCTTCCCGATTGCAGTGAAATAAAACGCATCCTTTGCTTGTGTTCAACCATAGATAATTGACAATACCGGAATGAAAAGGGAGAATGAACAACTGACCCGCAACCCCATTGTCTTTTGTTCTTTGCCTCTTGTCAATAAAAAAATGAAGCCGCTGCCCTTTGACCGCGATTTTATCGAAAACCTCTCTTCGAAGTATCCGACACCGTTTTATCTTTACGATGAAAGAACGCTTCGGCAAAACGCCCGGTCTTTTAATGCGGCATTCGCTTGGAATGCCGGTTTCAAAGAATACTTCGCCGTCAAAGCCAATCCGAATCCGGCGTTGCTCAAGATTCTTCAAAGCGAAAATCTCGGCGGCGATTGTTCGAGTTTAGCGGAACTGGTGATTTGCGAACGCATCGGAATAACCGGTGAAAACATTATGTTTACATCGAATGATACGCCGGCAGCGGAATTCGTGAAAGCCGCCGAACTGGGAGCAATCATCAATCTCGATGACATTACACATATTGATTTTCTTGCGCAGAGTTTGCAGCAGATAGTATATCACAGCACTCTGCCGGAGTTGCTCTCGTTCCGCTGGAACCCTGGGGCATTACGGAACGTCGAAAGCGTTATCGGCAATCCGGTAGAGGCGAAGTACGGTTTAACGACTGAACAAATGTTTGAAGCGTACCGGATTGCCAAGCGGCGGGGCGTGAAACGTTTCGGACTTCATACGATGATTGCATCGAATATGCTTGACGGACTGTTTTTTCGATTTACGGCGCAGACGGTATTTGAACTTGTCAGAAAAATTGAGCGACAAACAGACATCCGTATCGAGTTCGTGAATATCGGCGGCGGTTTCGGAACAGCATACCGACCGGAAGAAACACCGTTAGATATGCGGCAGGTTGGGGCATTGATTTACGAGGAATACGAAAAAGCGAAAATGTCTCCGCTGAAAATTTTTACGGAATCCGGCAGATGGATTGCTGCTTCGGCGGGAACGTTGATAACGCGAGTGATTCACCGCAAGGATATTTACAAACGTTATGTTGGTGTCGATGCGTGTATGGCAAACCTGATGCGTCCGGGTATGTATGCTGCGTATCATCATATCAGCGTTCTCGACAAAGAAACGGAGACATTTACACGAACGGGGAGCATAAGCCCTCCGATGGAAACGGTTGACATTGTGGGTTCGCTTTGTGAAAACTGCGACAAATTTGCCGTTGACCGAAAATTACCGATGATAGAAATCGGCGATTTCTTGGCAATACACGATGCCGGTGCGCACGGTTATTCGATGGGGTTTCAGTATAACGGCAAGTTGCGCTGTGCAGAATTATTGCTGCAAGAAGACGGCACTGTCCGTCAAATCCGCCGTGCAGAAACGTTGGATGATTATTTTGCCACAATGGAATGGGACACCGCCGGCTGATTTTTGGTGCTTCGTTTTTTGGGCGTAAGGTAAAAAACGGTGCTGTTTTAAAATTACTGAATGATCTAATTATATCCGAAAAACCAGAAGTTTATCACCAATCCAACACAGATTTTGTGCATTTGCTCCGACTTTGAAAAACGAATTCCTTTCCGCACCAATCGACTACACCACGTCCGCAACGAT
>JAITOZ010000225.1 GCA_031289675.1 Planctomycetaceae bacterium
CTCTCTTACACTTACGTGAGGTCAATTTTGCAGCACTTTGCTGCGCTAACAGGAACGTAAACATAGCATTCTCCTTTTCAAAAGGCGGTTTTTGCAGAGGCACAGTACCCCCGCTGTCAACAATAGTATAACCTGTCAACAGACAAATGTCAAGCGGTTTCCGGAACTTTTTGCTTTTTTTCAACCAAGGCTGCAATACGGTACCGTACCCTATTATTTGGGGCTCTTGACAGTTGTTTCCATACAGGTTATCTTATCGTCAGCGAAGGAGTGTAATGTGCTGTACGGTCAAGGATGACCGCCTTTTTTTTCTGCTCAATGAATTACGATGAAAAAGTCCGGCGGCTTGAAACGCACGGAGTCGGACATCTCCTCTGGGAATTCTCACTGCCCGCAATTTTTGCCGCCGTTGTCAACGCTCTGCAAGGGATTATCAACCGCATTTTTGTAGGGCAAACGCTCGGTGAAATCGGTATGACTGCTGTTACCGTGACGTTTCCTATCATCACAATAATGCTTGCCGTCGGAATGACCATCGGTATCGGGTCGAACACGCTCATCTCCATTCGGCTCGGCGAGAAGAAAAACAAGGAAGCCGAAGAAGTCGTCGGACAGTCGCTCTTTCTCTTTATGCTCTTCGGCATCGGCTTTATGCTCTTCGGACTCTTGTTTCAGGAACCGCTGTTAAGACTTTTCGGTACAAGCGACCGCGTGATGCCGCACGCTAAAATGTACTTGTCCGTGATGGTTTGCGGAGCGTTTTTTCACGAAATGTCGTTCGGAGTCAATAGTTTTTTACGCAGTGAAGGCAAACCGAAAACAGCAATGAATACCACCGTCATTATGGTATTACTGAACGTCTTTTTCGATTGGTTATTTCTCATCGTTCTGCATACCGATATATGGGGAGCGGCATTGGCAACAATTCTGGCGCAGATTTGTTCATCGGCTTGGGTTGCGTGGCACTATATTTACGGCAGCACACTGCTGCGATGGCGATGGAAATACATCCGCTGGAACCCGAAACTGGCGAAAGAGGTTTTTATACTCGGAATGCCGCCGTTTTTGTTTCAGGCGGTTACGTGCGTTATTCAAGCAATTCAGATACGGCAAATTGCCTATTACGGTCATCTGTACGGAGAAAAACACGGCTTTGAAAACGGAGGCGATACGGCTATCGGCGCATTCGGTATCGTGTTCGTTGTCTGGATGCTCACGGTCTTTCCGCTCATCGGGCTGAATCAAGGGGCGCAGTCGATTATCGGTTACAATATCGGAGCGAAACATTACCGGCGGGTGGCACGCACATTGAAATTGACGCTCATATCGGCTCTGGTCTTTGCGCTCGTTTGTTCTGTGATATTGTTCGTTTTTCCCGAAACGATTTTATATCCTTTTGTTCCGCAGCAAGACGGGGAGACAATGTTAATGCTCGGCTGCCGGGCTGTCCGGTTTTTCGTCATCTTTTTTCCCATCGGGGCTCTCGTGATGGCAATGACGAGTTACTATCAGGCTATCGGCGAAGCCAAAACAGCCATTGTCTTGTCGCTGATTCGCCAGGCAGTGATGCTGATACCGGCACTGATTTTTTTACCGTTGTACTTCGGTTTGGACGGCGTTTGGCTTTCTCTGCCGCTATGCGATGCGGGAACATTCTTGCCTGCCGCCGTTCTGCTGTGGATGGAATGGAGACGCTTAAAAACACTCGGCGGTCTCAAGACGCTTGAAAAAGTACAAGAACCGGTTTAGAATAAGCGTGTTACGAAAATAATGCCTGCGAAAACAGCATTATACAATCAGCGGTACAGTCATTGTCCCGCCGGCATAACGGAGAAATAACGATGCCCCTTGCAAAGATGATACTTGAGAAAATGTTCCCTGCGAAGATGACTCTGCCCGTCATTCTTTTGCCGCTGTATTTTTTCGCTTTCGGCGGATTACCCGATTGCGGCTTTACGTCCGGCGGCTTGATGATGAGCGGCACGGCAGCCGGCGAGGAGATACAACCGGCTGACCCGGCATCGGCAGTATTACAGCCGCCGGCAGTACCCGATAATCCGTTTGCTGTTCCGCCGGATAAGGGATTATTGTTACAAATACAAAAGCAGTTGACGTTTGAATTGCAGCAAACACAGCGGACGCTTGGACTGATTGACCCGAACGATACACAGTTGCGGACGGCATTGGAGACACAGCAGGCATCGCTGGTCAAGCAACTCAAAGATATGGAAACGCAGCGGGCTGGTCAGGGACAGAATCTGCCGTCTGCTCCGCCGATGTCATCGTCTCCGAGTTTCGGTGTTGTCCTGCCGTCCAATTCTGTAATGCCTAATCCGTTGCCGCAAACAGCCCCTCTAATGACAACGTCTCCTATGACAACGTCTCCGGTGACAATGCCGTTGATGACCGCACCGCCGCATAATCCGTGGAGTCCGCAGCAGCCGCAAGAGTTGACGGAATTGAAAGCGTCTGTCGAGTTCCTGCGTCAGGAAATCGGTGAATTAAAGTCGGCAGTGAAGGCACTCGAAACGCAAATCCAATTACTTAACCGGACGGTCTTGTTGAGCGATAGAGTGAAAGAAAAAGAATAACCCCGAAGAAGCAGGTTCGGGCATAAGGGTTTGCTTCACCGCAGCCCCTTATGTTATAATCAAGGCTACCTAAAAACAGATGCGATGCCGGGCAAGAGCCAATATAATTACTTTCGGGCAGTTCGGGAAACATTCCGTTATAAACCGCTCATCTTCGCTGCCGTCTTTTGCGCCTTAATGATTAGTGTTCTCTGGGGAGGAAATATCGCCGCCGTCGTCTATCCGATTACCGAAATCTGTCTGAAAAAAGACAGCACCTTTCTGACGTGGCTTGATGAAAAAATACAAGAGAATGACGAAAAAATACAGGAAATTGAAAACGAAACCGCCAAACTTCAAAATACTCCGAAAGCCAATGTCCGGCAAATGACTGTTTTGAAAAAAAATGTCCAGAACTATCAGTTCCGTAACGAATGGTACCGTTGGGCAAGACCGTACATCGAAAAATATACGCCGAAAAAACCGTTTCAAACCGTTGTGTATTTAATGGTCATCATCCTTATCGGGACGGCGGCAAAACTCGGCTTTATGATAACGCATACTTTTCTCTCTGCCGTCATTGCGAATGGAGCAGCAATGCGGATACGGGAGCAACTCTATCAAAAAGTGCTGCGTTACGAAACGGATTACTTTTCCAAGCAAGGCATCGGAAGCACAATGACCCGGCTGACAAACGATGTCGGCGTGTTGACCGGCGGTCTCGACAGTATCTACGGTAAAATCGTCCGCGAACCCTTCAAACTTGTCGTTTGTCTTGCCGTTGCGGCTTCTATCAGTTGGCAACTGCTCCTTTTGACGCTTGTTATCATACCGCTTGCCGTTTATGCTGTCCGCTGGCTGGCGGCATCAATTAAACGCAGCGTCCGAAAAAGTTTAGAGGAAACATCCCGATTGTTTGGACGCATCGAGGAAACTTTCCGTGCGATAAAAATCGTCAAATCGTTCACGCGGGAATCTTTTGAGCGGCACAAATTTCACCGGATAAATTACGCCAATTATCGCCGGCAGATAACCATCGTGAAGTACGGTGCGTTAACCAATCCGATGATTGAACTCTTCGGCATCATTACGGTCTGCCTTGCTGTTGTTGTCGGAGCCTATCTTGTGATGGGCGAACGCACCGATATTTGGGGCATAGCGATGCTTTCCGAACCGATGGATGTCGGCACGCTGATATTGTTTTTTGCGATGCTTGCCGGTGCGGCAGACCCCGCACGCCGGCTCTCCGACATTTTTACGCAGTTTCAAAGTGCCGCCGCCGCTGCCGACAGAGTGTATGAAATCATTGACCGGAAAGTACCGATTGGCGACCCGCCGAAGCCGGTGCCGATGCCGAAACATTCGCAATCCATCCGCTTTGACAATGTTTCGTTTGAATACGAAGCGAACCGGCCTGTGTTAAAAAACATTTCGCTGGAAATCCCGTTCGGCGAATGTACGGCAATTTTAGGTGCAAGCGGCTGCGGTAAAAGTACGTTAATCAATTTGCTTTCCCGTTTTGCCGATGTAACATCCGGTGCAGTGCTTATTGACGGACTGCCGGTAACGGCGGTAAAACTGCGGGACCTTTTAGGGCAAATCGGACTCGTTACACAGGAGCCGATTTTATTTAACGAAACGGTGCTGGATAATATCCGTTACGGACGCGCCGAAGCAACAAAAGAAGAAGTGGTTGAAGCGGCAAAACAGGCGTTTGCACATTCGTTTATTGAACAAGAACTTGCGCAGGGGTACGAAACGGTGGTCGGACCGGGCGGCGGCAACTTGTCCGGCGGACAGCGGCAGCGTATTGCTTTGGCAAGGGCTTTTATCCGCAATCCGCCGATTCTCTTGCTGGACGAAGCGACAAGTCAAATCGACATTCAGAGCGAACGGATGATTCATCAGGCGTTGGAGACGTTCAAACAGGGACGGACGGTCATTATGGTAACGCACCGCTTGTCGGCATTGCCGCTTGCAGACAGAGTTATCCTGATGAATGAAGGACGCATTATTGCCTCCGGCACGCACGCAGAACTCCTGCAAACCTCCCCCGAATACGCAAGATTTCACGGCTAAAAAGCGCAAGCACCAATATCACGCAAAAGAGCGCAAGATGCCGGAAATCTTGCGCTTTGTTTTGCTCTTATCCGAAGAGCGAATTAACGGCGAAGGCGGCGTATGACTGGTTGTACGTTATCGAGTTCATCGCATTCTGCGCCAGCAACTCCGACCGTGCCAAACGGGACGACTCCGCCGCAAGATCGATATTGGATATACGACCTTCACTTTCCGTTACGCTCGTCAAGCGGGAATCCAACGCCAACAGTGCCTGTGCTGCAACTTTTTGCTTACCGCCAAGGTAACCAAGTTCTCCCGCAATAGCAGTCTGCAACGCCGTTGCCGCTGCAATAGCAGTATTGTTATTGTATGAACCGCTAACAACAGCGGCGGCCAATGCGGCGGCTGCACCACCCGTCGCCGACGAAAAATCGGCTATACCTATCTGCAATTTGCCGACACCATCTCCCAGTTGATAATCTTTTGGTGTAGAGGAGAGGTCGCCGCCGATGAGTTTCTGACCATTGTACGTGGTCGTGGTAACAATCGAGTCGTACAAATTCATAAAGTCCTTTGCCACGTTCTGCTTTTGTGCATCGGTCATTGAGCCGTTCAATTCGCCGAGTAACCCGCCGTTGTCGTTGGCTGGCTCGCCTCCATTCAGGAGTTCGAGCAGTTGCGACATACCGTTGGCGGCAGTGTTCATCAGGATTTCTGCCTGATTCATTCCCGCCTGGGCGGCATTGATGTTTTTTATGTCCGCTCTCATTCCTTCCCTGACAATGAGTCCGCCGGGGTCATCCTTGCCGGAGTTGATACGCTGTCCGGTCGTAATCCGGCGTTGAATCTCGCTGATGTTGGTACTGACCCGGTTGAATGTCGAAATCGCCCGCATTTCGGGGATATTCGTGCTGAAATAAATTGTCATCGTGCTGCCCTTTTCGTGTTGGTGTTGTTACATCTTGGTCGATTATAACCGGTTCTGCTGATAATATCAAGTGGACTGGTTATAACGGTTATATGGGTATTTTAGATAAAATAGATAAGGTTGTCAAGAGGGGAAAATAAAAAAATAATTTTTTTTGCGCAGATTCGCCGAAGGCACTGCGGAGATCTTGCTTCGCCTGCTGCTGAATGGATTTTACTCGTAATGTCCTCTGGCAGAAACTACAGTCACGGCAGCAGCGGCTTCTTCAACATAATAGACGAGCCGGTGTTCCCGATTGATGCGGCGCGACCACAAACCGGAACGGCTGCCTTTGAGCCGTTCCGGTTTGCCTGTTCCTATGTACGGATTCACTTCGAGTTCATCCAATAAGGCAAAAAGTTTTCGCATCAACTGTTGATTACCGCTTTGCTCAAACTCGGTAATGTGCCGCTTGGCATCCTTGACAAGACTCACTTGGTATGCCATATCACCGGTATTTTGCCGAAATCGCTTGTAACTCAGGGTCGTCTTTGAAACTAACGACCTCACCGGCTTTCAT
The DNA here is from genome assembly GCA_031289675.1 of Planctomycetaceae bacterium. Lineage (GTDB taxonomy): Bacteria > Planctomycetota > Planctomycetia > Pirellulales > Thermoguttaceae > WRKP01. The sequence continues at coordinate 6,119 of JAITOZ010000225.1, forward strand.
TTGCCGGATACCCTCGTCCACAACGGCAAGATTTTGCGGGTCATCAAACCACGGGTCGCCGCTGGGACTCGGATTGTCGGGATTCTTTAACCGTATCGTCCGCTTTTTTGGTACCGCCTTAACTACTGTTTTCATCGTCAACTCCCCGTGTTGAATGTTCTTTATGCCGATTCCCCGAATGCGCTGCGCAATTCCTGACGCTCGTATTCCAGCAAGCCGTCAAGCACCGGTGATAAATCGCCCGCCAATACCGCATCCAATTTGTAAAGCGTCAAACCAATGCGATGGTCAGTCACCCGGTTCTCTGGAAAATTATACGTCCGAATCCGCTCGCTCCGGTCTCCGCTGCCGATTTTCGACTTCCGCTCGTCCGCCCGCTTTTGCTGCTCTTCCTCCCGCTTCGCATCATAAAGCCGCGTCTTCAAAACCCGCAACGCCTTCGCAAAGTTCTTATGCTGACTCCGCTCATCCTGACACGCAACGACAATTCCCGTCGCAAAATGCGTCAAACGCACCGCCGACGATGTCTTGTTGACGTGCTGCCCGCCCGGTCCGCTCGAACAATACAAATCCTTGCGGTAATCCTCCGGCTTCAAATCAATTTCCACGTCTTCGGGTTCCGCCATCACCGCAATCGTTGCCGCCGAGGTATGAATTCGTCCTTTGGCTTCTGTTTCAGGAACACGCTGAACCCGATGTCCGCCGCTTTCAAATTGCAGTTGCCGGAAACAGCCTTCGCCGTCCACACCGATGACCATTTCCTTGAAACCGCCGAGTTCCGTTGCGTTGTAGGATAAGATTTCAACTTTCCAACCTTGGGCTTCGCAATAATGTTTGTACATATCGTACAAGTCCCGCGCAAAAAGAGCCGCTTCATCACCGCCGGTACCGGCACGGATTTCCAAGACAAGATTTGCCCGATTGGCATCAGCACCGCCGATGGTCGAATCGAGGAGTTCGTTCCAGAGGACTTCCCGTTCTTCTTTGAGAGCAGGTAATTCGAGTTCGGCGAGTTCTTTGAGTTCGGGGTCTCCGCCTTTGATGAGTTCGCCTGCTTCTTCAATCTGTGCGTTGAGTTGCTTGAAGCGGCGGTATTTTGTTGCCGTTTTTGCGAGAGTACCGTGTTCGCGGGCGACGTGCTGCATCCGGTTGGAGTCCGCCAGCACATTGGGATCAGTCATTTGCCCTTCGAGTTCTTCAAAGCGGGCGAGGGTTTCATCGAGTAACTTGCGCATAGCCTCCCATTATACCGGCACGGCGTTTTTTATCAAGTTTTAGCGGCGGGCATTTCTCTTTTTCATTACTGTAACTGCCAAAGGGCTGTGCGTATCAAGTCCCGAAAACGATTGCCGAATAATACCGCCGCCGGCTCGTAACCGCAGTGCATCAGACAATCCTTACAGCGGTCATCCCTGCCGAAACCAAAATTCGTCCAATCCGTCTGTTCTATGAGTTCCCTGTATCCGGCGTAGTGTTTGTCCGTAATCAAATAACAAGGTCCCTTCCAACCCTTGATATTCCGCGTCGGATTGGCCCAAGCCGCACACGGTAAGTCCCGCTCTCCGCAAAGAAAATCGAAATAAACCGGTGTTGCCGTCAAACGAAAACGGCGCATCCTCCAGCGTATTTCCTGAAACATTTTATATGTTTCACGGCGGGTCAGAAAGAATTCGTTCTCTGATAGCGAAGAAACGTCACTTTGCAATACATCGTAACCGTAACCGGGGGCAATCATCATTCCGTCAATTTTTCGTTCCGAAAGCACTTCGGCAAGAGCAAGCAGATCATCGACACTTGATTGCTTGTATAACGTTGAGTTTGTATAAACGTAAAAACCAGCACGTCTTGCCGCCGCAATACCGGCAAGAGCCTTAGCGAATGAACCTGCCTGTCCGGTGATGGAGTCGTGCTGTGCTGCCGTGCCGTCCAGATGGACATTCCAAAACACACGTTGTTTTACCAGCCGGTTCGTTTTCGCCAGTTCCTCAAAGAGACCGAGTTTTTCCTCCAAAAGTTGACCGTTCGTACATAAATAGATATACTTACCGAGTTGCAAAACTTTGTCCACGAGTTCGGCAATACCTTTATAAATCAGCGGTTCGCCGCCGCAAATACTGACTATCGGCGCATCACATTCCTTGACCGAGTCAATACATTCTTCAACGCTCAATTCCTGATTCAGCGTATCGGCATATTCCCGAATTCTGCCGCAGCCGCCGCAGCGGAGATTACAGCGGTGTAACGGTTCAAGCATTAAGACCAGCGGGAACTTTTGGACGGCAAAGATTTTTTTGCCCGCAATGTACTGTGCCATCCGGCAGGCTAGGTTTATTGGAAAACGCATTGGATTACTTTCGGCGGTTTTTGGGAATAGTCAATGACGGCGGCGGCTTTACTCTGAAACGTACTGCCGGTTAGGACGGCGGAGATGTGAAACCGATACGATATGCTGCGTACGGTATTATTCTCATTCGTCTTGTTCGGCTCATCCGGTTTTTCTGATTCATTCGGCTCGTCTGATTCTTTTTCTTGTGAATCAATAACAAAGTATCCGCCGGGGAATACTTCAAAAGGTTTGAGGATTTCGATTTTGCCTTGTTCTGCGTTTTCCTTATTGACCGTCAAATACGTAACCGCGGAGAGAACGAGTTGGTCGCATTGAATCCGGTTTCCGTGCAGTACGGCGGTTTGATTGTCTGTATTGGTCAGCCGCAGGAGCATCACGGCGGCGGCTGCCAGCATCGCAATAACGATACTGACAAAAAACAGAACCATTCCTTTTCGCTTGGATTGCATTTTTACTTTAATACGGGACAGAATGACAGCGGTTCCATTGTATCACATTCCGCGGATACTTTTGCTGCGGACATCTTACCGTATCCGTCTTGTATTTTCTGCCGTCTCTGGTAGATTAGGTACTCTATGCTTGTATGCAGCGATACGGACGGCATTGCGGCTTATAACTTAACGCAACTGCAAATCATTAAGGAGACACTCCGCCATCGGCAGCCGCTTGCGTCTGTCCTGCCGTCGCTCGGTGTCCGCAGTGAAAGTGAAGCCTTTCAATGTCTCGCCGTCAGCCTTAAAATACAACTCGCCGACCTCGCTAAAACCGAAGCAGACGCAGACATACTCAACGGCTTTCCTGCAAAACTTGTACACAAATACGGCGTGTTTCCGTTAGGTTGTCAAGACAGCGGAGCATTGCTCGTTGCCGTTGCCAATCCCTTTGAACTGCAAAGCCTCGATGCCGTTTCCGCCGCCGTTGGAAAGCCCGTCGTTCCCGTTTTGGCTCTGCCCGCCGAACTCGGAAAACTTATCAAGTCGCATTTTGGAGTCGGTGCCGAAACGATTGACGGTCTAATGGCACAAGTTACCGGCGAAGACGGGGTCGAAGTTCTCGATGACGTTGACTGGGACCAGAGCGGCGATGCTCAACTCGCACAGGAAGCCTCTGTCGTTCGCCTTGTCAATGAAATTCTGACCGAAGCCGTCGAAGCCAAAGCAAGCGATATTCATATTGAGTCCCAAGAACACGGCATCAAAATCCGTTACCGCATTGACGGTATTCTGCAAACGCAGCCGATGCCGCCGGAAATCAACCGTTTTCAGTCGGCAATCGTCAGCCGGCTGAAAATTATGGCACATCTGAACATTGCCGAAAAAAGAGTACCGCAAGACGGGCGTATTAAACTCAAAGTGCAGGGACGGGAAATTGACTTGCGTTTGTCGATTATCCCGATGCTGCACGGTGAAGGCATTGTGATGCGTATTCTCGATAAAGACCGGATGGACTTTACGCTCCGCGGTGTCGGAATGGACGAAGACATTTACGAGCAGTTTACGCAACTGATTAAAAAGCCGCACGGCATTGTGTTGGTTACAGGACCGACCGGTTCGGGAAAGACGACAACGCTTTACAGTGCCTTAAACGAAATCAAAGATGAAGCAACAAAAATTATCACGACCGAAGACCCGATAGAATATCAACTGGACGGCATCAATCAGATACAGGTACACGCCAAGGTCGGAATGACGTTTGCGGCAAGCCTTCGTGCTATTCTCCGTCACGACCCCGATGTGGTGCTGGTCGGCGAAATCCGGGATTTGGAAACGGCGGAAAATGCGATACAGGCATCGTTGACGGGGCATTTGGTTTTTAGTACGCTGCACACTAATGATGCTGCCGGTGCCTTTATGCGGTTGAGCGATATGGGAGTTGAACCGTTTTTGATTGGGACGACGGTTGAAGGTATTATGGCGCAGCGTCTTGTGCGCAAACTTTGTCCGCATTGTAAGGAGAAGTTTGAGCCGATACCGGCAGAGATGCCGAAGGATTTTCCGTTTCAACAGTTGCTTGACGAGAACATCGACATTTTCCGTCCGGTCGGCTGTCGGGAGTGCCGCAACACAGGTTACAGCGGTCGTGTGGCGATATACGAATTATTAACGGCAACGGAGGATGTGCGGCTGCTGGCGAGTGCCGGTCGGCAGGTCAATGAAATCAAGGCGGCAGCCCGCAAAGACGGAATGATGACTCTGCGCGAAAACGGCTGGCGCAAAGTTTTTCGGGGAATCACCTCGGTTGATGAAATTATACGCACCGCTAAAGAAGATTAGCAGCGCGCGGGACTGCCTTTTTAGAACATTCTTATTGTTGACACCGCATTTTTCAACTATGATAACCCAACGTGAAGTCATTAAACTGGTTTTAGACGGCAGGAGACCGCCGTACACGCCTTGGTCATTCAAGTTCACCAAAGAGCCGAAGGAAGTATTGCAGCGTCATTACGGCAGTGATGACCTCGATACCGTTTTGGGAAATCACATTCTCAACCTGGGCAGCGACATCGGCTTCTTTGACGACTTGGGCAATGACCTATTCCGCGATGTGTTCGGCGTTATTTGGGACAGAACGATTGACAAGGACATCGGCAACGTTACGGAGCCTGTTTTACCGGAACCGACGCTTGCCGGTTACACGTTTCCCGACCCGAAGGACGAGCGGTACTTTGCGGATATTGAAAGCGAAACGGCGGCGAAACCGGCTCTGTTCCGCTGCTTTCAAATCGGGTTTTCGCTTTACGAACGGGCTTGGACAATGCGGGGAATGGAGAATTTTTTGATGGATATGGTTCTCCAGCCGGCGTTTGCCCATACGCTTCTTGATGCGGTATGCGATTACAATTTAGCGCAGATTGACAAGGCGTTGGAGTACGATATTGATGCGGTCTATTTCGGCGATGATTGGGGACAGCAGCACGGTTTGATTATGGGCTATAAACATTGGAAGAAGTTTATTTTTCCCCGCTTGGAACGGATGTACCGGCGTGTGCGCGAGGCGGGCAAGTATGTGATGATACATAGTTGCGGCGATACAGACGAATTGTTTGACGATTTGATTGCGATTGGATTAAATTCGTTTAATCCGTTTCAGCCTGAAGTGATGGACGTGTATTCGCTGCTGGAGCAGTACCGCGGCAGACTCACGTTTCACGGCGGTTTATCAATGCAGCGGTTATTGCCGTTTGGAACACCGGCGGAGGTGTTAGCGGAGTCGCAGCGGCTGCTGTCGGCAGGTGCGGCAGGCAGTTATATTTTTTCGCCGTCTCATTCGGTCGAAGGCGACACGCCGCTCGAAAATATACTGACGTTTGCCGAAGCGGCACAGAGACAAATAACTTTATGATAAGCCCACTCTACCAATGGGATTGCGCCCCCCCGTTCCTGTGTTCAAACGCAAAGTACAGTGAATGATGCTGTACGTTTAGTCTTGATTGATTCTTTTCAATACGCTGTCCCGGTGAGCAGTCAAGCCCTCTTTGTTTGCCAGTACCGCAATGTCGGCGGAAAGATTTTGCAAGCCCGATTTGTCAAACGATAAAAGACTACTTGCCCGCAGAAAATCGTTACACGTCAAACCGCTCGTGAACCTTGCCGTCCCGCTCGTCGGTAAAACGTGTGAAGGTCCTGCGGCATAATCGCCGACAGCCACCGGCGTATAATTTCCCAAAAAAACCGCTCCCGCACAAAATATCTGCTCCGCCGCTGACTCTGCATTTTCTGTTACAATATGTAAATGTTCCGGCGCAATTTCGTTCGTCAAGCGGCACGCTTCTTCGGCATCGGCAACCTGAATCACCGCTCCAAATGTTTCAAGACTTTGACGGGCTAAACCGCCCCGCTCAATTTTCGCCGACTGCTCCTCAATCGCCTCAACAGTCCGGTCGAGAATATCGGCATCCCAGCCGATAAGGATACTTGCTCCGGGCGAATGTTCGGCTTGGGCAAGCATATCATAAGCGGTGTAGAGCGGATTTGCCGTTTGGTCAACGATAATAACGGCTTCACTCGGACCGGCAATCGAATCAATTCCGGTATCGCCGAACACCAAGCGTTTCGCTAACGCAACAAACAGATTACCGGGACCGACAATTTTATCAACGTTATACAGATATGCCAACGCCGCAACGCCTTGCGCTCCGCCGAGCCGATAGACTTCCGTGATGCCGAGTTCGTAACAAACGGCAAGCATATCCGTATTATACGCCCCGTACTTTGTCGGCGGTGCTGTTACCGCAATTTCCGGTACACCGGCAACCTGCGCCGGTACGGCAGTCATTAAAACCGTTGACGGATACGCTGCCGCTCCTCCCGGTACACAGATACCGATACGTTTCAGCGGGCGGTATCTTTCGATGAGATAGCCGCCCGGACGTTCGATACGGACATCTTTGTGCAGAATTGCCGATTGGAATTCAACAATGTTTTGCCGGATATTTTTCACAGCGGCGAGGAATGACGCATCCGCTTTTTTATGTGCCTGATGTAATTCGTCAGCCGGTACACGCAGCGTTTCGGCAGTGAGTTTTACGCCGTCTATTTTTTCGCCGTATTCAAGGACTGCCGGCAGACCGCTGGTCTTAATATCGTTACAAATTCTTTCGGCGACCTGCTGCGGTGTCAGCGGTTCACCGAAGATTTCAACGGTGCGTTTCCTGCCCGCTTCACTAACGATGTTACCATTGGGGCTTAACTTCACACGCAGTTGCCGGATTTGTTCGGACGCTGTCTGTTGAGCAGCATTGCCGGTTCGGGTATTGATTCGGAGCATTACAATCTAATTCACGTTGATTCACGCAGATTACCGGGTTGCAATGAGTGCAACGACTTTGCAAGCCGCCGGGCTTGTTTTATTTCCGAAGGCAAGTTACATTCCGTCCAATCTAAATCGAATAATCGTACATTCCTGAAGTGCCGTACTTATCCAAAACGTCTTGGAGCGTCATATTGTCGAGGTAATTAGTAATCACTTTCTCCAAACCCCGCCAAACCCCGATGGTCATCGCCGTTGCATCGCTTTCACCCGCTTTGTGCGGGTTGGCGAGACCGTCTATCGGCGAAATGCTGCCTTCGGTAATGCGCAAAATATTGCCGACCGTATATTTGTGCGGCTGTTTCGCCAAACGGTAACCGCCTTGTGAGCCGCGGTTCGTCTGTAAGACATCTGCTCTATTAAGCAACGTTACTATCTGTTCCAAATATTTTTTGGAGATGTTCTGACGTTCGGCAATATCTTTCAAGGCAACAAATCCGTCTTGCCGATGCTCGGCTAAATCAAGCATCATCCGCAGCGCATAACGTCCTTTGGTCGATATTTTCATTGAATCGGTAAAAACAGGAAGTAGTGGAACGTTGAAGTATATCATATTTCATTCTGCATTGAAAGAGGAAAGTTTGCTCTGCAAGTGCCGGTTGAAAAAAGATGTCTTGCACTGCTGCGGCGATTTGGTTAATATGCGCCTTTGAATACATTGCCGCAGAGGTTGTACGAAGGTCGGCAGTTTTTCGTACTGTACAAAAATGTCTCCGATTTTCTTACCGCACTTTACCGTATCCCGTTAAGTTAATACCGATGGGCGAACACCTCCCGCCCGTGTACTCGTTTTTCGTTTTTCGTTTTTCATTTCACATTTTGCATTTTCCATTCTCCGATGAGCGTTTTTGATATTATTGTTTTTACCGTTTTCATTGCCCTGACACTGCGGGGTGTCTGGAAGGGAATGATTTCGCAAATCGTTTCCGTCGGTTCATACTTCGTATGCTGGCTCGTTGCTTCCCGATTCGCTTTTATCATTGCGCCGTCTATTCCTGCCGAAGAGCCGTGGAACCAAGTCGGGGCGATGGCGGTACTGTTTGTCATCACGCTGGCTGCCGTCCGCTTTTTTCGTACTGTTCTCGAAACGTTCGTGAAACAACTGCATTTGGAAGGACTCAACAAACTGCTCGGCGGCGGTCTCGGTTTTCTCAAAGCGGTTTTAATTTGTATGGTGTTGACATTCTTCGCGGTAATGTTGAGCGAGGCAAGCCGAAGCGTCGTGTTTCAATCGCAAAGCGGGCAGTATTTTATCACGTTGATTACGAAGACCAGTGCCTTTGTGCCGAAAGACAGTTATGAACTTCTGCGGGAACAACTCGATAAGTTTAATGTGCAAACCGGTACCGGTGCGGCGGCACAAGGACAAAACACCGCATCGCCGGATGCCGTTCTAAACCCGAAAGCCGAGACATCTTCGCAATCCTTGTCTCATTCGTTGTTCGATGCTGTTGCGAATTGGTGGAACGGAACAACAAAAGAGGTTACGGAAAGCGTTACGGACAATCTGAAAGAGACGATTGTTCAGGGAATAACAAAGAACTTACCGGTCCAGGCGGAAACGTTCAAGAACGTCTTTCAATCGGTAAGCCAATCGGTAAGTGATTTTACGGCAGCGAAAAATCAGGAGGCGGAGATTCCCCATTCCGTGCTTGAACCGGTCAAACCGGTGATAGACGATTTATTTACGGCAAGAACGCTCAATTCTCCGGCACTCAATCCGCCGAACAATGCTTTTCAGCCGCTTGTCCCGCTTTCCGCGTTGCCCATTCCGGCGGCAGTGTCTGCGGACAATGCGCAGAGAATTACAGCGGAGCAAATTCTAAACAACGCCGGCTATAATCCGGCACCGCCGGTTTCCGGCAGTACCGGTGCGGTGCGGTACCGGAAAAACTAGGGCGTGCGGTGTTGAACAATAACCCGCTGCGTCAGCGAGGGGTTGTATGTTCCCGTTCCGGGATGAGTGCATCCAAAATGTTTCGGCGTATTTCTTCGGATGACATTTTTTCCGTATTGTATTCCATCATAATGCCGGGATTCACGCCGGGCATTTTGACAAGAGTATCTATTGAAATAAATCTTTCTGTCGGAGGAGAAACATTACCGTACAATCTCCACATCCTCTGCCATGGTGTACGTGTATAAATGACATACATAGGAACCTGAGTCAACGTGAACAAGTCCATCAGTCCGCTGCGAAGTCCGATGATGCTCTTCGACTTTTTTGCGAGCGCATAAGCCTCTGCAAGCGAAAGACTACACGATTTACAAAGCCCCTGTTTCAATAATTCACTGTACTCCTCCTTCGGGTCGGAAGGAGCAAGATTCAAAAAAACGTCAATTCCGTTTTTGCACAAAAGACGGCATAACTCAAGCCAGAAATCGGTCGGATACGGAGCGTATGTTTGTGCAAAAGGGGCGAGGAATACGAAATTGTCCAGCATCAAACCCATAGAGCCAGTCTTGTCCAACATCGAATTCTGAACAGAGGAGAGGATGCGGGGAAACGTACAAGACGTATTTTCCTGCTTTAATCCGAAAATGACTTTGAAGCCGTTTTCAAAAAAATGATAGTCATAGACTGTATCAAAGTACCGCGGCAAGTGGGCAGCCCAGTATTCAGACGGAGCCAGATTGAAAAAACGGTGATGACCTAATGACGTATATCGAGGCTGAAAAATAGGGCAAGCGGCTATCTCCTGTATTTCGATTGAGGGAATTTCCGGCACAAACATTTGGAGCAAATCTTGGTGATATTTTTTTGTTGTAATAAAGAGCGGGTTCTTACTGCCGTTGTGAGCAAGATAAGCGTTGAACCGATGTGCCAATACTAAACTAGCCTCCCCCATATTGGTATGCAGAATATAAATATCATCATAGTCATTAAAACGGGGGGCGTATTTCTCCCATAGACGCTGTTGAATATCCGCCGTTTTTATGTGCCGGTTGAAAAAATAACTCTTGTGATGTGTATTTGTCCGAACCTTTTTTATAACCGGAAGCCCGCAAAAAAACGTTTCTTTCACTCCATTCATCTGACCAAATATATCACCACGTGATAGAATGTGTGCCTCTTGAGAGACCTTTTGCACAATACCGCCGAAGAACCGTTTCGTTATCGTTTGGCGAGTGATAAACCCGTCTGATTTCGCTTCCTCTGCTTTTCTTTTTTCGGAGGCAAAGATTTCCCAGCCGAATAGTTTGACGGTTCGTCCCTTTTCATTCTTGATATTCTCAAAGATTTTCATCTATTTTCCATTGTGTGTTAAGTTTAGCGTCTCTTTCTTTGTTGACGGCGTGAGCCGTCGGCAGTCCGCCCGGTTTGCGGTCGTTGATGAGTATCCGCTCTCCAACCGGCAAACCGCAAACGATGACATCGTACCGGACAGCGTTTGCGGATAAAAACGTTTCCAAATTTTTCCGGTCGGATTCGGTTCGTGCCGTCAGCAGTACGATGGTGTCTTCCGGCGGTATTTTAGCAAAAAAATCTTTGACCCCGTCGAGCAATGTATCGCCGCCGAAAAGATAGCCGTTGTGCCGCACTATCGTTCCGTCCACATCCAGCAGCCACGTTTTCGGCAAAGGGGATAATGTCAACATTGGTTGTGTTACATCTGTTGCGGTTATGCTCAATTTTCAAGTATCTCCGACTGCACTACGCCGTTGTAAAAGGCACCGCAGATAGAATCGTAATCCTCCCAGCAATACGTTGTCAGCGAAAGCCAAATCACCGTATGAAGTATCCGGATTTTGTTTCTGCCGGTACCCGGTATGAAATCGAAAAAAAACTCCTCCATATCCGCCCAATCATTCGTCTTGATTGCCAGTTCAACGTCATTAGCGCGAATGTCGAGCGTGAATTTTTTCCGGTTAAACTGGTCGTAACTCCCTTTTATCGAGTAATAAAGTTTTGCCCAATCGTAATCCGCATCTCCGTACAATTTCGTATTGCCGAAATAACCGCGCGGGTCAATTAACACCGTCTTCATATTGAACGTATCGAACATCATATTAGAAAACGTGCAGTCGCCGTGAATCAGTTTGAATTCTTTCGGTATCAGCAGTTTCCATACTTTACCGAACGTCTCTTTATCAAAAAAAACGTTTTTATAGTATCTGCCGTTGATGCGGATAAATTCTTTCTCGGCAAAGGGAATTAATTTCCGAACCTTTTCGAGACGCTCAAACGTTTTGTCAAAGTAATTGGCTTTGACATCGTCTTCCGATACCGGTTTCGGCGGAACGAGGTTGTGGAGTTCTTTTAATGCCCCGATGATTTTGGCAAGCATCTGCTTTTTCTGCGACCGGGTCAGACAATCGTATTCCCAAATGTTTTTGCCCTGAACCCGCCGCATCGTCAGCGGTTCGTATGCTAAAATTTCCGGTATGAATTCGTAACCGAGTTCCCGCACAGTCTTGTACCAAGCAATTTCGTCCGCCGCAATTTTTCGCCCTTGCTCGCTAACCGGTCGTTTAACGACAATACCGCCGTCAATGGAGATGGCATTGAACGGCCGGCAGCACGGCGTATCGTTATTATCGGTATAAGAAATGAGCGTGCCTATCTCCTTCGTACCGGTCAATTCTAACCGCTCAAAAGGAATGGACTGTGTTTGCAGCCACCGGACAAATGCGCCCTCTTCGGGAATATCCTGTAAGTGATTTTTCGTTGCAAAAATGAATAAGCCAGCCACACCGTCCGTCTTTGACGCTTCTCTGATAAACTGCCCTGCCCGATAAGCCCATCGGCACTCGAAATCCCCGGCAATACCGATGTAATTTCCCGGCACATCGGGTATTGTAAAGTTTTCAGCAAGCATCAGGTCGCTCCAAATGAGCATAAACGGTTCGTTCTCCGCAAGCGGCTGAAGTGCCTCTTTGATACCGGCAATCGTTCCCTGTCCGCGGGGTGTAACGATTTTATAACGATAATCTTTTCCAAAACAGGCAAGGTATTTGCTGAGGACATCGGCTTTGTAATCGGCGATGATAGTGAAATCGGCTTCCTTGAATTGCCGAAGAATATAAAACAGAATCGGCAGATTATTAACCGGCACGAGACACTTCGGCTTGTTTCGCGTCAAGCCTTCGAGCCGTGTTCCTTTTCCTCCAGCCTGTATGATGATTTGCATTGTTCTTACGCTGCCTTTCGCTTCTCCTCCCGGATGCGTTCTTTAATCACCCGGACTTCTTCGCCGGTGAGTTGCCGGGCTTCAGTGAGTTCCGGTTTTTCGGGACAAATGCTGCACTCTGCCATCGCTCCGCCGCGCAGATAATGGAGTATCTCCTGCGGCGTACTTTCCAACGTGACAGGCTGGTGTTTCAATACTTGATGCCACTCCAGACCGATGGCTCCCTCTTGAAATGCACGAATGGTATTTTCTAAATGAGAGCAAAAATACAGAGAATTCCTATGAATTGCCGGACAGTATTTAGCCCCGCAATGACAGAACGTTGATTCGAGATTACGGCTTTGAGCAGGAACCGGAACCCCTTGCCTGTCGATACCATAACAGGTTCGCCAGTGTATATTGCTGGGCAGAACCTCGTAGGAGACTTGGAATTCGCGTAACCGCAAAATAGATTGTTGTATCCCGCGGTTATAGTCAGGAGTGTCCATGTGTTTTGAAATACGTATAAGCACTCCAATATCATGAATGGCTTGTAACTTGGAATTCTGAATATTCGATATCAGACTCCCATTGGTATAGATAACGGTTTTAGCATCAGGAAATGCTGCTTTTGCCGCCGCCGCAATTTCAGCAATGTGCGGATGTAAAAAAGTCTCACCGCCGAGTAAGCGGACTTCCTGCGGAAACAAACGCTGCCCCCAATGCCGAAGAGAATCAATGACCTCGTCTTTGGGACTGATTCCTTGCCGAAAGGGGCTGAAAGTATGACAGTGTTCACAACGGAAATTGCAGCCGTTAACGAAGCAGTATTCGATGTTAGGAAGACGTACTTTTTGGTTTTCATCCAGAAAAATCTGTTTACGCCATCGGTTGTTAAAAGCGTACCATCTGTATTCCTCTACCGACATTCCCAGCCGGCGGCGGTCAAGGTATGCTAATCCTTTTTGGAAGGAGATTCCGCGCTGCATTAGACGGTGAAACTCCTTTCTGATTTTTTGCAGGAGCGAAGATTGCTGAACGGGACTTCTCTCCCCCCCCCCCCATATCACCACGATTGTCTATCTTGCCCATTTTGCTGCCATTTTAAG
>JAITOZ010000131.1 GCA_031289675.1 Planctomycetaceae bacterium
CTGCTTTTCCCAAGCGGAACGGCAACACGCATACCGGGTTCAATTTCACCGGCAAGATGATTGGGAACAAGATAATCGAGAGCGGCATTGTATCCGCCGGGAAAGACCACTTTGGCGATTTTCCGGTTTTTCAGGTCATCCATTTCCCAAGGCGGAAGTACCGGCTCTTCGGGTTCATCATCGAAAAGTGAAGGCGTGTTGAGCATATATCAGTATAGGGATTGATATATCGGGACGGTATCCGTGCAGCGTTCATTGATACCACAACAACGGTTTATTACGGTTTATTTTCAATCCCAATCACTTCAACCGCAGGCACGGCATAAAACGCCAATGAAAATACAAACGTGCCTTGCGGCAGTCCGACAGCCGAACCCGCGCACCGGTTGTCATAAGAAGCGGATGTCTTTTCATCATACGAAACAGAGCATAATATCGGTTCCACATCAGTCCGAACATACGCCTGCTGTTGCGGTGAATCAGGTTATAAAGAGGCACTGAATTCTCGTAATAAACCTCGCAGCGGTTCAATTCGTGCAGAATTAGTTTTGCAAATTTTTCTTCCTGATGCTCCATTTCTTCAACATAATGTTTGAACTCAAATTTGCCGTTTGCGTCCAGTTGTTTCGGCATAATCTTTTGGGCATTCCATTCACTCCGGTTAACGAGAGAGCCGAATTGGTTCGGAGTTAATCCGAACCGCTGCAATTCGCTTTGCGGCAGGTAAATACGTCCTTGCTTGTAGTCTTCAAGCAAGTCCCGAATAATATTCGTCCATTGAAAAGCGACACCGCACGCTTTGGCGGCTCTGATAACATTATCGGAAAACAAAGGAACATTCGTTCCCCAAACGGCTAGCGATGCAAAACCGACCGAAGTCGCAACCTGATGACAGTATTCGACACAATCGTCAAAAGTTTCAAAAGGTTTCGGATCAATATCCTGTTCTATGCCGTCAAGTAAATGAAAGAGCGGTTCACGGGGAATACCGAACGTGTCGACAATCATTTTCAGAGCGGGCAGCAGGACGAGACCGCCGCAATTCGGAAACTCGTGAGCAATCTGTTGAAATGTTTTTATATCGTTTGCATCGGCAACGCGTCCGTTTTCACCGCCGATGTTTCCCAAAACGGCTTCGAGTACCGCAGCCCACTGATTCATTTTCTGCTTTTTTCGCCGGACACTAATGGGAATTTCCTGACCGGTGTGCGGGTCAAAATCCGGCAGGTCAATCAAATCGTCCGTGAATCGGGTATAGGCATAGAGAATTTGCATTGCCAGCCTTTTGTCCGGCGGCAGTAACGCAAATGCCGGTGCAAAATTGGAGTGAGACAACTCTGTCAGTTGTCTGCAAATTCGGATGCTGTGAGACAGGGAAAAATCGGTTGCCATTCTTTCAATTTGGTCGTTCATAACAACCGAAACTCTGGCGGGTTAGTCTATCTGATGACAGCAGTAATGTCAAGGTATTAGTGTCAAACCTCTTGACAACGGCAGCGGACAATATAGAATACCGAAGGAAATGATTACACGATAATTCCGCAATGCTCATCTACATTTCAGGACAGTTTTTTGACAATGACAACGCCAAAATCAGCGTCTTCGACCACGGTTTCCTTTACGGCGACGGTATCTTTGAAGGAATGAGGGCTTACAACGGCAAGGTGTTTCGGCATCGGCAGCATCTTGACCGGCTCTGGGACTCTGCGAAGAGTCTTTTTCTCGAAATTCCAATGACAAAGGACGCAATGGAGCAGGCGGTCAATGGAACGCTTCAAATCAATAACCTGAAAGACGCATACATCCGTCTTATCGTTACAAGAGGCAGCGGCACGCTGGGACTTGATGCCCACCTTTGCAGCGAACCGAAGGTCATTATTATCGCCGCCGAATTGGCTTTGTATCCGAAGGAGTTTTACGAAAGGGGATTGGAAATTGTAACGGCTTCGACCGTCCGCACCAATCCGGGGATGTTGAGTCCGCAGGTCAAGTCGCTCAATTATCTCAACAACATTATGGCAAAGATTGAAGGACATCAAGCCGGCTGTATTGAGGTACTGATGCTCAACGCAAAGGGTGAAGTTGCGGAATGCAGCGGCGATAACATATTTATTTACAAAAAGGATATTCTTCACACGCCGCCTGCCGAGGCGGGTATTCTTGAAGGCATCACGCGCCGGGCTGTTCTGGAAATTGCCGAATGTGCCGGAATCAAGGTGAGGGTTGCGCCGATGACCCGGCACGATATTTACACGGCGGACGAATGTTTTTTAACGGGCAGTGCGGCGGAATTGATACCGGCGGTCAAACTTGACGGACGCATCATCGGCAGCGGTGTTCCCGGAAACGTGACGAAAAATCTGCTGAAAAAGTTTCAGGAGGAAACGCAAAAATAAACTGAAACCGTTCATTATCCGTATCCGTAGATCTATTTTGCAAAAAAGAGAGAATTGTAACCAACCCGCTTTACAACAACTTCAAAATGTTTTACAATGGGCTGAAGTATTTACGTAGTATTCTTCCGTTTTTTGTTAAGGTGCGATGAGTAACACTCCTGAAACTGTTGTCGAAACCCGGAACCTCACCAAAATCTATCGGGATTTTTGGGGCAGACAAAAAGTCCGCGCTCTCAAAGCCCTCGACCTGCAAGTCCACAAAGGCGAAGTGTTCGGACTGCTCGGTCCGAACGGCTCCGGTAAAACCACCACCATCAAACTGCTGCTCGGCTTGCTATTCCCCACCGGCGGCGATATTCTGATGCTCGGCAAACCCGCCTCCGATGTCAGCAAAAATGCCCGAATCGGATATCTGCCCGAAGAGTCGTATCTCTACCGCTTTCTCAATGCGGAAGAAACACTCGACTTTTACGGTCGGCTATTCAGTTTAAGCGGTGCTGTCCGCCGCCAGCGGGTTGCCCAACTGATAAGTATGGTCGGTCTCGAATCGGCTAAAAAACGGCAACTGCGGGAGTATTCCAAAGGTATGGCACGGCGCATCGGTTTGGCGCAGGCATTGATAAACGACCCCGATTTGATACTCCTCGATGAACCGACCAGCGGTCTCGACCCGATAGGAACCCGCAATATGAAAGACCTTATCCTCGACCTCAAAAAGCAGGGCAAGACAATTATAATGTCTTCGCACCTCCTTGCCGATGTTCAGGATGTCTGCGACCGCATCGGAATCCTGTATCAGGGGGAACTGAAAGAACTCGGCAGAGTCGATGACCTCTTAAAGGTTTCCGATGAATTTGAAGTCCGCACCGCTAATTTAAGCGAGGAATCGAAACAGAAGATTCTGAGAGTTATCGAAGAGGATAAAAATGCGAAACTGCTTTACAGCGGTAATCCTTCGACGACTCTCGAAGACTTGTTTCTGCGGATTATCGAAGAAAGCGAAGCCCGACCCGGAAAACGGATTAGGGGCGGGGGGGCTTGAAAATTCGGCAATAGGTGTAATAATACCTTGCAATAATATCAACAGCACAATATCAATTCAGCAGTTTTTTATAAAAAACGGTGAATTATGGCGAAAGTACACTCTTTGTCGGTCAAGTTACGGGACACTCACGGTAAGAGGAGAGTCTGCCGTTTGCGGAATACAGGTATCGTTCCAGCCGTCCTTTACGGACATAAGCAGGAACCGAAAAGTCTTTCACTCAAAAGTGAAGAGATTGAAACGGTCGTCCGGCACGGCAACCATTTCGTTGCGTTGACCGGTGATGTCAGCGAATCGGCATTTATAAAACAAGTCCAGTGGAATACTTGGGGCAGCGGGATTTTGCACGTTGACTTTGCGCGGGTCGGCGCACACGAAAAAGTCCGGGTCGCTGTTGCCGTTGAACTGCGGGGTGAAGCCCCCGGAACAAAAGAGGGCGGTGTGGTCAAACACGCTCTCCATACGCTTGAACTTGAGTGTGAAGCCAGTGCGGTGCCGGAAAAAATTGAAGTGAGCATCAATCACCTCGAATTCAGTCAGGCAATCCACATTAAAGATATTGGGTTCCCCAAAGGCGTTATGCCGCTTATTGACGGTGAGACGTTGGTCGTCAGTTGTGCCGCTCCGATTGAAGAATCCGAAGAAGAGGCGGGAGCCGCAGGCGGAGCCGAACCGGAAGTTATCGGACGCAAGAAAGCCGAAGAAAACGAAGAAGATGAGAGATAAAAGATTAATTCGTGTACTGCATCCGGCTGGCTGCCGTTACGATATTATGCAGTTATGAAGATGGTCATCGGTCTCGGTAATCCGGGAACAAAATACCGTATGACGCGGCATAATGCCGGTTATATGGTGCTTGCTGAATTAGCGAGTCGTTTGCCGGATGCTACCGTGAAGTCAAGATTTCACGCTGATTCGGCAGACTTTCGGGACAAAAGAGGCGAACCGGTTTTACTGCTCGCCCCGACAACTTTTATGAACCGCAGCGGTTTGAGTGCCGGCGAAGCTGTAAGGTTTTACAAAACGCCTGCCGAGGACATACTCGTTGTTTGCGATGATTTGAATTTGCCGTTTTGTAAGTTGCGGCTGCGGTGCGAAGGAAGCAGCGGCGGGCAAAAAGGACTGGCAGACATATTGAGAGTACTCGGCACGGAAAAAGTGTCAAGACTGCGTATCGGCATCGGGCAGCCGCCCGGTCAAATGGATGCCGCTGATTACGTATTGATGAATTTTACGGAAAAGGAAAGACCGGATTGGGACGTTGCGGTCAAAGTCGCCGCCGATGCTGCTATATGCTGGATTGAAAGCGGTATCGCCGAAGCAATGAACAAATATAATTAGCAGCACAGATTTAAGCAGTAACATTAGAACAACAAACACTAACAAAAAATAAACTCGATTTACTCGAACCAGAACCCCAAAATTATGGTAAAAAACGTTTACGAAGGGTTGTTTATTTTCGATTCAGATCTCTATGCCAAGGGACCGGAGGACATTTCAAGCCAAATCGCCGGTGTTATCGAACAGTTGGGCGGTGAAGTCCTGCTTTCGCGGCTTTGGGATGAACGAAAGTTGGCATATCCGGTCAAAGGACACCGCCGCGGCACCTATTGGCTTGCGTATTTCCGCACTGACCCGTCCATCATCAAGGACATTACACGACAGTTTCAGTTGAACGACAGTATTTTGCGGTTTCTGATTCTTGCCGTTGACCCCCGTTTGGTGGATACGTTGGTCGAACACTCCAGAGCAGGGTTTATTGCTGAAGGTCCCGCCGAATCGAGGGAAGTCCAGAACGTACCTGCTGGTGTTGAAGAAGTGCCAGCATAAGGTATAATGTCCGCGCAAGACAATGTTACAATGTCAATATCACAATGGCAAGTTTTAATCGCGTCGTTTTAGTTGGTAACATCACAAGAGACCCTGAGATTCGGCACATTCCTTCCGGTCTTGCCGTTGCCGATATAGGTTTGGCTGTCAATGACCGGCGTAAAACTCCGACGGGCGAGTGGGTTGATGAAGCCACTTTTGTTGATATTACCCTTTGGGGCAGGCAGGCGGAGATTGCGCAGGAGTACACGAAAAAGGGTTCGTCAATACTTATTGAGGGTCGGCTGAAACTTGATACGTGGGAGACTGACGGTCAGAAGCGTTCCAAGTTGAAGGTGGTCGGTGAAAAGATTGTGCTTCTTGGAGCAGCAAGCGGCAGCCGTACTTCGTCGGATGGCGGCGGTTATGCACAGCAGTCATCTTATGCAAAGCCGCAGCAGTCTTCCTCATCAAGAAATCAGGCTCCGCCGGACGATTACTATGATTCACAGGACGGCGGCGATGTACCATTTTAAGAATGAAATGAGCCGTTTTGATATATCCCGGCATTGTGTCCTAATCACGCTGGAGAGATGTGTTCTTTTTTTGAATGTGAAAAATTGCGTATGTTTCGTGTTCCCAAATAAAAAACTGAATTGACAATAGACTGGTTCCATAACATACACTTGGTATTGTTAAACTATTATAGTTTTAGGGGCTTGACAAGTTTAAGAGTTATTTTTTCATAAGTTTTTTTATAATTTTGGCAAGGTTTTCTTTTCGATGGTTGAAGCGGAATTC
>JAITOZ010000230.1 GCA_031289675.1 Planctomycetaceae bacterium
AAAACGGCATCAGGAGAACCGCTTCCGGTAGAAACAACCCTTATCCGGGTCCCTTGGGAGGACGGTTACCGTCTGGCGGCATTTTCCAGAGATATGCGGGAGGAAAAAGCCCAAAAACAGAAAATTACGGAAGCGGATAACCTCAATCGGCAATTAGACATTGAGAAAAAAGCCGCCCAGCGGGCTATTCAGATGCGGAACGAATTTTTGGCGAACTTGTCTCACGAATTCCTGACACCGATGAATGCGATTCAAGGTTTCCTTAATCTTGTTCTGATGTCGCCGCTTTCACCGCAGCAGCGTCAGTGGCTTAAAAGAACCGAAGAGGCAGCAAAATCGCTCTTATCGGTGATTAACAACGTGCTGGAAATATCGTCTCTCGAATCGGGTAAGTTGAATTTTGTGAGCCGGTTTTTTTGTCTTGATAACATACTGCAAAACCTCAACAAAGAATTTCTTCCGAAGGCGCAGACGAAAGAATTGTTTTTTGAGATAAAATGTCCGGCAGATATACCGAATCAACTCATCGGCGATGCTGTCCGGCTGGAACAGGTTCTCTCTCATCTGCTTTCTAATGCCTTTAAGTTCACGCCATCAGGGAATGTTGTTCTTGACATTCAGATTTCGGATAGTTCAAGAGCCGATGACGGCGAAACGGTTTCTCTTCCGGGCGATATGGTAATGCTTCAATTTGCCGTACGGGATACCGGCATCGGAATGACTCTTGAAGAGCAGAACGGTCTCTTTCATTCCTATACACAGGCAGATGCTTCAACGACGCGGGAGTATTCCGGCACCGGTGTAGGGCTTGCCATCTGCAAGGGAATCGTCGAATTGATGGGCGGTAAAATCTGGTGCGAAAGCACTCCTCAACAAGGCAGTACGTTTTATGCAACGGCTTGCTTCGAGGTCGGCAAACGGTAGCGGCGCGCTGCGTATTTTAGCGTGTTGAGTACGCTTGCGTTTTAGCCCGCATCATCGGTGCGGGCAGGGTACCGCCGTATTACAGCAGCCTTTGCAAAAATTGACGCGTGGATTTGTGCAAGGGACGTTTTTTGCCCGCCGGAGGTTCCTGCAACTCAACTCCCATCATATTCATATCGACTTTATCCCCTGTTGGTTTTTGATAAGTCCAGACGGGTTTTTTGTCCCGCGTGATTTCAAACATTCCGACACCTGTGCCGTCTTTGTTGTAAGCGTGATAACAGCCGATAACGATATTACCGTTACGCAAAATCTGAAACCCGCACATCGACGTGATATGCAACTGCGGCAAATCCGATTTCTTAAACTCCCAAACGGTCTTGCCGTTCTTATCGGTTTCCGTAATCTGGTCAAGCGATGAAATCATCGTGTTGCCGTTCTTTAACCGTTCGGCAAGAAAAGCGACATTCGGCGTTGCATATTCCCAAACGGTTTCGCCTTTCGGTGTGTATTCCCGAACCAAATGGTCGCCGGAATGACAGACGAGATAATTTCCGTTCGGCAACTTCCGTACCCAGCGCATTCGGTGATGCTGGTCGTTTGTCTTGAATCGGGTTTGCAGTTCAAAGGCAACCGACCCGTCGGGGGCAATTTCCTTCACAAGACCGGAAAAGTTTTCGGCAATGAGTGTGTTGCCGTTCGGCAAACGCTGGCAGGTAAAGGAACCTTCCCTTTTTTCCGGCGGAACGTACTGGAAGACAATTTTATGCTCCGGCGTAACCTCCTTCACAGTCCCGTCGGCAAAAAGAATGTTTCCATTTTTAAGGCGGTGAACTTCGGTGATATTACCGGCGGGGTGCTGCCATTTGACCGTGAAATCCGGTGCAAACAGAATGATGCGTCCAGAACCGGTTGCCAATACATCGTGAGACGCCTGACCGGCAGACAGGCTCGGCGGCAGTATTGATGCGGTCATAAATGCTGCAAGACACAGAGAAAACATAGGGCGAAACGGCGGTATTGTCATTGTTTTCGGTTGCAAATTTTTGTTATGGGTTTGATGCGGAGGTGCTGTTTTTGGGGATACGAACCAAGCGAGATATTAAAACAAAGCGGAAAATACAAATAAAGATTTCGTATTTTTCACTATATTTCGCATTCTCAAATAAAAACCAAAATTACAATAGTTTTCGGTCCGACAACGCGTATCCGCACTTATTCTACCCGTATCTTGAAGGAGAAAAAAGGGCTGCGGAAGGTATTGCACAGCAGAATGAGTTCCGTTATAATGAACGCCGTCAGTGAGAACAACCTCCTGACATACCCCCTTCGAGACAATAACCCTTTTGAGGATAGACGAATGATTGTTACCACCAAAGACCTGTTTCAGCACGCTTACGGCAAATATGCCGTTGGAGCGTACAATATCAACAACCTCGAACAGACCGTCGGGCTGTTTCGCGGAAACCTCGGTAAAAAAGGAAAGAACGAAGACCCCATTGACGGCAAAGTCAGTGCGCCGTTCATTATCCAAATTTCGCGCGGCGCCAGGTCGTACAGCGATAAGAAGATGCTCGAAGCCCTTATCCGCAGTGCCGATGCGGTGTTTCCCGAATCAATCTTTGCCGTTCACCTCGACCACGGCACCGAAGAAGTCTGTTATGACTGCGTTGAGAGCGGTTTTTACAGCAGCGTGATGATTGACGCTTCTCACGAAGAGTTTGCGAAGAATGTTGAAATCACGAAGCGGGTCGTTGACAAAGCGCACGCCAAAAATATCGTTGTGGAAGCCGAATTGGGACAACTCGGCGGTGTCGAGGAAGACATTGTCGGCAGCGTGAAACTGACCGACCCTGCACAGGCAGCAGAATTCATCGCCAAGACCGGTGTTGATTCGCTTGCCGTTGCCATCGGTACTTCGCACGGGGCGTTTAAGTTTTCCGGCAAACAGGGTTTGCACTTTGATGTTCTTGCCGAAATTCAAAAGGCGGTTCCGAAGAATTTTCCGCTGGTGATGCACGGCAGCAGCAGTGTTCCGCACGAGTGGGTTGAACGTATCAACAAAGCCGGCGGCAAACTCAAAGATGCCAGCGGTGTCGATGAAAAACAGTATTTGCCGGCAGCGAAACTCGGTGTTACAAAAATTAACATTGATACTGACGGACGTTTGGTTTGGTGTGCGGTGCATCGTGAACATTTTCGCGACCAGCCGGAAGACTTCGACCTTCGCCCTGCCGGCAAAGAGTTTATGCAGGCGTATGCGGAGTACATTATCCACAAGAACTCGATGCTCGGCAGCACCGGTCAACTTGAAGGCGTGCGTACCGCTCTGAAAGGCGGCAGCGGCAAATCCTCATCGTGCGGCTGCTGTTGCGGAAAATAAATAACAAGACAGAAGAAAGAAAGTAAAAAAAGACGGGGGCGTAAGCCCCCGATACGTAACCGTAACTCACTTTACTTCAATTCTTTGGCGAACGCTCTCGGTGAAAGCGGTTCACCGGTTGCTTGTTCAACGAATGTCTTCCAGTCGTAACGTTTTCCCGGCGCAAAAACCTTCTCCTGCAACGCTTTGCCGAAATCTTTACCGTCATAAGGCTTGCCGTCTTTAGTGCCGAGCGATTGACGAATCTGCGCCGCAAACAATTCGCCTAGCATATAGTTATGATAATACACCGGTGCAATAACAAAGTGCGGCTTCGATGCCCAATCGGCAGCAATGCGGGCATTGCCGGCAGAATCTCTCACCGGACGTTTCAAGAGTTGATATTTCTCAACGATGTCCCACCACAAATTTTTCAAGTCTGCATCGGGATTTTCGTACAACAATTTTTCAAAGTTCAGCATTACAATCGTCCACCGGCAGAATATTAATTGTTCCCTGATTCGCTGTTTCTTTAAGGTCTTTGCCGCCGCACCGGCTTTTTCGGCATCCGCACCGGCAAAGGCAATCATCCATTCCGCTTCCCGCGACTTCGCTCCGAAAAGCATTGCCACCCCTTCGGTCGCAAAAATATGCGCCTCCTGCCGCAAAACAAAGGGCAGCGTTCGGTCTATTCCTAACGAATAAACGCCGTGTCCGCCTTCGTGCAGCACCGTATCCATCCATTCATCTGTCGCCTTGACATTACACAGATTGCGGACATCGCCGAGCGTGTCCATATCAATACTGAAAGCGTGCTGATTCTTGCCGGAACGTTCGAACATATCGCTGCGGGACAGCACATTTTTGTACGGTAATCCGATGCTCTCATAATACCTGACGGCAATAGCGATAATTTCTTCCTTCGTTTTGTCCTTGTAAAAATCATTCGGGTCAACGTCTTTCGACGGCGGAGCCTGCTGAAAAAACGGATTATCATAATGCCAAGGCATCAACGATTCGGCGGAAACATTAAACTTCGCCGCTATTTCGCCGTCAAGTTCCTTCTTCATTTCGGCAAACGGCTGCCGCGTTGTCTCTTCGAGTGTTTTAAAGACCGACAGCAAGTCTTCCGGTTGATAATCCTGAAAGACGACCTGCATTTCCCAATAATTTTTGAAACCGAGTTTTCGGGCGGCTTCGTTGCGGACTTTTGCCAGAGCGGTAACTTTATCGGCAACCTCGCTGCCGGCTTGTTTCAACGCTTCCCAAATTTTCTGCCGCTTGAGCGAATCAGTTTCATCGCCTAATTTCTCAAGAAGGTCGTTGTTCGTGTATTCTTTTCCATCGAGTTTCGGACGCTGATTTTGAAAAATCTTTTCGATTTCAGCGGACATATCAATCATTTTTTTCTGCAAATCTTCGGGCAGTTGATTTTGGGCGTACTGCAATTCGACCTGCTGGGCAGCCCGCCCATTTTGCAAGTCCAAATGACTGACCGCCGCTTTGCGCAATTCTTTAATTTTGGCGAAGGCTTGCGGGTCGCTGTGATATTTTGCCCAAGCGAGTTTTCTGCCGGCAGACTTTTCAAAGGCTTCGTCTTTGCCGGTCGTCATTGCTTCCCATTCCGCCTGTGCAGAGGCTTTGAAGAGTTCCAACGCTTCGTTTTGATACGTATGGAGAAACTTCGACAATTCTGCGGCGGCATTAGGAGTCATCGGCGGTTCGGCAGTTACTGCTTGGGCAGCGTAAAAAGATGCAATCAGGGACACTGTTAAAAATAATCGGTACATTGGGTTCGTTGGCATTGGTTAGTAGGTTATCGGCAGGAAAAAATTGGTACGTGTTGACCGATTGGAACGTTGAAACAGGGGCTGCCAGTAAGGAAACGGCGAGTTTTAGTACGCTTATGTTTTAGCGCGCTTATGTTTTAGCGCAAAACGTACTCAATTTTCCATTTCCTATTTCCCGCTCATCTACGCCGGCGGCATCTGTACAGCGCGGTTGTTCGCATCGAAACACTCGATTTCCAAGTGTTCAGGCCACGCATCCGGCTGAACACGAATCACGATTTCGACATTCCATTCCCGCTCCATATTCGCCAATTCCAGCCGCTTTTTGTTGTTCAGGTATTCGACAACTTCGTCCGCCAACATAACCCGAATTTTAACCACGTTCGGCTGCTGTGCCGCCAGTACCGCTGCACGGAATACCTCCAATGCCATACTTTCCGGCGACTTAACGACCCCGCCGCCGCCACAGCACGGACATTCCTGATAGACGCTGCGCTTTAATGACGGACGGATACGCTGCCGGGTCATCTCAATCAATCCAAAGGGACTCGTCCGCAAAATCTTCGTCTTTGCTCTGTCCCGCTGGATAGCATCGCTGAGCGTCCGCTCGACACCCCGCCGGTGTGTCTCCCGTTTCATATCAATAAAGTCATTGACAATGACACCGCCCAAATCCCGCAGCCGCAGTTGCCGGGCAATCTCCTGTGCCGCAATGAGATTCATCTGGAACGCCGTCTCTTCGGCATCTTCGTCCGTGCGGAAACTGCCGCTGTTGACATCAATGGCGACCAACGCTTCCGTTTGGTCAATCACCAGCGACCCGCCGCCTTTGAGCGGTACACGGCGGTGATTGATACGGCTGATTTCCTTGTCGATGCCGTATTTATAGAACAGCGGTTCTTTGCCGTCAAAAAGATACAGCCGGCTGACGTGACGGGGCATAACGAATTGCAGAAATTCTTTAGCACGTTCGTATGCCGCCGGTTCATCAATGACAATCGAATCCACTTCATCGCTGAAAACGTCCCGAATCGTGCGGATAATAATGTCGCTTTCTGCATAAATGTCGATAGGAGCAGGCAGTTTTTTAATCCGCCGGACGATGACTTTCCACAACCGCAGCAGATACGCAAGGTCCCTGGACAAATCCTGTTCTGTTCGGTCTGCTCCTGCCGTTCGGACGATAAAGCCGAGGTCTTGGGGCGGATTCAGGTCAAGCATCATCCGCCGCAGGTTCCGCCGCAGGTTTTCGTCTTCGATTTTTCGGGAAACGCCGACCCTGCCGAGCGAAGGCATTAGTACGAGATACCGCCCCGGAATACTGATGTACGTTGAAAGCGTTGCCCCTTTGTTGCCGATTGCCTCCTTAATCACCTGTACGAGAACTTCGTCGCCTTTTCGGAAAACTTCCTGTATCGGCGGCTTAAAGCGGGGGCGGTTATGTCCGAATCCGTCATCAAGTCCCTGCGCTCTACCGTTGCGTCCGAACCGGCGTTCGTTTTCGCTCTCCAGGCCGTTGCGTGCTTCCCATTTGGCGAATTCTTCGAGTTCGCGGCGTTCCCAGTCGGGGACTTGTTTGAAGTAACACGGCTCGATATCGCTGATATGCAGGAAGCCGTTTTTACCGATTCCAAAGTCCACGAACGCCGCCTGAATGCTCGGCTCGATATTCACAACAACACCCTTATAGATGTTGTTGACGTAACTGTTTTGCGAAGTCCTTTCTACATAAAGTTCTTCGAGAACACCGTCTTCAACGACGGCTATCCGGCTTTCTTCCGATTGCCGGCAATTGATCAGCATTTCCTGCTTCATTTTGCGCCTTTCATTACGGCAAGGCGTTTCGTATTCTTTTCCGCAGATTAGGACAAAGTGTTGAAAATTGAGGCAGGATGTTATGGTGTCTGTCTCTTTCTCCGGTTCTCTTATTCCTTTTCTCCGGTCAAGCGGCTCTTCGTTTTTCGCGGAAAAACCGACTTGAACAATTCTCCGCCGAGTCCGAGAGCGGTCAGGATTTCCCTGACACCGGCTTCGGGTCCCTCTTGTGTGAGAATTTCCATTGTCAATTCTCCGTTGGAAAACCGCACTGTATTCCCTTGCGGGGCAACGGCTTGGCGAGCGTCCACAGTTTTCCCGTTATTTTTCTTGACGGGATAGGAAGTTTCGGCGAGAAAAGAACGGATACGTTCCGATAATGCTGGCACTGTTCTTACAGAACGACCGGCTTGACCGTCAGGAATGCTCATTGTATAGACCGACGCGGCGAGTTGTGCTTTCTTCTCGCCGCCGTCCAGTTTTTGTGCCGTATGAAAGGCTAATCCTTCGACGGATTGCCTGTTCATTTCAGCAAGGAGAGCGTCCGGGTACATCGTATCGGCGGACTCGTTCAATTCAATTTCGAGAACTTCATCTTCACTCTCGTAACCGAGAGCCAATGCGGACGGAAAACTCATCCGAGGTTTTGGATGGAATCCGCTGCTCATCGCCATCGGAAGTCTCGCACGCCGGAAAAGCATTTCAAGCGTCCGCATTAAATCCTTATGTCCGATGAATTTGAGATTTCCCAATTTGCTGAATCGAATACGAAAACGTTGTCGAACCATTATGTCCGAGCAAGTTCCGGCAGCCGTATGTTGCCGAAACCGTGTGGTTAGTGTTGTTAAGTTAAGGTTATTAGGTTAGTGTTAATTGAGTCGGTTAAATGTAACGATACCCATCGTACGTAACGGAATCTGTCTCATTCCTTTTTGGTCTCCGATGACCGGCGGCACTATTCTACCAGAAAATTATTCTCTTTGCAACCGCACTTTTTCTTTCCCGACGATGACCGAATCAACGATGCCGATAATAGTTGCATCAACAGGCAGGTTCTTGGTTTCTTCCGTTCCTCTGGCACTCGACCCCTGACAAACGAGAACGTATTCGTGTTCACCGGCACCGACGGTATCAACGGCAACGAGCGACCGTCCGGTGGTTTGCATTGTTGTCCTGTCTTCTGTTAGGCGGTACGGTTCGATGACGAGCAATTTTTGCCCGACCATTTTCTCAACTTTATGCGTCGAAACCAGCGAACCGACTATTTTTGCGATGAACATTGCGGGGAAGGGAGTTACGTGTGTTGTGCCGCACAACACGCCCTAGTTAAAGTTACGGCTCCAATTTTAATGCGGTACAGCCTGCCGCAAGGCGGCGTAAAATTTTTCGATGTCTATCGGCTTCGTTAAATGCTCCTGCATCCCCAATAACCGGCAGCGTTCCCGCTCCTCCGCAAAGGCATGCGCCGTCAGCGCATAAACCGGTATGTCCTTGTAATCCGGCGTACTCTTGATGATTTTCGTCGCCTCATAACCGTCCATCACCGGCATCTGCAAGTCCATCAGCACCAAATCGAACGCCGGTCGGCGCGTCTTCACCGCCTCCGCCAATTTATCCAACGCCTCGCTGCCGTTCACTGCCGGTGTAACATTAATGCCGACGGTCTTCAACAGTTCCGTTGCAATCATCGCATTGACTTTATTGTCTTCGGCAAGCAGAACGTGCATTCCCTGCAAAACCGTATTTTCACTGCCCGATTGCCGTTCCTCTTGCTCCGCCTGTTGAGGCTGAACCGTAACGCCTTCAGGAACTTTGAACGAACACGCAAACGTAAACGTTGTGCCTTCGCCTTCCTTGCTGGACACGTTAATCGTCCCGCCCATCAATTCGACCATTTCGCGGGTTATCGTCAAGCCGACCCCGACCCCGCCGTACTTGCGCGTTGACGAATTGTCCGCCTGATTGAAAACCGTAAAGACCTCTTTCAACTGCTGCGGACTCATTCCGACCCCCGTGTCCTCAACCGCAAAGTTCAGCATCACGTTGTTCGGGTCGCTTCTGCCGACCGATGCCCGCACCGTTATCGAGCCTTTTTCGGTGAACTTGTACGCATTGTCGAGCAGATTGATGAAAACCTGTTTGAGCCGTACCGGGTCGCCGATAAGCGACATCGGAATCGCCGTATCGACATCAAAATGCTGTCTAATACCGGTGTGCGGATACTGCTGCTGGAAGTAATCGGTCAGTTCGCCGAACATCGCCTGCACATCAAACGTCATACGCTCAAGCCGCATCTTACCGGAATCCACTTCCGAAAAATCAAGTATGTTGTTAATAATGCTGAGCAGCGATACCGAAGCGTTCCGCATCTTTTCGATGTAATCCCGCTGCCGGTCGTTCATCGGCGTTTTGAGCAGCAACTCGGTCAAGCCGGTAACAGCATTAAGCGGTGTCCGCAACTCGTGGCTCATATTGGCAAGGAAAAGTCCCTTCGCTTTGTTCGCCGCTGTGGCAGCAATCATCGCCCCCTTTAATTCCAGAAGTGTTTTGACACGAGCCAATAATTCTTCTTTATCAAACGGTTTCTGGATGTAATCGTTTGCACCGGCTTGGAATCCCAAAATGATGTCATGTATCTGATTCTTTGCCGTCAGCATAACAATCGGCAAATCGAAGAGCGAATACGTGTTGCGCAGCCGTTTGCAAACGTCATAACCCGACATCTTCGGCATCATTACGTCGAGAAGTACCAGGTCGCACGTTTCGCCTTTCTCGAACATATCGAGAGCGTCCAAGCCGTTATGCGCCTTAATAACCGTATAATTCCGTATCGACAACAGATTTTGCAGCACTTGGATATTCACCGGTTCATCATCAACGACCAGAATCCGATAGGCATTTTCTTTGTTTGCGTCTGGTGCCAATATGCCGGACTTTTCCTGAACCGGGTCCATTTTTTTTGCGAAATCCTCCATATTGATAATCGAAGACCGAATGTTGGTGCTGTACGCTGCCGCTTCCTCGCTTGTTGCGCTGGACTTCGGGACGGTGAACGTAAACACCGAACCTTCGCCGACTTTGGAATCAACGTTTATCGTTCCGCCGTGCAGTTCAACCATCTTTTTCGTAATCGACAAGCCCAAGCCTGTCCCGCCGTATTCCCGTGCCGTCGAACCGTCGGCTTGTTCAAACGATTCAAAGATTTTATCGAACTTGTCCGATGCAATACCGATACCGGTGTCTGTAACGGCAACCGCAACCGTATCGCCGTTAACCGTTGCCGCAACACTGACTTTGCCCTTGTCGGTGAACTTGACTGCGTTGCCGATAAGGTTGTACAAAATCTGCTGTATCCGGTTTTCATCTGCCGTTACAAGCGGCAGCGAATCGTCTATCTCGTTGACGAGCGTTAAATCTTTGCCCTGTGTGAGCGGCTTCGATAATACGATGACCATATCAACGATTGTTTTCAGGTCAATCGGTTTGAGTTGTAACTCGATTTCATTGCCCTTGAGTTTCGTGAAGTCCAATATGTCGTTAATCATATTGGAGAGCCGCTTGCCGCTGTTGGAGACGA
>JAITOZ010000176.1 GCA_031289675.1 Planctomycetaceae bacterium
TAATTCCATCGGATAAGGAACTGCCATTTTTATCTCCTTGAGGTATGCCGTTCGTTACGAAAACAGCATTATAACATATTTGATGCGTAAAGACAATAGCAATTAAAGAAACGGGCTAGTGATGAGTGACTAGTGGTTAGTGATCCGTTTCGACCGCAGGTCGAATTACTCGCCACTTGCCACTAATCACTAGCCACTACGATCTACGGCATTGCCGTTGCCTCTCCGCCGCCGCGGGAACCGAACGCACCCCAAACACCGTAAGGCGAAGGACCGCTTCGCCGGTTTAATGCCGGATTGGCGTTAGTCGTATCCGTACTCGTGATAGTCCCGGTATCCACTGCATCGGTAACAAAACGAACCGAAGCATCACAAAGTGCCATATTGACTCCGCCGGTATGATAACTCTGCGGCGGCAAAATAGCGTGACTGTTTGAACGTCCCTCCCCATTACCGCAAGCAGGGGCATTCGGTCCTAAAATAAAATTCGCCCAGGTGTTACGTGTTCTGCCGTTATACCAGCGGGTAGAAACCGCCCCCCAAGTATCTTCTCCCGCTTTCACTCTGGAACCGCTGACAAGTGCCAGACCGGCACCCGGATTAAACGTGCTGGCAGAAGGGGCGTTCGGACTTTCAGGTGCTCGGCTATCGAACGGTATCGTGCCGCTCATGGCACCAAAAACAGATGTCGATTCAATAACGACTGTTCTGTACGGGGGACCGCCGGTGTTATTCGTGTTATCAGCAACAGTGCCGGCACAGCGTTCCGTTAACATTGCGGTATTCGATGTACCGTCAGCAATATCAGACAGTGTCGTTGCGGCGGTATAAAAAAAGGCACCGCGAGTCCAACCTGCAAAGCCCCGCAATGCTAAACCTGTAGGATCCCAACCGGTTTGAACACACCAATCGCCAGCACTGGCAACGTAAGAACTGGTGCGGTGATATCTCGCAGTACCGCCGATGTCAGCAGTAACTTCCTGATTGGCGTTGCTGTCGGAGGGACACGCCATAAACTCGGCAGGCTGCCGGAGTAACTCCGGGTCATAAAAATCAACTGCCCCCCAATCATACACAGATCCTTCACTATTAACTACCGGTGCATTGGTAATGTGTTCCCTAAACAGTTCGTATTGGGCACTTCGTTCGACAAAAGGTCCGATAAAAACGAACATCGAAACTTGTTGTGCGCCGTAATAGGGTCGTCCTGACACATTGCCGTTTCCGGGTACACCGCCGGATGATGGAAGGCTTGCTAAATCCGGTGTTCCGGATACCGGCACTCCGTCGGCAAGGACACCGTCAGCCCTGACGTGTTCTCCTTCTTGGTTATTATCGCCGTTCATCGGGAATTCGTTATGAGCATCGTGATAGGTATGACAGGCGAGAGCGAGTTGCTTCAACTTATTGGAGCACTGCATTCTTCGTGCTGCTTCGCGTGCAGCCTGCACAGCCGGAAGCAAGAGGGCAATCAGTATGCCGATGATGGCAATGACGACAAGAAGTTCGACGAGAGTGAAGCCTATTCTACGGGATTCTTCTCTCTCCTACACTTACGTGAGGTCAATTTTGCAGCACTCTGCTGCGCTAACAGGAACGTAAACATAGCACTTCTCCTTTTCAAAAGGCGGTTTTTGCAGAGGCACAATACCCCCACTGTCAACAATAGTATAACCTGTCAACAAACAAATGTCAAGCGGTGCATAAAAATTTTTCGGATATTTTTTGAAAAAACAAGAAAGAGGCGGGGGGTTCAAGCCTACGTCTCTTGCACGCTCAACGAGATTGCGGTGTTAATACTTTCCTTCCAGCGGTTTAATTGCCCTGTCGAAAATGCCGAGAAGGAACGCTATCGCCAAACCGTAATTCGTCATCGGCACGCCCGCCGAGCGGCAGTGCATCTGCCGGCTGATAACCTCCCGCCGATTCCACATACACGCCCCGCACTGAATAACAATGTCAAACTCCGGCAGCGTATCCAAAGGAAAATCGTGTCCCTGACACTGCTTGATTTCAACTTCACCGCCAACGTACTGCCGCAGCCAATTCGGTATCTTCACTGTTCCGATGTCCTCGCCTATCGGATGGTGCGTACAGGATTCGGCAATCAACACCTTGCTGCCCGGTTTTAGATTCGCCAATGCCTGCGTGCCTTCGACCAGCGATTTGAAATCGCCCTTCTGACGGGCAAATAAAATCGAAAACGAAGTCAGCGGTATTGACGCAGGTGTGTATTCGGCAACCTGTTCAAAAGCCTGTGAGTCGGTTACAACGAGTGCCGGCGGCGGAGTTACACGGGCGATTACATCCTTTAACTGGGCATCCTGAACAACAATACACGATTGATGCGCATCCAAAATGTCCCGTATCGCTTGGACTTGCGGCAAAATTAAACGTCCCTTCGGTGCTTCTTTATCTACCGGCACAACCAAAACGGTCATTGCCCCTTCGGGAACCAAGTCCGACAGTATCGGCGGCGGAGTCAAAAAATCTTCTGGAACGATTTTGATGAGAGCACCTATCAACGCGCTGCGTGCTGCTCCCTCGCTGCCGTGTGCCGATGTTGCCGCAACCGATGTTAGTACAACCGATGTTACTGCAATAAAGGGTATTTTGTGTTCACGCAGATATTCCAGCGTTTGTGCTTTCGGTACGGACAAATCCGTCTTATTAAAAACAAAGAGTACCGGAACATTACGTTTTTGAAGTTCGGCAATGATTGCCTTTTCGTAGTCCGTCAAAGCCCCGCCTTCGTGATTTTCTGCCGACACTATCAGCCCGATTTCAGTCCGGTCAAAGACATCCTTGGTTTTTTTGATACGGAGTTCGCCGAGCGTACCGGTGTCATCAATACCGCCGGTGTCGATAAAGAGAACCGGTCCGACAGGCAATAACTCCATCGGCTTTTCAACAGGGTCGGTCGTTGTTCCGGCCTGGTCGGAAACAATCGAACTTTGCTGCCGGGTTAAGGTGTTGAGCAGAGACGATTTTCCGACGTTACGCCGTCCGAAAATACCGATATGAAGGCGAAACCCCTTGGGAACTGTTTGTCGAATTGCATCACTCATTCGTTAAAGGTTGTTGACCGGCTTGCCTGATATAACAAACACCGTTGTAATAAAAACAGTATAGCATACAAAGCGCAACCAATTTTGCTTGCGCTTTTTGTGCCCTGTAAATCAGTCCGCTGAAAAGGCTTGTTTATCCGTTCTTTTTTTGGAAATCCGCCATAAAATCCCGCAGCGCAACCGCGCCTTCTTTCGGCATCGCGTTGTAAATGGATGCCCGCAAACCGCCGACGCTGCGGTGTCCGCCGAGCGTTACCAAACCGGCACTCTTCGCCTCCGCTTCAAACTTCTTATCGAGTTCTTCCGACGGCAAGCGGAACGGCACGTTCATCACCGAACGGTATTCTTTGTCGGCATGTCCTCTGTAAAAACCGCCCGATTGGTCAATCATTGCGTAAAGCAACGCCGCCTTTTCCCTGTTCAAAATGTCAATTTTATCAAGACCGCCGATGTCGTTGAGAAGCCAGTCCGTAACGAGTTTGACAATGTAAAGGGCAAATGTCGGCGGCGTGTTGAGCATTGACTTGTTTTCTGCGAGTCTCTTGTAATGAAGCAGCGATGGAATGTTGTCCGGCGACCGGTCGAGCAAATCCTCCCGAATGATAATGATAGTAACACCGGCGGGACCGGCATTTTTCTGAGCGCAGGCATAGAGAAGACCGAATTGCGATATGTCCACCGGCTTACTTAAAAAGTCGGACGAGGCATCGCAAACCAGCGGAACGTTGACTTTGCTTGCCGATGCACTGACGGGATATTGCTGATACTGCACGCCTTCTATCGTTTCGTTGGAACAAATATAAACGTAGGCAGCATCTTCGTTGATGTCTAACTCCGAAGACACCGGTTTCCGTTTGTAACCGGCTGCTTTGCCGTCCCAAATTGTGTTAATTCTGCCGATGAGTCCGGCTTCGGAAGCGGCTTTCTTTGACCAACTGCCCGTTACGATGTAGTCGGCGGAAACGGTCTGCAATTCTTTACCGAAAAGGTTCATCGGAATCATTCCGAATTGCAGCAATGCTCCGCCTTGCAGGAAGAGGATGCGGTAGTTTGCGGGAACGTTGAGGAGTTTTCGGATGTTGTCCTCGGCACCGTTGATAATCGGTTCAAAGGCTTTTGAGCGGTGCGATATTTCCATTACGGAAGCACCGGCACCGGGCAGACACAGGAGTTCTTCTTGTGCCTTTTGCAGGACGGGCAGCGGCAGCACAGCGGGACCCGCCGAAAAATTGTACAAGCGTTTCTCGGACATTTTTGTAACTCTATTTGTCAATGGGAAAGTAAGTTAAAAAACAGAAAACCGCGCACCGATGATATTACAATGTTGTTAATTATAACGCTGCCGCTGTATCTTGCAACCGGATCAATCTATCCGGCGGCGGGTGCGGTCAAAATTCTGTTGAATAGCGGTTTTTTTCCGTGCAGAACAGCATATCCTGCTTATTTTACGTAAATTTTAGGCTCTTGCCTTGCATCGTCATGTTTTGATACAATGTAAGTCTATGCGTTATAATAGGTTAAAAGCACGGCTTCGCACCGAAGGACGGCAGCATTGTGGACGGCACGTTTGTCGAAGTGCCTCGTCAGCGTAACACGAAGGAGGAGAACGCACAAATCAAGCAGGGCGAAGTGCCGGCTAACTTTACAGCGAATAAACACAAACAATCGCAAAAAGATGTTGATGCGGTGTGGACGAAGAGGTCGGAGAAGGGCGGTCTTTTCGATGATTTGCCGGGAGTTTTTTATAAAAAAAACAATTGCTTCGTGTGTTGTATAAAAAACGGGAGTTATTGGAGGTTCCCTGTACTTGTCGGCGCAAACGTGGAACGTCCGCCCCCCTATTGCAACCTTTTCAGAATCGGGCATAATACATCGTGATTATTTTGGTTGTTGCGTCCGCAGCGAACAGAATAGCGAAATCAGAAAGTAAATTTAGAGTACGTCAGCAAATCACAAGCCGCCGAAAGGCGGATTGGTTGGCTTCACAGACCAGCGGTTTACCGAGTGAAGATGACCTATTAGCAGAAGTGAAAAACTGTGCGCCTCCTGTAAGGGAGCGTTTGCGCACTTCTGCAAGGAAATCTTCAGCGTTTCTGTCTTGAAAACAGTTACGTAGAAAACGCTTTGGTCGGC
>JAITOZ010000187.1 GCA_031289675.1 Planctomycetaceae bacterium
CTTGTCGGGATTCAACTCCGGGAAGACAAGAAATTCCGTCAAACCAAGATTATAGTTGCCGCGTCCGTCAAAACTTTTCGGATTGATACCTTGAAAGTCCCGAACACGCGGGAGAACTATCGAGATAAGTCTATCCAAAAACTCATACATTCTCGCACCGCGGAGCGTAACCATACAACCGACATTCATTCCTTCACGGAGTTTGAAGTTAGCGATGGACTTCCGTGCTTTCGTGATGACGGGCTTCTGACCGGTAATCTGCGTCAAAACGTCAACCGCCTCTTCCATATACTTCTTTTCGCTTAAATTGCTTCCGACCCCCATATTGAGAACAATCTTCTGCAATTTCGGCAGCGACATCATATTCTCTCGGCTGAATTTCTCTTTCAGACTCAGAACAATGCCCGTATTATATTTTTCTTGTAACCGCGGTTTTGTCATTTTTTTTATTTGTTGCGGCGTTGTACGCAACGGCTATTTTGACCCAGCGAGGCAATATGCAATAACGTAATACCCTATTTTTTGGCAGGGGATATTTGTGCTATATCTGCGCCGCATTTCTTACAAACACGGAACTTCGCACTATCCTCTCCATACCGGACACCGACACGCGTCGGCTGCGTACAAAGCGGACAAATCACCTGCACATTGGAAACGGCAATCGGCATTTCCATCGTTAACCTTCCGCCCTGCGGATTCCGCCGGCTACGGCGGACATGCTTATGAACAACATTCACGCCTTCGACCGTAACAAGTCCTCCAGCCCTATCGACTTTCACGACTCGCGACCGCTTACCGCGGCTCGAACCGGAAATCACAAGAACCTGGTCATCTTTATTCACTCGCATCGTTCTACCCTTTGGTTCACTAACGTCATTGACAGCAATGTATGCCGACTAAACAACTTCACTCGCAAGGCTGATGATTTTAACGAAACCTTCTTCGCCGTGTGCTTTCCCTTTTCCTTTTTTCTTCCGGTCTTTATCCCGCAGCTCACGGGCAACTGCCCCGAAAACACGCGTTCCCACCGGATTTTTATTATTATCAATCAAAACAGCAGCATTCGAATCAAACCGAACATAACTGCCGTCTTCACGGCGATGAGCCTTCTTCGTTCTGACGATGACTGCCTTAACCACCGCACCCTTTTTGATATTACTGCCCGGAATGACCGACTTGACCGAACACACGATAATGTCTGCCAGTCCGGCAAATCTTCTGCGCGTACCGCCGAGCACCTTGATGCACATCAACTCTTTCGCACCGGTATTGTCTGCGACATCTAATCTTGTCTGCATCTGAATCATCTTATCACCCGCTCAAAAATGTACGTTTAAGTGTCAATCCGCAACGGCTACGGCAGACTCTCTCGCCCCGGCACGCAACGCTCCGATGTCTATGATATTACCCTTGGTTACAACCTTGACGAGATTCCACCGCTTCAGTTTCGACAGCGGTCGTGATTCGATAATTTCTACCGTATCGCCGACAACCGACTCATTGTTCTCGTCGTGCGTATAACAAACAGTACGCTTTTTAACGTACTTACCGTATTTAGGATATTTCACCAGGCGGGACACTTCGACCCGTCTCGTCTTTTTCATCTTGTCGCTTTTAACGACTCCAATAACGATGCGTTTGGGCATTGTATTCTCTTTTCACGTTGTCAGTTGCCTTTCGCCTCTTTATTTCGGAGGGAATTCAATGTTAAAATTCGGGCGATGATTCGTTTGTTCTTTTTCAATTCACTTGGCGAATCTAAACGCTCCATCTTCGCCTGCAAACGGAGACGAAACAACGTATCCTTTGCTTCTTTGAGCGTTGCATCAAGCTGGTCAACGCTCATATCCCGTAACTCGTTGATCTTTAACGCTTTCATTTACATGGCCTTTCGTTTTACGAACCGGCATTTAACGGGCATTTTATGCGCCAGCCGGTTAAAACACATTTTAGCGGTTTCTTCGGGAACACCGGCTATTTCGTACATCACCGTTCCCGGATGTACAACAGCCGCCCAGTATTCCGGTTCACCTTTTCCCTTACCCATACGGGTTTCCAAAGGGATAGAGGTAATTGATTTATGCGGGAACATCCGAATATACAAACGTCCTTCTGTCCGCAGGTACTGTTGAGCGGCGATACGTCCTGCTTCGATAGTCGCAGCACTTATCCAACCGCCTTGCAGCGTTTGTAATCCGTAATCTCCAAAAGCAACGTTATTTCCACGGGCCGCTTCACCTTTTATACGACCTCTTTGGATTTTTCGATGCTTGACTCGTTTGGGCATTCGCGCCATTGCTGTCTTCCTCGTTATATTCGCCTTGATTTATCCAAACTTGAATTCCGATATGTCCCTGTGCGATTTTCGCTTCGTGAAAACCATAGTCTATTTTTGCTCTCAAAGTAGAAAGCGGAATCGAACCGGCAATCTGTTTTTCACAACGCGCCATTTCTGCACCGCCCAGCCTTCCTGCCAGTTGGATTTTGATACCTTTGGCTCCGCCTTCCATCGCTTGTTCCAATGACCGCTTCATACAGCGGCGGAAACCGATACGCCGAATCAATTGGTCTCCGATGTCTTCGGCGACCAATTGCGCCACAATATCCGGTCTTGTCACTTCCTCAATCTGGATATTGATACGGCGACCAGTCAAACGTTGCAAATCGTTTTGGAGTTCCTCTATCTTCTCTCCTTTGCGCCCTATCATAATGCCGGGCTTTGCGGAGTAAAGTATGACTCTGACTTCATCTCTTGTTCGTTCAATGATAATCTTGGAAATTGCCGGGTACATCGGCTTTGCCAACTTGTCCGTCGGGTCTTTTCGCTTCTTAATGAAATCCCGAATTTTTTTATCTTCGACGAGCAACTCGGCGAATTCACGCTTCGAGGCGTACCACCGGCTCTTCCAATCTTCCATAATACCGGTGCGATAAGCAACCGGATTGACTTTCTGACCCATTGTATTCTATCTCGCCTAATTTAACCTACGATTACTGTAATATGCGACGACCGCTTCAGGTAAATGCTCGATGCCCCGCGGGATTTCGGACGAAACCGTCTAGCCGTCGGACCGCCGTCGATACGAATGTCAATTACTTCGAGGTCGGCGACATTTCCAGCACGCTGATTCTGTGCATTCGCCACTGCCGAACTCACTACCGCCTCAATCAACCTCGCACCACGGCTGGGATAACACGACAACAATTCCAATGCCTCGTCTGCAAACTTGCCGCGAACAAGGTCAGCATAGGGTCGAATCTTGCGCGCACTCATCGGAGCGTATCTGTGTTTTGCCTGATATGTTTTGTCTGCATCTGTCATTGAAACCACCGTTACCAGTATATGCTACTACTTGCCGCCTTTACCGCCGTGACCGCGAAAGATGCGTGTCTGCGAAAATTCACCAAGTTTATGTCCCACCATCTCTTCTGTTATAAAAACCTTATTAAACACTCTTCCGTTATGTACGAGAAAAGTATGTCCGACAAATTCAGGAACAACCGTACACGCCCTCGCCCACGTTTTGAGCGGTTCCTTCCTTCCGTTTGCTTCCAGTTTCTCAACCTTTGCGTATAACCTGGCATTGACGAAAGGTCCCTTCTTAATTGATCTGCTCATCTTCCGCTTATTGTACTAGTAAAGTTTCAGAATACCATACCGGCGGCTCTTGCGTCTCCGCAAAATAGCCTGATTTGTCGATTTTCTTTTCTTTCGTGTCGAAGTACCTTTTGTCGGTTTACCTGTCGGCGTAACCGGATGCCTTCCGCCCTTCGTTCTTCCTTCACCACCGCCGTGCGGATGGTCAATCGGATTCATTGCCGTCCCGCGTACGTGGGGTCTTCTTCCCAGCCAACGGCTTCGACCAGCTTTTCCAACTACTATGTTCATGTGGTCGGCATTTCCTACAACACCAATGACCGCCCGGCAACGAATCGGCACCCGCCGAATTTCACCGCTGGGCATATTCAACTGCGCCCAACCGGCACCCGCATCTTTAGCAACGAGTACCGCTTTGGAACCGGCTGTTCTACAAAGAACACCGCCAGCACTCGGCTGCAATTCGATATTATGAATTTCCGTACCAAGCGGAATTTCCGCAAGCGGCAGGCAATTACCGACATTCGGCGGCGACCCGCTTCCGCTCAACAACTCCGCCCCTTTCTTCAGTCCGTCAGGCGCAACAATGTAGCGTTTTTCACCATCAACATAATGCAACAAGGCGATACGAGCCGTTCTGTTCGGGTCATATTGAATCGAATTGACCACCGCAGAAACACCATCTTTATTCCGCCGAAAATCAATAAGCCGAAATTGCTGTTTGTGTCCTCCGCCGCGATGCCGAACCGTAATCAACCCCTGATTATTCCTTCCGTTCGCTCTGCGCTTCGGCAGCAACAAACTCTTTTCGGGAACCGAATTTTTCGTTAGTTCAGCGAAGTCGCTGACACTCATATTCCGGCGAGCAGCATTATTCGGTTTGTACTTTTTGATACCCATCGTTTTACCTGTACGTTAACACGTTCAACTACGCATTTAGAAATAGTTTATTTTACTCTCTGCGTCG
Source organism: Planctomycetaceae bacterium (assembly GCA_031289675.1). Classification (GTDB taxonomy): domain Bacteria; phylum Planctomycetota; class Planctomycetia; order Pirellulales; family Thermoguttaceae; genus WRKP01. Next base: position 4,566 of record JAITOZ010000187.1, read on the forward strand.
AGTTTGACCAACGCTTTTTTCCAACTGCGTCTCCGACCTTTTACGCCGCGTCTCGTTTTTGCCGTCTTACCCTTCCGATTCTGGGTACGGACACCCTCTACTTTCACATCGAAAAGGAACTCAACAGCCTCTTTAATCTGTTGCTTGTTTGCTAACTGGTGAACCTCAAAAAAGTACGTATTTTGACGTTCCGCACGGTGATAACCTTTTTCGGTCAACAACGGACGCAAAATCACCTGATAAGGCTCTAATTGCAAATTAACAAGTGTTACGTCTTTTTGTCTCGGCATTTTTTTGTCTTCCTTTAACGCAACGTTATTGTTTTACCGGAACGGACGCAACAAACGCATCCAGTGCCGCCTTTGTGAACAACACCGTTTTCGGCTTCAACACTTCATAAGCATTAATATCGGAAACCGGCAAAATCTGAACGCCCTCAATGTTACGAAAACTCTTATACAAGTCAACATTGTACGATTCAACGGCAACAAGGACAGTCCCGTTTAATTTCAAGGCTTTCAAAACACTTGCAACTTCTTTAGTTTTCGGTACATTCACCTGCAACGAGTCAATCAAGGCAATTTGCCTGTCAATAATTTTGGACGACACTGCCATTCTTGTTGCAATACGTAACGCCTTCTGCGGCAACCGATAACCCCAATCCCGCGGCTGTTTCGCAAAAATATGACCGCCGCCCCGTCTTACACCGCTCCGGCGGTGTCCGGCACGGGCATTGCCCGTCCCCTTTTGACGGTACATCTTTTTCTTATGACCGGCTACCTCGGCTCGTGTCTTGCTCTTTGCCGAACCGACCCGCAAATTCGAACGGTACATCACAACAGCATCGTGAAGCAACTGGCTGCTAATTCTATCCGCAATCTTGTCGGTATCGACCGCATATTTGCCGACTTCATTACCAGTCTTATCAAAAATTGGAATTTCTACATTCGACATTGCAAAATTACTGTTCTGTTCTATACCTTTGCTTAACCGCTTTCGTTGCTTTACTTCGCTAATTTCCAGGGATTATTCTTCGGTTGCGGCAAAAAATTTGTCGGATTGATACGGACATACCCGCCCTTCGGACCAGGAACAGCCCCTCTTATCACCAACAAGTTATTTTCCCTGTCAACCAACACGACCTTTTGGTTGCGGACTGTAACATTCTCCGCCCCGTATTGTCCGGGCATCAGTTTGCCTTTCTGCGTTCTGCTCGGAAAAGCACTGCAACCGGAAGAACCGAGATGCCGATGGCATTTTTTAACACCGTGCGTCGCACGCTGTCCGGCAAAGTTATGCCGCTTCATTACACCCGAGTAGCCACAACCTTTGCTTATCGCCGTTACATCAACAGACAATACATGGTCAAAAACTTCAACGGTCAACTGCTGACCTACGGTGTACCCCTCTGTCGGGATGCGAAATTCCCTTATAAAATTCTTCGGCTCGCAATCCGCTTTCAAAACCGCCGCAGTACCAGCAGCGGCTCTCTGCTTTCTGCGTTTACTTTCAATGTTGGCAACATGTCCTCTTTCAGACTTGGATGCACGCCCTCTTTTTTTGTCTTTGAATCCGACCTGCACCGCCTCGTAACCGTCCTTGTCTCTGCTGCGAAGTTGCAAAACACTACACGGACCCGCCTGTATGACCGTAACAGGAATTGCTTCACCTGTTTCGGTATAAAGTTGCGTACATCCGACCTTTTGTCCTAACAGTCCGATTGACATTGCTTATGGGGATAACTATACAGATAACCAAACGTCATCTGTTGTTCCGGTTAATTTTTTGTTGCTTTAATCTTGATCTCCACACCTGCGGGCAGGTTCAATTTATTGAGGGCATCAATGGTCTTAGCTGTCGATTGCACGATATCGATAACCCGCTTGTGTGTTCGGATTTCGTATTGCACCCGCGCTTTTTTATCTACGTGGGGACTCGAAAGAACCGTGTAACGTTCGATGCGTGTCGGCAAGGGAATAGGACCCCGAACATCGCTGCCTGTGCGTTTCGCCGTATCAACGATTTCGGCAGCACTTTGGTCAAGCACCGCGTGGTCAAACGCTTCCATTCTAATCCGAATTATTTCTTGTCCGAGAGTTGACACAGTCTAACGCCTGTACTTTGTAAGTGTCCGGTTGCCAAGTATCAATTCCGCTTTGAAAAACGGCATACACCGTCTCTCTCAATGGGAACGCAGGTATTTTACAACAGGAGAAAAATTCGTCAATGCCCCCCCAATAAACCTCTAATTTTATTCCTTCACAAAAATTGCGTACTTGTTTTCTCCCTATCGTTTTGCTAGAATGCGGTCGGGACAGTGTTTGCCGAAAGCAACTGCAACCTTTCAAGCATTGTACAACAACTGAGACATTATACGATATGGGACACTTCAGTGAATGGTTCAGCGGACGGGTTTTTCAATTCGTTCACGGTAATAATCTCGTTTATAATACTTGTTGGGAAGACCCGCGTATTGATAAGCAAGCCCTCCATCTCACGCCGGATGACAATCTGCTCGTGATTACTTCCGCAGGCTGTAATGCGTTATCTTATGCTCTAACCGGTCTCAATCACGTTTATGCCGTTGATATGAACCCCCGGCAAAATGCGCTGCTCGAACTGAAAATTTCCGGCATCCGTAATCTTGATTACGAAACGTTTTTTCAACTTTTCGGTAACGGCAGGTTGACGGGCGTAAAGAGCATCTATCACGCCAAGCTCCGCAAAGACATTTCCGCTTATTCCCGAAAGTATTGGGATAAAAAAATCGGCAGGTACTTTGACAGCAAACGGAAAAGTTTTTACTTTCACGGAACGACCGGCACGTTTGCCCGGCTGATTAACAGTATCATTGACCGCAGCAAAATGCGCAGCGATGTTCACGACATTCTCAATGCAAAGTCGATTAGCGAACAGCGGGAAATCTGGGATCGGCTGCGGAAAAAACTTTGGAGCCGGTTAGTCCGGTTCCTGATAAATCGGGACACAACGCTGTCGCTTCTCGGCGTTCCCCGTGCGCAGCGAAAGCAAATTGAAACGCAGTACGACGGCGGGGTGGTCAAGTTCGTGCAAGACTGTCTTGATGCCGTTTTCGGGACACTGCCGGTACAAGATAATTATTTTTGGCGGCTTTACGCCACCGGAAGTTATACGCAAAGTTGCTGTCCCGAATACTTGGAACGTAATAATTTTGAGGCACTGAAGAGCGGTTTGGTGAACCGTATCACCGCCCATACGGATACCGTTGAGGGATTTTTGCGGAAAAACGATGTTCGGATTTCCCGATTTGTGCTTCTCGACCATATGGATTGGCTTTCACATCACCTTTACAACGCATTAGTGTCGGAGTGGGATGCGATACTCCTTCGGGCGGCACCGCAGTGCCGGATTCTTTGGCGCAGCGGCGGCTTGCGGACGGAATACATTAACACAGTGCCGGTCAATTTTCAGGGCAGAAAGACAACGTTGAACGAAATTTTGACATTTGACACAGACAAGGCACAGGAACTGCATCAACTCGACCGTGTTCACACCTACGGCAGTTTCTGCATTGCAGATTTGACTACTGCCTTGCCGCGGTAATTATTTTATGCGGTTTACTGTTTGAAATTGCGCCGTAGGTTAGGAGGGCAACAGATACAAATGTTCGAGAATTTCAAATTATTCTACGAAGGACGCGAAAGTTTACGCCGAGGCGACTACGGCAGTGCTGTTGCTGCCTTCGATGAAATTATTCACCAGCATCCTGATTCTGTCGAAGCTCTGTTTAGCCGCGGCGATGCTTTTGAATCGTCCGGTCAATTCGATAAAGCATCTGAAGATTATTCGGCAGTCATCCGTCTTGCACCGCACGAAGCAGCGGCGTATTTCAACCGGGCGTGCGTTGTCCAAAGGTTACAGCGTTACGAAGCCGCCCTCGCCGATTATTCCAGAGCAATTGAGTTGAAGCCGGACTTCGGAAAAGCGTACTTTAACCGGGGTAATACGTTTTTTCTCCTCGGCAAACTCGCTGAAGCGTTTCACGATTATACCGAAGCAATGCGTCTGATGCCGGACGATGCTGACATTGTCCTTGCACGGGGGTTGACATTTCTGACAAAGAACGAATTAAGTTTTGCTCTCGATGAATTCAATAAGGCATTGCAACTTGCCCCGCAAAACGTCCGTGCGCACGGTAACCGCGGTAACGTGCTTGAATTGATGGGACGCAACAACGATGCCCTCGCCGAGTACAGCAAGGTTATTGAGTTAGCCCCGACCGATGTGCGCGGCTATATGAACAGGGCGTTTGTTTATCACAAACTGGGAAATCATAATACGGCAATCGAAGACCTGACAAAAGCGATTAAAATGAGTGCCGCCACAAACAGCAATCCCAACACGGCGAGGCTTTTTCGTCAGCGGGGAAGCATATTTGAAAAACTCGGCAGACATCAGAAGGCGTTGGATGATTTTGATGAGGCTCTGTGTTTGCAGCCGGAGCATACCAACGGCAGAATCGACAGGGGGCGCATCCGGCTGGCTTTAGGGGAATATGAAAAAGCCATCGAAGACTTTGAAGAGGCATTAAAAGTGCATCCCGACGACTGCCGGATTTGGGCAAACTGCGGCAGTGCAAAAGCGGAGTTGAAACAATATGCCGATGCGGTTAGGGATTATACAGAAGCAGCGAAATTGTCTCCGAATGAACCGGCATTTTACAGCGAACGGGGGAAGTTGTTCGTAAAAATGAACAACACCGATGAAGCAATGGCAGATTTTCAAAAAAGCATTGCATTAAATCCGGCTTATGCACCCGGCTATGCCGGTATCGGTTTGGCGTATCGGGTGAACAATCAGATTCGTCAGTCGATAGAATTTTTTACGAAGGCGATAGAACTCGACCCCAATTATGCAGATGCGTATCAGCAGCGTTCGATTACATACAGTATGGTCGGCGACAGGGCCAAAGCGGAAAAGGATTCGGCAAAGGCACAGCGGTTAGCAAGAGAACCGGTACGCTAGCAGACATAACGGCGCAGAATTGACTGCAACAGCAGGGCTTTTTGTTCTGCCGCATTACGCTGCTTTTTGTGCTTCGTCCACTGCCAGCCGAATTCGGACGAATGGTTCGGCAAAATCAATCGTTCGGGCAATCTGCACAAGTTCATCAAGAACAACCGGCATTGTTTGATTCGCTACGGCAATCCACCGGTTGCCGATGCGTGTTTTCTGCCACAGTGAGGTATCAAAACCGGCTACCGGCGGCAATTCTATGCTTTCCGGCATTTCTGAATATACGGGTGCTGGTTTGTCATTTTTGATGCCGAAAAGTTGAAGCGACGAATTGACTTCACCGGATAACTGATGTCCCCGTTTTTGGTCAAAGACATAAACAACCGGTGTTTCGGAAGTTTTTTGCACCGGCAAAACGGCATTATTATTTGTAAAAATATAGGAAACAGGCAGTTTAGGGCGTTTTAGCAAGGTTTGTGCAATACGCTCCCCGCAGAGAAACGGCTGTAGCGTTTCCCCGTAAAGTATTTCCTGTATTTTGTCCGGCAAGACCGGCACCGTACAATGAAATTCAAGAGGTCTGCCTGCCGTATTTAAGACGAGGTATCCTCCTATCAAGCCGGTTTTCGGCTTATCAATGACGGTTAAAAAGCCGAGATTTTCTACCATAAGGGGGGTGAATCTCCTTATCTGTGTTATCGGCAAAACGGCTGGAAGAATTGAGACAGAGTCATTAGACTTGTTGCGTAACATAAAATTTGTTATAACGCTTGTATTCTAGTATTTTCCCGTGTTTTATTCAAGGAGGATTTCAATGTCGAACCGTTATGAAAATTTGAAGAAGTTAGATGACGCAGCGTTCAGACGCATCACCGGAACGAAGCGGTACGTTTTCGATAAAATGCTCATCATCGTTCATTTTTTTCATTTTCTGCAACACAAACACGG
>JAITOZ010000270.1 GCA_031289675.1 Planctomycetaceae bacterium
TTTGTCCGCAAGCAGAAGATACGAAACGTTGAAGAACTCATTTTATTTTGGCAAACGATGCCCGAACGTATCAGCAAAACCTGCTGCAAAAACTATTTCAAATACTGCGGATATTGACAGGACGATTAAAAGAAATGGGCTAGCCGCTCGCCATACCCTTATTTTCATTTTCCGCCACCTTAATAGTAATGCGTCTCCAAACTCTTACCCTTATTCCCTTAATTCACAAATAAGGGGAAACAATGAATGGGAACCTGTGCTATTAAGGGTACCGGGGAAAATAAGGGTTTCGGACAAATGAAAACCTTATTGTCAAAAAAAATACCCGCCTCTTTGAACGCAAGGCGTATTAGTGACGGAATGTCGGTTTGTCTGCACCGGGAAAATCATCCGGCACCGGTATTGTCACCTTGCCGATTGCAGCCCATTCGGCACCGCGTAAAAACGTTACAATAAAACTAACGCTCTTAAGCATCGGTACATCGTGTCCGAGAGTAGTATGAAAAATGCGTCCTTTGCCGTAAGGAATCGCCATCAACATCGGTTCGTGCTTGTCCCGTCCTCCTTTATCTTTCGGAGCCAATGCGGTTGCAAGAACCGACACGTCAACCGCCGGTCCGCGAAGACAGTCATACAATTCATCTTGGCAGTGCCGAAACTCTTTGGGAAGACCTTTGGTAATTTGATGCGATGTATCCCGCACTTCAATGAGAAATGCCCACTGCGGACCGTGATGACCGCAACGTCCCTTCTCATCGCTGGTTACGGCTTTGCCGTCTTCCCAATAAAGATATTTACCGAAGGTGTCCGCATCCCGATACCAACCGGCAATGCCTATCATCTTGTGGTACTCTTCCCAGTTACGGAAAGAATTATCCGCAGCGTGGTAACTGACATATCCGCCGCCGTTTTTGATGAATTCTTCAAACGCTTTTCGGGCTTCACTCGACCATTCATCGCCGGTTTCGCTGCTGTTATAGTTACCGATGATGACATCATATTGAGCGAAGTCGGGTTTGAATGATGCCAAATCTTTTTTGTATTTTTCGGCATCGGCTTCTTTGTCCTTTTTGGTGGGAGCGGTGGCAACATCAACGCTGAAGCGTCCCGATTTTTCGAGAATATCTTTGAGGACCGGCGTGGTTGCACGCCAATTATGATTATTTTGCCCGTCAACGATAAGGGCTTTAATCTTTTCGGCGGGGACATTTTGTGCTATTTCCCGTTTTGCCGATTGCCATTTTGCCTTGCGTGCGTTGACCAGTTTCCGCAGCGGATTTGCCGGTGCAGCCGCATAAGCCATTATCGATTGGAAAGCAAAAACGCAAACGAGCGTTAGTAAAAGCCGACGTGTCATTCTGTTACTCCTGTTAAGTGAAAACGAAAAGGGAATGGTGCATACCTCACACACCTACTCTGTCATTGTCCGCTTTTCTTTACCTTGTGTCAATAACGAGATGGAGATTTCCAGAATACAAAATCGGTATGCTGACGTTTTGCTTTCACACACGAGGTTGTAACCGCTTGAAAAACTCTCAACACACAGCACATTATCCGCAAATCCTTCTACGTTTCCGGTTTGGCAGACATTATTACGCCGTAGGATGTCAGTACAAGACCGAATATTACCAGAACATTCACCGCTTCACCGAAGAAAAGATAACCGATAAAAGACAAAATGAGAATCTGACTTACCGCAACGAGCGAAGCCTGTACGGCAGTCGTCATCCGAAGCCCCTGTATCTGAAAAAAGAAGCCGATGGTGTTACAGATTCCTGAAACAGGAATAAGACACCAAGCGATAGACGGAACATCATAAAAACCGGCACTGCCGTGTTTTGCGTACAAAAAGAAACCGAAAATCAAAATACCGATACCGAAAACAACCGCCATCATTAACGTAACAGGAAACGGCGAATAAAAGCAGTCTCCTTTTTTTGTAACATAGTCATACCCAACCCAGTGCCGAACAGAAAATGACTGCCGCGGGCTGTTTTCGTCTTTCCAATACCGCCGTACAACGCCGCGCAAAATAATGATATAGACGGAAAAGGCAATACCGGCGAGGAATGCTCCGGCAGCGGCAGCCGTCGAAATCAGCAGCGGTAAACTTTGCTGTGTTCCGTCCGCAGCCGTTCCGCCGGCAACCGACTTGCCGATGCTTAATATTGTAACGGCGGCAATCAAAATGACGATTGCCGTTTTACGCCGCAGAGAAAGCGGTTCGCCGAGAATCATATAGCCGAGAAGAGCCACTCCGAGAAGCGTTGCCGATTGGATGAGCGGTACAGAAATAATCAAGCCGATGACCGCATAACCGAGCAGTTGCAAATGCGAACCGATGAGTTGACAAATAATTGCAGCGATAATCACGTAAAAAATCAGCCGCTTTGAAATATACATAAGCCGTCCCTGATACCAGCGGAAAAGCAGCCAAGGAATCAGCAAGGAAAAACCGATGAGTTCCTTATAACAAAGTATCCAATCAATATCGGTCTTGCAGTCGGCAAGATAACGCATTACTACGTTGGAGACACCGTAAAAGGTTGTCGATAAGAGAGCAAAAAAAGTTCCAATCCAGCGTTCTTTACCGGCAGACGGACTCAACGCAGCAAGAGACACGGCTGACGGCACGATGTCCTCTCCGCATTCTGTATCCTCCTGTGCTTCATTCTTCTGCACTCTATTGCCCCTCGTTCTTTAATAATTTCCTGTTCAGTTCCCGCTCGGCTTCGATTTCGGCAAACCAGAATTTGCTGCCGTCAAGAAGTTGCAGTTGAGCGAGCAGTACCGATGCTTCTTCATAACGTTCGGTGTGCCGGTACATTGTTGCCTGTAATAACCGCATTTCAATATCTTTCGGATATTTTTGCAAATACGGCAGTATCAGCGATTCCGTGCCTGTCCAGTTCCGCTGCAAATACAGCATTACCGCTTGTTTGTACGTTTCATTGCAGTCAGACGGTAGTTCCTGTGACCGCAGATAACGCAGATAAATACTTTCGCCGGCGGTCAAAAAAATCCACACAAGAACCAAGCCAGCAACTAATATGTTGCGCTGATTCGCCGTAATCGCAGCGGTCCAATAAAAATTGACAATCAAGAACCCGTCCAGTAACAGCACAAAAAGCAAGGCTGCTGCCAGAAAAGACATATAACCGTACTGCCTGATACCATTAACACAGGGGAACACGGGCAGACTATCGGGGGCTTATGCCCCCGCTCTTGGGAGTCTATTAGCGAAATACTCTTGTGCTTTCTTCTTTTGTAATCGGTGCTTGCAGATCATCGGAAATAATCTGGACACGCATCCGGTAATCGCCGTCGCTCTGGCATCGGGCGGCAAGCGTGAACACTTTTTCGTCTTTCGGTTCAAGCAGCGGCAGGGTTTCGTATTGTACCACTCCGCCGTTTGCCTGATAACGTCCGCCTTCGGCTTTAATTAATGACATTCCTTCGGCAAGATTTGCGCTCACCTTCACGTTGTTCGCAGCTTTCGTGCCTTTATTGACGACGCGGATTTCATAGACCGCATCCTTGCCCGCCTCAACGAGATTAGAGTTGCCGACAATTTCAAACGTTAATGCCGGTATGCCGTCAATCATCACCGGCAACACGGATTCTGCCCGCAAATTGTTCTGTCCCTTAGCGGTGAACTTCAAAGATTGTTCGCCGATTTGCGTCGGCATAACCGTCAATTCGATTTCACCGGATTCTTGAGCAGGCAATTCTTCCAATGCCCAGCGGACACAATGCGCCTGCGGTTCATAGACACCGCTCTGATTCGTTTTGACAAACTTGACCGACGGCGGCAAAGCCAATTCGAGGTCAACACTCTTTGCCGATGCGTTACCGGTATTGGCGATAAGCAGTTTGTAATTGCTCGGTAAATCCAGAAACCGCTGTTTCGCACCGGCTATTCTTAAACTTAATACCGGCGCAGAAGCCTGAATCGCCGTTGTTTCCTCCGCACCCAAATTGCCGTCCGCCTTAACAACAACCTTGTTGATGAGATTGCCGGAACCGGTACACATCAGCGGCAGCAGTAACCTTTTCGCTTCTTTCGCTTTGAGCGTCCCTAACGGTTTTTCGATAATCCGTCCGTCTTTATGATACAGTCCGTCGGGAACGTGTTCCTTGACAACGATACCTGTTGCTGCTGCTGTACCGGGATTGCTTATCGTGATTTCGAGTTGAGCAACCTGACCGAGTTGCACTTCCGGCGGAGCCTTCACTTCGACCTTAATCATCGGTCGGGTAACGGCAATGCGAGCCGATGCTTCACCGGTGTAACTTATTGAAGCAATGCTGCCGATTTCTCCTTCACGCAGCGGTATCATTTTTGTTTCGAGAATTATTTGGTCGTTCGGCGCAAGATTACCGAGCGACCAGCGTAATTCGTTTTGACTTCCGACGGCGGCTTCCGGTACGGTAGCGAGTAATTTGCAGCCTCTTGGTACTTGGTCGGTAACGACGACTTTCCGTGCCGTTGTTTTGCCGATATTTTGAATGATAATCTTAATCGTTACCGGCTGTTCGGCAATCACTTCATCGGGAAACACTTTTTGTATAAGAAGATTGGAAACCTGCTGCCCTTCCAGAGCGGCATTTCCCGGCGTTCCCGTTCCTTCGATGTCAGAGGCGGCTGCATTGTCAAGTGATGCGGCATCAGGCGATAACGTGTTATCCTGCCGGACGGCTGTTGACGGTACTGTTGCGGCTGATTGCGTTTCAGCAAATGGGTCAGCCGTTGTCAACTGCGGGACACCTTGCGGAGAAAAATTTTGAGGAGGTCCATCGGCTTTCGTTGCTGTCAGTTCCGGTGTCTGTTTTGCTGCGGTTGGTTTCGGTACAAATTGCCGTCTTGGTTCAGTAATGCTGTCTTCCAACAAATCAAAGGAAGCGGCGGCGGGCGGTGCGGCAAGCAGCGGGAAATCATCGAAACTCGCAACGGGCGCAGCCGCCGGTTCATCTTCGTGTACTGTTTGTTGAATCGAACGGGCGGATACCGGCACTTTACCCTGAAACCGTTTTTCGGTCAGCGGGACATCGTCTATCCGCAGCGGATTATGGCGTGATGTTGCCTGCGGAACGAGGCGGGACGAATTATCTTGTTCGGCAATCGGCGGTGCGGAAAGTTCCTGCTGCCCTTTTATTTTCGGTGCAAAAAAGAAAA
>JAITOZ010000027.1 GCA_031289675.1 Planctomycetaceae bacterium
TTTAGAAATTACTCTTTTCTTAGATTCGATAAATTGTTATTCTCTACATAACTTAACCGGAGAATATTATGCTACCTGTTTGAAAATTATCAATTCCTGACCGCGGGAAGTATAGTGGCGGGTGATTAGTGGTGAGTGATTAGTGGCGAGTGATTCATTTCGACCGCAGGTCGAATGTACTAGCCACTCACCACTAGTCACTAAATAGAATCTTTAACTATCAATACTTATGAAACATTTAATCATCATTACCCTCCTTATTTTCGTAACACTAATCGCCGGCTGTCGAGATACATCGAAGCCGGTTGATTTGCCGAAGTTGTATCCTTGCACTATCACGATTACGCAGGAAGGCGTGCCGCTTGCCGGAGCGATGATTGAACTTTTGCCGGCAGACGGGAGCAGTGTGAAGTATCGTGCGGTGACGGTTACCGGCGAAGACGGCAAGGCGGCGATGGCAACTTACAGACACGCCGGTGTGCCTGTCGGCAAGTTCAAAGTCGTTGTTGACAAAGACGATTTTGGAGCAGCAAAGAACGCCGATACCTACCGGCTGGTGGAAGCAAAATACTCGTCTGCCGAAACTACGCCGCTCGAAATTGAAATCACCGGCAAAGGGCGAGTCGAAAAGACTTTCGATGTCGGGAAAGCGGTGAAGGTGCTGGTAAAGTGAGAGAGTTTGCGGGGTGCGTAAAAATTTATCGGGCACTATTAACGAGTGACTAGTGACGAGTGACTAGTTTTCGCTTCCGAATTTTCCCCGTATTTACTCGCCGCTCGTCATCCGCAACCCTTATTTTTCTCCGGTACCCTTAATAGCACAGGTTCCCATTCATTGTTGCCCCTTATTTGTAAATTAAGGGAATAAGGGTAAGAGTTTGGAGACGCATTACTATTAAGGGGGCGGAAAATGAAAATAGGGGTGCGGCGAGTGGTTAGTGGCGAGCGGCTAGTGATGAGTTTTCGCTTCCGGATTTTCCCGCATTACTCGTCACTCATCACTCGTTAACAGCACCCGACAAATTTTTATGTACCCTTTTTAAGAAGGCATTCAAGACGGCGGAGATAGCGGCAATGCCGGAACCGGAACAGGAGGCATACGACCAGAGCCGCAACGAGTATTGGACGTACCTGGCAACGATTGAAACGACGGGAAAGAAAAGATGGATGGCAGGTCTCGCCGAAGGTGAGGCAAAAGCGAAAGCCGAGAAACCCGCAACGGCACGGAAATTAAGGCATCTCGGCGTACCTGCGGAAGTCATTACACAAACAACGGGGCTTTCACTTGACGAAATAACGCAACTCTGATTTACCTGCCCAATAATAATTATTGCGGCTGTATCCTGCCGTCCCCTGTATCCTACTGTACACGGTAGAGCGGTATGTCATTGCGTTGCGATTGTTGCGGCACAGTCTGTTGTTGAGCCGGCAATGCCGTATGAGGCTGGACGGCAATCCAATCATTGACCTCGTGTTTCCAGCCTTTTTCCACCGTTGGTGAAAACCACGTCTTCAAATCATCCAACACCGAACTTAATCTGTCGTTGACTTTCGGCGACCGCAGTTCATAAACAGTATAAGCCTCTGCGCTGATGTCATATTTTTTTAAGCCGACCGCCTGCAATGTTTTCCTATCAAGAATGATTTCAATCATACTAAACTCCTGCTGGTCTTCGAGCAAAAGCGGCTTTGCTTGCAGCCAAATACGGTCGGGATTGGCTGTCGGGGCAATTTTCATACTAAAACGGCGTTTCAAGTCATCGGCTTTGGCACCAAATATCAGCGGAAGAGGACTGTCTGCAATCCCCTTGCCTATCATTTCCGGCGGAACGTTGACCTGCATTACGGTCTTGGCATTGTAATCATATTTGAATACGGTTTTCTCATCAATAATGATTTTTTCGGCAAAAATTTGCGGATTTTTATCGCCGTCCCGCTTTTCTTTGCCGCCGTTTTTCCACTCGCCTTCAACGTGATAAACGAACCGCAGCGGATTGGCAATATACTTAAAATAACCAAAGGTGATTTTATACGGCTTGTTCGGGTCTGCACCCGGTATGGCAAAATTGTACGTTGACATATAAAAGTCAACATCATAACGTTTAACATCGCGGCTGTATTTTTCCCAACGCACGAGAAAGTCATCAAGTTCCCTTTGTTCTTGCAGATTCAAAAAAAACGGCACAATTTTTTGCGGCGGTTCGCTGTGTCCTGCGTGTACCCGCTGCTCCTGCGGCACGGTAACAGCCTGCGGTTGTCCTGAATACAACGGGACGGTTCCGCTTTGCGTCATCGCCGTTTTAATCCCTTGCGGATAATTGACCGGAGACACTCCGGCGGCAGGAATCGGGTTGGCATCCGCTGCCGGATTTCGCTGATAGACAACTCGACCGTTCTCGACAACCGCAAGCGGCGGTACTTTAATCGGCTGTTGCTGAATAGGGGCATTTTGCATTGTTCCCCGCTGAATCGCCTGCTGTTGGCTGGTCGGCATCTGCGACGGTGTTTGCCCGACGGCAGAATGACAATACAGAACAGCGAGCCCAAAAACAAAAGCACTACGGAACACCAGCGGCATTGCAATTTCTCCCTTATTAACAATACAGATAACAGCGGTACGGCGGAGAATAGCGATTTATAGAAAGCGTGTAAAGAGGAATGACAAAACACAGCCGGTTTTACTTACACTCTGTTTACCATCGGCAACTTACCGCCGGCAACGGGGGACTTCGATGATTTTTGGAGCAGCATCACATTCGACACCGGCAATAATCACCGGCTTGTAGGTCAGTTGATGCCCTCCGCCGCTGCCGGGAACAATCGGCTGTCCTTGATACCGCTGAATAATTTGCAGCACCGCCGGATCAAATTGCGTCGCCCCGTTTGGCAGTTTCTGTCCGTAAGATTGAAAACTGCCGACCGTTACAACGCTCTCGTAGCGGCTGTGAAATTCGTAAGCATCAACGCCTTGTTCCCGCAGTGCCTTACAAAGTTGTGCCGCTGCCCGCTCGCCGATTTCCAGTTCCGACGTTTTCCGTTTGGAAAACGTCCTTGTGCCGTTTTCGATTTCCCTGATTTCGTCTTGCTGAATAATCGTCCGCCCCGTAAAAGTCGCTATCTGCACAGTATAATGCGCCGGATTGCGCAGCAGCGTGTAGGGGCGGTTAATGTTAATCGATTCAATAAATTTATCGACAACACCTTCCCCGCTGAAAGGCGGAAGCATCGGATTAGCAAAACCGAACGCCCGCACAAGTACCGTTTGTTCCAGGACAACTGGATTTTGCAAACTCTTCGGCTGATACTGCTTGATTGCCGCGAGTGTTTTCTTGAAATTATTGTCTTCAAGAGACGGAAAATTACCGACAACAACCGCAAACTCTTCGTCCTTTTTTTGATTTTTGTAACGTAATTTTGTTCCTGAATTCGGATTTTTTGTAATCCCGAAATCAGTGTTCACGTCGTGAATAAACGTTTTTTCGTACAAAAACGCTTCGTAATGGAGAGTTTTGCGAAGTTCCAGAACGAGGGCATTTGCCTGCTGCCGGGCATTTGGACCGGCGAAGGCTTTGACGTGGATGAGCCACGGACCGTTGCGTTCGGAGAGAATATATTCTTTATTCGGGTCGGCTTCAACAGACTTACTGAACAGACCGCCGTAAGCCGATGCTTGCGAAAAGAGCAGTAATGTCAATAAACTGCCGATACCTGATAAAACACGGATACGCTGCGTCATCGTTCAAAATCTCCACTCCCGTTGTAACATCGGCAAAAAAGACGTTAGACTTTAACGCATTTAACGGTTTTTATGAAAAATCGGCTAAAGATTCTGAACCGCCGATTGACAAAAGCAGCAAGGGACAATCACCGCTCTTCACTCTTCGCTGACTTCGGCTTCATCACTGTCATCTGACTGTTTGCCGGTCTCTATCGGCACGATGAGAGAATACACGATAGTCTGTTCTTGAGTCGTCTCCGAAAAGGCAAGCAGCGGCTTTCCGAAAGATTGACGGCGGACGGTCAGCGTTATCTGCACCGCTGCCGGCAATGTCTGCATATCATCCATATCCCAGTATTCCAACAGGGTTGCCGAAGACAGATTTGCCGACGATGCCGCTGTCTGACCAGCCGCTGTCTCCCCGACCGTGGACGTTGCAGAATCCGGCGTTGTAAAATACGCAAACTCAATGTTCACGACTTCCGGCGCAAACACTTCATCGTATTGTTCATACTCCGTTTCTTTGCCTTCGTTGATTTCGTATTGGGTCACCTGCCGGTCGAGTTGGCGGCGGTACAAACCTTTCTCCGTTTTACTGGTATCCGATTCGCTTACCAAATAATAGAAAACCGTTTTGCTCGGACTCAACCGGTCAGAGAGCAGCGAGGCGGCATTGCGGACTTGCCGGGAACCGTACATTTCGCCTCTCGGCAGTTTCGCTGTATCGACTTGCAGCCAATTCAAATCGCCGTAGATGCCCGGCTTTTGACCGTATATCATCGTTTCTTCCGTTGAATTTCCGCTTGCCGTTTCGGTCTCACTTGGTACAATAGCGGTCGAGCCGCCCGCCCCCGCTGCCGCCGATAACGATTGCACATCAACTTCGAGTTGCTCTTTCCGAAGTTGAACAATAACGTTTCGTATGTCGTTTGCGATAACGTTAAGGATAGTACGGGCAGCCTGTGCTTCCTCGACTTCCGTCCGGCTGATAGTCATCTGCCGCAAATGTACGTCCACTGCCATACAGACCAACAGCATCACCGCCGTTATCAATACAAGAACGATGAGAACTTCAATTAGCGTGAAACTCCGCATTTTTCGGCACATTTTTTCGGTCAATACGTCTGCGTCAAATTGGTCGTCCATTCCCGCTTGCCTCACTTTCGCTTGTATTACGTTCACCTGTTGTACCCTCTATTGTACCGGCTGCAAGCCCGCTGCGGAACAACAAAAGATACCGCAAGCGGTGAATAATTCGGAATTTTCTTCTGCTCCGCAGCGTATTGTTTCAACACTGCCGAGTATTACGGAGGTGTTGTTTGACATCGGTCTCGGCAGCCGGATTGTCGGCGTGTCGTCTTTCACAACGTATCCGCCTGAAGCGGCGAAAATCGACAAAATCGGCGGTCTGTATGATATGAACTACGAAAAAATACTTTCGCTCAAAGCGGATATACTTTTCTTTTCCGTAGAAAACGAAGCATTACGACAATCGTTGACCGTTCCCTCTTGGGCGGTGAACCACCGCACCTTGCAAGGCGTGTTGGATTCCTATACAATCATCGGTGCGCTGTTCGATGAAGACGTGCTTGTCGCTGCGAAAGTTAAGCAGGCAGCACTGAAAGACCAACTTGACGCATTTGCCGAAAAAGCAAAAAACCGCGAAAAAACCAAGACAGCAAAAATTAAGACGTTGATTTGCATTGACCGGAGCCGCGGGACAGGAAAGATTCAGAACTTGTTCGTTGCCGGCACGGAATCGTTTTTAACAGACGCTCTCCGATTGGCAGGCGGCGAAAATGTTGCTGAAGCGGCAGGTCGGTTTGCCCCGACGCTTTCAGCCGAAGGCGTTATCGGGCTGGCACCGGAAGTCATCATCGACCTCGGTTTTGCACCGCCGGACATAAAGACAAAATCGGATTTATCGGATTGGCAATCACTCGGAGACAGCGTCCCCGCAGTGAAAAACAAACGTATTTACAAAATAACCGATGATTTCGCTACGGTGCCGGGACCGCGTACACCGTTGCTCATTGAGAAAATAGAAAGGATATTGCATAAATGACTATTGCAGGCTGGATAATGATGCTGAGTGTCGTTCTTTCGTTCACCGTAACGTTATGCTGGTGTCTCTGGAAGGTTATCACCGCACCGGGACAGCCGGAGCATTTTGCCCATATCGAACTCGACACGCCCGATATGAAGCAGGACTAACCTTGCAAAAATAACTTTTATTCCCTTGTTCCGTTATGAAAAACCGATCCCAGCACGGACGCTACGGCATTTGTTTCTTCACATTACGAGATGGGGGCGAACGGTTATGCAATAAAACAGACCGGCGGGCAATTCAGTGCGAAAGAAATGTATGGAGACCGGCAATTACCGAATTATCAAGACGGAATCGTACTGTCGGCGATTACATTTGTTTTACCAGCCAGCGTGAACTTGTTTGCCTTGAAATCAAGACGGGGAAAGCGGCGATGGCGAAATTGTGTTAGTGAAAGCCGACCCGAAAAATATTCAGAAGAAGGACGGTTTATGCAGCCGGAGAGAACCGACAAAAATAGTTGGACTTATCTGGTGATTGTTGACGGCAGAATGTATATTCGCGACCGGGATATACTGCTGTGTTACGAATTGAAATAAACAAACAACCCCGTTTTTATGCAGCCGCTATTCGATGCCATTCAATCTGTTCAAACGGAGGAAGATGTCAAAGCCGCTTATGCGGCTTACTTCGGCGTTCCGTACAACACGTCTGAGCGGCACGACCTTTACACGCCGCAAGTCTTGTTCGAGTTTAAGTACGATAAAGATTTTCGTAACCTAAAATATCTTGCGGAAACGGTTGCCCAAACGCTCTATTATATACGGAAATTAAGGTACTCCCGGCAGCCGAAGTTTGATGGTTGCGTTGATAAGCCGATTCCGCCCGCCATTTGCTTTGCCAGCCGTGATTATGCTGTGGTTACAGAAACAACGCTCTGGAAACAATTCTACGATAATCCCGATTACGATTGGGACTTGGCACCCAGTTCGCCCGATGAAAATTTGGTGCAAGATATTGCGCATAGTTTTGTAACGAAAAAACTTCACCTTTATGAAATTGCAGATAAGAACGGTTTTAATGCCTTTGCGGAACTCCTGAAAAAACATCTCGGCGGACAATTAACGTTCAAATTCGCCGAAAAGAAAGTGATTACGGAAGAAAATTTCGAGGAGGTTTTTGAATACTGGAACAAGATATTCGGCGATTCTGTCCGAAACGGTTTCAAAACAAGCCGATACTTTGTCAGCGATATTCAAGAGGGTAATACTTGGTTTGAAAAAGATAAGAGTAAAGCACATTTTAAGGTTGGGTTGTCGGGAGAATACCGCGAAAAGAAAATCCTGCTAAAAGACTATGATTACTTTTGGAGTCTGTACGAAAAAGTTACTGATGTTGATACGGCGAGGGCAATTTATGCCAAGATGGATCGCCTGTCCGAAACATCGCTGCGGCGTTTTTACGGTGAATTTTTCACGCCGATTCCTTTTGCAAAGAAGGCGTTGCATTACATCGAAAAAACGTTAGGCAGGCAATGGTGGAAAACCGGCGAATACCGGCTTTGGGATATGGCGGCGGGGACGGGAAATCTTGAATATCATTTGCCGCAGGAGGCTTTACAATACTGTTATCTTTCGACATATTTTCAGGAAGATGTTGAACATCTCAAAAAACTGTTCACCAATTGCTGCGTATTTCAGTACGATTATCTAAACGATGACATCAACAATGTTTTTGTTGCGAGACGGAGTCTCGCAACAAAAAACGGCGATGCGTATGACCTGACGTGGAAACTGCCGAAAAATTTACTCGAAGACTTAAAAAATCCTGAAATGAAGTGGATTATTTTTATCAATCCGCCCTTTGCCACGGCACAAAGGTCGAAAATTCGCAGCGGTGCCAAGAAAGATGTCAGCAATACCGAATTGCGAAAATTTATGCACAAGGACAATTTAGGAGAAGTATCCAGGGAACTTTTTTCTCAATTTATTTACCGTATCAAAAATGAATTTGACCAAAGGACAACTTTTTTGGGATTATTCTCAAAGGTCAAATATATTACTGCGAATAACGACCAAAAATTGCGGGACAAAGTGTTCCAATTTTTATTCGAACGGGGATTTGTGTTCAGTTCGGTTAATTTTCACGGGACTTCCCGAAGTAATCAGTTTCCGGTCGGTTTTTTGCTCTGGAATTTATCACAAAACAAGAAACTGGAAAATCAAAACATTATTCTCGATGTATTTAACGAACGAGTCGAGAAGGTAGAAAAAAAACGTCTGAACGCAATCCATAGAGAGCAGTTTTTGAGTGCGTGGATTATGCGTCCGAAAACAGTAAAAATTTTTCCGCCCTTTGGTTCGGCAATAAATATCAAGAAAGACAATTTAGACCGCAGAGACCGTGCAGCAGAGGGCTTTCTCGCATCGCTTATGTGTAACGGTAACGATATGGGAAGCCAAAATTCGACGGCATTCTTTTCAGGACCGAGTGCCAGTGCCGGCGGTGTTTCTGTAACAGCAGAAAATTTTGAGCAGGCGATGGTCGTTCACGCAGCACGCCGGATTCCCAAAGCAGCGTGGCTTAACGATAGAGACCAATTTATGCGGCCGAATCAGGAACTCCCGCAAGAATTTATCACCGATTGTACGCTGTGGAATTTGTTCAGTAACAGTAATCATACGGCAGCACTGAAGGATGTAAAATACGAAAAGAAAACGTACCAAATTCCCAATCATTTTTTTCCTTTCAAAGTCGATGATGTGAAAAAATGGGACATTGAAGATGCCGATATTCGGCTGACGTTGTCTTCAGCGGAAAATACGTTCGTTGCCGACTGGTTATCGAAACAAAAATTATCGCCGGAGGCAAGAGCCGTTTTGAATCAGGCGAAAAAAATTTACCTGTTCTATTTCGGACACTTAAACGAATTACGGACGAAAAAGTTCAAGATAGAAACGTACGATGCCGGCTGGCGGCAAATCATTATGGCATTGAATGACAGCGGTGTTTTTCTCTGTGAGAAAGAGTTTGAAAACCTGAAACGGCTTCACAGCGTACTGAAAGAAAAACTCCTGCCGCAGTTGAAAGACTACGGCATTATCGGGTAAAATAGAACCGTTCGAGACAACACTATCCATTTGCACTACAAAATATGCCCAACTTTTTTACCGACAATCAGGATATACAATTCCTTTTCAATTACTTTGACCTAAAAGAGGTTGCGGCGATTCAGGAGCGTGAAACGCCGAACGGAAATGCCGATTATGTGCCGAAAGATATTGAGGACATGATTGATAATTACCGTCATATTCTCGAAATCATCGGTGAAATTGCCGGTGAAACGCTTGCGGCGAATGCCGGACAAATTGATGCCGAAGGCAATACGCATAATCTTGCGGACGGCACGGTAACATATCACCCGCTCGTCCGTCAAAATCTCGACCGGCTGACACAGGCGGATATGATGGGCTTCACTTTGCCGCGAAAATACGGCGGACTGAATTGCCCGATATTGATTTATACGATGGCAACGGAAATCGTTTCACGCGGCGATGTTTCGTTTATGAATCTTTTCGGTCTGCAAGGCATTGCCGATACGATTTATGCTTTTGCCGGCGAGGAAATCAAGAACGAGTATTTGCCGAAGTTCGCTGCCGGTGCTGTAACCGGTGCAATGGTGTTGACCGAACCCGATGCAGGCAGCGATTTGCAAGCCGTCCGGCTCCGCGCTGATATTCAACCTGACGGAACTTGGGTACTTAACGGTGTGAAGCGGTTCATTACCAACGGCTGCGGCGAAGTACTGCTGGTATTAGCGAGGAGTGAACACGACATCAAAGACGGACGGGGGTTGAGTTTATTTCTTTGCGAAAAAAGCAGCCGTGTCAAAGTCCGGTGTCTTGAAAAAAAGTTGGGGATACACGGCTCGCCGACGTGTGAATTGGTGTTTGAAAATACTCCGGCGCGGTTAATCGGCGACAGAAAACTCGGTTTGATAACGTATGTGCTGGCGTTGATGAACGGAGCGCGGCTCGGCATTGCGGCGCAGTCGCTGGGCGTTGCCGAAGCGGCGTATCGTTTGGCGCGGGAATATGCACATACACGGGAACAATTCGGTGCGCCGATTGAACGTTTGTCAGCGGTAGCGGATTTGGTCGTTGCAATGAAAGTCCGCATTGAGGCGATGCGTGCTTTAACGTATGAAACAGCAAGAGTTTGCGATTTAGAGAATAACACGAACAGACTCTTGGAATGCTGCGGCGATAAATTGTCTGATGACGAAAAGAAGGAGTTAAAGAAGACGAGCCGGACGTACAAGCGTCTCAATTCGATGCTGACTCCGATGAGCAAGTATTACGCTGCCGAAGGAGCGATTTCTGTAACAAATGATACGGTGCAGGTTCTCGGCGGCAGCGGTTATCTGAAAGATTATGCGGCGGAGCGTTATCTTCGGGATGCGAGAATTACATCGATTTACGAAGGCACGAGTCAGTTGCAAATCGTAGCGGCAATCAAGGGAATCACGAGCGGAGTGTTTGCAGCCTATATTGAAACGTTTGAACAGCGGACGTTTGACGATGCCGGATTGGAAGAACTTAAAGAAGTGTTGATAAGGGGACGTACGGAATTACTCTCGGCAATCGGTTATGCTAAAACGCAGAGCGGGGCATA
The DNA here is from genome assembly GCA_031289675.1 of Planctomycetaceae bacterium. Classification (GTDB taxonomy): domain Bacteria; phylum Planctomycetota; class Planctomycetia; order Pirellulales; family Thermoguttaceae; genus WRKP01. The sequence continues at coordinate 10,440 of JAITOZ010000027.1, forward strand.
CCTTGACTTGGCTGCCCGCCGTTTAACGGACGCTGCCATCGACTTATTGACGGGACATTATTTACTCGGTCAGGGGGCAAAGGACAGCCGTAAGGCAAAGATTGCTCAGTTTTTTATCTGCCGCAGCGAACCGCTGATAACGATGAATTGTGCGTTGGTAACTCAAGGCAGTTCCTTGCCGATAAGCGATTATGAATTGTTGGCAGGGGCTGTTCCGGCAGCATAGAAACTCTACAAGATGTCTCGTAACTGTTTTTAAGGAGACCTGTTCTGCCTAGGCAGCAAATCAAGTCCATACCACCGTTACGCGTCTCCAGCAGTATAACTCTGTCGCCATTAATTGTAAAAGCCAACTACAATTTAACCGGCTGCGGGTTACATTGACGGTACATCGGCTTCGCCGCCGCCGACACGGTGTAAGTGGTCGCGGTCAATGTACAGTGTTTCGATGGCATCTTCGTTCTTTGTCTGATACGGAATGGGCCATCCAACGTGCGTTGTCTCTGTAAAATATACCGTACATTTATAGTGGGCGTGGTGCAACTGCACCGGACCGACAAGCGGCATCACCCGCGGCGGGTCAACATAATCCGCAATCAGTTCCTTCGTCATTCCTCTGACATTACGGACGGTCGTTTCCAATCCCGGCACTCCGCCGCTCAACGGACGCGCTTTTTCCAGTTGCCGAACCACCTGGTCGTCTGACGGCGGGTCAAGGGCAATATGGTTTTCTTCGGTAATCGGCGGAAGGATCGCAACCTTGCTGTAACGCTCCTTCTCATATGCCTGATCCTCCAACTGCTGCTGATGAAACGGCGAAACAGGAACCGGAACCGCCGCCATCAACGGCACGGTCGCAAAACCGCCGATTGTCGGACCTGTAAAATTACAGCCCGTCATCAATAACGCCGCAAAGGATACCGCTGTCAAAGCCGCCGTTACACAACCGATATTCACGCGTACGGCATTGCCGAACAGTGTACTGTTCTTTTTCGAGATGTTTTTTTTATCGATGCTATTTCTCATTGCGTCCATCCTTTGACCGTTCTATGAACCAAAAAATCCAAACAAATGCTGCCCAAAGTCGATTTTCGTTACGAAAATCCTTCTATGCTAATAGCCGTTACTAGTAACTGTATCTCATCGGCTGCCGGAACAGCGGTGAGAACGGACCCGGCAGGCTGTTGTCGTCGAAGTCGAGCCACCACCACCCGTCGTGGCTTTCCAGCGTAACTTTCCTCCATCCGAGCGGCACTTGCGGGTACGGATAGAACGGCCCAATATAGGGCCAAGCCTTCGGTGAATATTGTTTCGGGTAAGAAACTTGGGCGTAATTTGGATAGTTTGCGTAAGCGGGCCACGCATAATTCGGCATATTCGGCTGATTGTACTGACCGGGCAACGGTCCTTGTGGACCATAGGCTTCGGGATGATAAGCGGCACCGGGCGGAGGACCATACTGTGCGCCGTAAGGTTGCGGCTGCCCAACAGGATAGCCGGCAGGCGGAGGATAACCAGCTGGCGGTGCATTTTGACCGTAAGCCGCCGGATAATTTGCATACGGATACGGCGCAAGCAGCGTATCCGCCGTCGGCGGCGGCACCGTTTCAGGTTTTGCCGTTACGGCAGAAACCTGTTTTGCTGTATTAGATTGAGCCGCATTGGATTGATTTTGTGCATTCGCCGGTTTAGGGTAAAACAGTTGTCCGAATTTAGACTCAATTTTACGCGGAACCGGCGCAGCCATATCTTTTTGAACGACATCTCCTTGAATCGGATTTTTTGCTTCGGAGGCGGCAACTTGAATTTCATCGTTGACTTCCGACACTTTTATACCGGAAACGTTGAACACGGATTCAACAATTTTTTTGCGTTCTGCCGGAGAGGAGACGTTTCCCTTTAACCAGACTTTACCTGATTGATAAGACACATCAACAGTTGCCTTCGGGTATTTATTTCCGATGCTGTCGGCAATTTTTTCGGCTGCTTCCTGATTACTGACGGCAAAAACTGCCACCGGTACCATAAGTAATGCCGCTGCTAATAAAAACGGAACGAAAGTAAGCCGCATAACCATTTTCCTCGAAAGTTTTTATTGATGTGCCGACGGACGCATCTATCCTTTGGTTAAATCGTCCAACCGTGAAACGGAACTTTAATTGAAAATGGACAATTCACGGCAAATAAGAGACAATACATCTGTTTTAATATAATGAGTTGTGCTGCGGTGATTTGTGAATCGCAAAAAACACAGTCTTCTTTGCATACTTCGCTATTAAAAAATAGTTACGAAACAAACGACTTTAATGCAACAAAAACTCGGTTGGATAGGGACAGGGATTATGGGCTGTGCGATGGCGGGACATCTCCTCAAAGCGGGATACCCGTTAAGTGTTTTTAACCGCACAAAAAGCAAGGCACAACCGCTGCTTGATACGGGGGCTGCGTGGTGTCATTCGCCGCACGAGGTTGCCGAAAATTCAGATATTGTCTTTCACATTGTCGGTTATCCGGCGGACGTTCGTGAAGTCATACTCGGCACGAACGGGACGTTAAGCGGCATTGTTGCCGGCAAAATATACCCTGTGGTACCGGAACGGAAAAAGGTTATCGTTGATATGACAACGAGTTCGCCGGCACTTGCCGTTGAACTCGAGGCAAAGTGCAAGGAACGGGGCGTTATTTCATTGGATGCGCCGGTCACGGGCGGCGATGTCGGGGCAAAAAACGCAACGCTGTCGATAATGATAGGCGGCGATGAAGCAGCGGCAAACGAACTGATGCCGATTTGGAATGTACTGGGCAAAACTGCCGTCTATCACGGACGAGCCGGCAACGGACAGCATACGAAAATGGTCAATCAAACGCTGCTTGCCGGAAATATGATAGGGGTGTGTGAATCGCTGCTTTATGCCCGTTGGGCTGGATTGGATTTAGAAAAAGTGCTGCAGTCCGTTTCGACGGGAGCGGCAGGCAGTTGGGCGTTGTCGAATATGGCACCGCGAATTTTGCAGGGCGATTATGCGCCGGGATTTCTTATTGAACATTTTATCAAAGACCTGCGCATCGTATTAGAAGAGGCGAAGCGGATGAACCTGCAACTTCGGGGAATTGAATTGGCGGAGCAATTTTATGCCGCCGCCGTTGAACAAGGTTACGCCAGAGACGGTTCACAGGCGTTGTACAAGATACTTGATAAAATTGTTGGAGTCTCCCAATTCTCTGTCTTGGGACAAACGCTATAGGACCGAACGCCCTGTAAAACGCAAGCGGACTTGGTTTTCAACACTCGCCGACTTGCAATTTCTTCTTGCCGGGGTACAATGCAGGCGTTACCCGTGACTCTCCTCTACCATCCCAATGTATCACTCCGTTGTTTTAGTCAAGCAGGTTCCTGATACCGCCAATGTTTCCGGCGAAGCAATGAAAGAAGACGGAACCATTAACCGGTCGGCACTGCCCGCCATTTTTAATCCCGAAGACCTTTATGCTTTAGAAGCCGCTCTCGATGTCAAACAACGTTACGGCGGAACGGTAACCGCTGTTTCAATGGGACCGCCCAAAGCCGCCGAAGTACTTCGGGACTGTCTCTATCGCGGTGCCGACCGGAGTATTCTCATCACCGACCGGCGTGCAGCAGCAAGCGATACGCTGGCGACAAGTTATATTCTTTCGCAAGTTGTCAAAACCATCAGCACTTCCGGTCAGCCCATTGATTTTATCTTTGCGGGCAGACAGGCGATTGACGGTGATACGGCTCAGACAGGTCCGCAGTGCGCCGAAAAATTGGGGGTACCGCAAATCACTTATACTGATAAAATACTTGATGTTTCCGGCAAGACAGCAACGCTGCGGCGTAATTTAGGCAACGGCTGGGAAACCGTCAAGGTCAAATTGCCGGCTCTTTTGACGGTCGTGGAAACGGCAGCGCAGCCGCGTCCGCGTGCGGCAAAACGGGTAATGAAGTACAAAAATGCTGAATTGGAACAATGGGGACTTAACGAAATCAACGCCGATTTACAACGCTGCGGCATTGCCGGTTCGCCGACAAAGGTATTCAAGATTCAGTCCGTTGTGCTGAAAAAAAACGGTTTCACCAATGTGCCGCCGACAAAAGAAGGCATAAGCGGACTCGTTGGAGAACTCGTTGCCGATAAGACGATTTAAGAGGGTGTTGCCGGTTTCCTTATACTTTTGCCTATTTTTCCTAACCGTATCAATGCGATAACGGACGTGCCGGAATTACCCGATTTTTCTGCTTTGCCGGTTTTTCGTTTCAATTCTGTTGCCCCAATTATACGATAACTGAAAGGACGGGAAGGAATCCCTGAAGGTGCGTTTGCGGTCTTTCGCTATGGATGGGGAAAGATACAAGAGCGTGTGCCGATTTTCACGGACGGCTTCGGTCTGCCGGAAAAAAAGCATCGTTAAAAATTAAGCCGACCTATTAAGGAGACGGGAGTTGCTTCCTCCCGCTAGACTGGGTTTTCTCCAAAATAGTTTCCCTTTCGGTTTCGTTTAGCGAACCTTTTGCAAGGCAGGCGAAGTATCGGTTGGACAAGAGGACAGGAAGTCCGGTATTGCCGAACGAAACTTTGCCGGTTATGCAGTGTTATAGAAGGGTATACGGCAGGAAGCCGTGTACCCTTTTTTCAAATTTGTTTTTTATCAAATCGAAAAAATGTTTTCATCTATTCAAAAAATAACGATGCGAAAAACCAGTCTCGTGTTTTGTGTCTCGTGCCTTATTTTGTTGCTTTCTTCGCTCGCTGCCGCACAGGACACCGGTTCGGGAAGTACCACCGATAGTTCTTCCGGTTTTTCGGGCAGTGCATCGGACAGCAGTTCTGTTTTCAGTGAAACGGTGGACACGCCGACTTTTCAGGGATTAGAGGATAATGCGAACCGAGGATTTGTCGGTTCGGGAACGCCGGACGGCTTCGTCGGCGTGGATGAGGTTTATGAATCGTTTGCCCCGACAAACAGCACGACAAGCCGCAACAGTACGTCGGCAACAACCCGCCGGACGGCAACCAGTTCAGTCAGCCGGACAACGACGAACCGCAATACGAACCGAACAAGCACCGGCAACAGCGGACAGCAATTAGTGCGGTCAAGAACCGTTACCGACATTGAATACGTTGTGCCGCAAACAGCGCAGCGGATTTCGGCAATACAAACGCATCTCAAACGGATACAGGGCTTGCAAAATGGAGACGTTAACATTGAACAAACAAAAGCGGGAACGGTTGCTGTGTTAACCGGCACAGCCGCTTCGGAAAAAGAACGTAAAGTAGCGGGACAGTTACTGCTCCTTGAACCGGGCATAGATAAAGTCGATAACCGATTGACCGTTGTTGAAACAACGCCGTGAACCGGTTTGGATATACTCTTCGTATCTTTTCGTCATTTCGCATTACAAAAAATGCAGAGTTACAATAATTTCAGAATAGAATGATTCGTACACGTTTCGCTCCCAGTCCGACCGGCTATCTGCATATCGGCGGTGTCCGTACCGCTCTGTTTTGTTATTTGTTCGCAAAAAAACATCACGGTCAGTTTATTCTCCGTATTGACGATACCGACCAGCAGCGCAATGTCGAAGAAGCATTGCAGCCGATTCTCGACGGACTCCATTGGCTCGGCATTGATTGGGACGAAGGTCCCGAAATCGGCGGTCAGCATCAACCGTATTACCAATCGCAGCGGTCTGCAAAATATCAGGCGGCAGTCGAAGAATTGCTCCGCCGCGGCTTTGCTTATCGTGATTTTGCCAAGCCGGAAGAAATCCAAGTTGAGCGGGAAGCCGCCGTTGCCGAAAAAAAAACGTTCACATACAGCCGCCGCTGGATGGCGGAGACCGATGCGGGCATCAAAAAATTTGAAGAGGAAGGACGGCAGGGCGTTGTCCGTTTGAAAATGCCCCGTGAAGGAAAACTCATCATCAACGATTTGATTCGCGGACAAGTTGAATTCGATTGGGCAACGGAACAAGACCACGTCATTCAAAGAACGGACGGTTCGTTCATTTATCATCTTGCCAACATTGTTGATGACGAAGATTTTGAAATATCTCACGTTATTCGTGCCGAAGAACATCTCTCGAACACGCCGCGGCAGATTTTTATGATTCAGTCGCTCGGCTATCGTCTGCCGGAATATGCGCATTTGCCGTTCGTTGCCGAACCGGGAAGTAAGACGAAATTGAGCAAACGGAAACTCGATAAATATCTGAAAAATAAGGATTTTGCGAAGTTGATGAATCACGGCAAGAGCATTGCCGACCGGTTGGGTTTAGAAACAACGGCAGACGGTTTCAATCCCGTGATAGTCGATTTTTACCGGCAGGTCGGTTATTTACCGGAAGCAATTGTCAATGCAATGGCGTTGGTCGGCTGGGCGTTGGACGACAAGACCGAGTTTTTTCTGATGAAAGACCTCATCAGGGATTTTTCGCTTGAAGGCGTAACGAAGGGAGCGGCATCGTTTGACCCGCAGAAACTCTTTGCGTTTCAGGAAAAGCATATCCTCACGAAAACAGTCGGAGAAAAAGTTACGCTGTGTATGCCTTTTCTTGAAAAATCGCAAAGTGTATGTGTTAAGAGAAATGCTACATTTCTCTCTGCGCTGGTGAACGCTGCCGGTGACCGGATTAAAGTTGCCGGTGACATTCTGGACTTTATTGACTTCTTTACGCCGGACAAAGCGTTATCGTATAATGAAACAGACGTTGCGAAACGTTTAACGCCGGAATCGCTGCCTTTGCTGACGGATTTTCGTAACCGCTTAGCGCAGCACGATGATTTTTCGCACGAAGCGTTGGAACGGTTAATGCAGCAATTTTTGGACGAAAAACAAATCAAGGTTAACGAAATTATCCACGCTCTCCGTGTTGCCGTTACGGGCAAGGGGGTTGGTCTCGGTATGTTTGATACGCTGGAAATTCTCGGCAAGGAAAGCGTCCTCAAACGTATTGACAGGGCTTTGGCGCGTTAAAGTGCGGGGAATAAAGCCCTCCCCGATTAAAATATCTCCCTAAGATACGTATTAAATGTTGTGAAACCGATACCGGAATACATCCGCATTGCCGGGACGTTTTCCGCCGTTGCTTCCAGCGTAACCTTTTTCAGACCGGCATTTTGGAACGCCTGTAAGGCAGCCCTGACTAAATTAGTGCCGATACCCTGCTGCCGGTAATCCGACAGCACCCCGACATTCTGTACTGCCCCGATTTCATCGGATAACTTTAACCCTTGAATGGTCGCTACGTATTCGCAAAGACCGTCCGGCGTGCCGGTTGCCGTCATCAGTGACGTTTCCGGCAGAAATGACGGACTTTGTGCCACCATTTCGATAAGGCTCACGCAGCGGTTAACTTGCTGGAACGTTGTAAAAATTGTCCCGTCAATGTCATCCTGAAAACTGCGGTGCAAGACGTTGCCGTGTGCTTCGGTCAGGTTCTTCGACCACGGAACGAACCAGTATCCGGCAGGCAGTTGCGGCGGGACAAGCGGAGTTTTCGTAAAGTCGAAAACCATTTGGTTGCGTCTGACTAAACGGGACATTGCTATTCAATCGGCACAGAATACTTGACAATAGATGACAAACAGGGACAATAGGTACGAGGGTACAGTACTGCCGTTATTTTTTGGAGTCATTGTCCCTTGTCCCTTGTCCTTTGTCAACTGAATGATGATTACTACACTGACCGCCTTTACGGAAGAGATTGATGATGCGGAAGTTGCCGTTTCAGAAATCCTTGAACAATTACGCTTTAGCGAACACGCTAAAAAGAACAGCGTTGCGCTCATTCATTGTGCTGCTGATTGCCTTGAAACCGGTGTCTATGATGCCCTTGCCGCTGCACTGCCGTGCCGGTCTATCGGCGTTACGACCATCGGTTTCACCGTCCACGATGAAGTCAGCGAGTCGGCAATAGCCGTAATGCTTTTGACGAGTGACGATGTTTCGTTCGCTATCGGTTTGACCGAACCGCTGACACAGCCTGATGAAGATATTCTGCGCCGTGCTTATCAGAAGACGGCAGCCGAACTGCCCGGCAAGCCGGCGATGGCCATCAGTTATTTCCCGTTAAAAACCTCGCAGTTCGGTGCAGGCGGCGACTTTGCTCTTCGGGCAATGTCCCTCGCCGCGCCCGGAGTTCCTGTCTTTGGGACGATGCCGATAGACAACACTCACGATTTCAGCGGTGCCCGAATTCTCCTCGATGGACAAAAATACGATGACCGCTTCGCCTTTGTGCTGCTTTACGGAGAAAACTTTCATCCCCGCTTTTATCTCGCAACGGTGACGAGGTCGCATATTTTGTCGGACAGGGCAGAGGTTACAAAGTCCGAGAATAATTTTCTCTACGAAGTGAATCATACTCCGATACTGTCCTATCTGAAAGACAATTTGAAGTTGGCTTTCAACGAAAACGATGCGACTACGGTTCATCTGATTCCGATGATTATTGACCTCAATGACGGGATGCCTCCGATAGCCAGAGCCATCAATGAGTTTTCACCGGAGGGGACGGGCATCTGTGCGGCAAACATTCCTGTCGGAGCGGTCATTGCCGTGAGTAAATTCGGACCTGCCATCGTTCTTGAAGCGACGAAAAAGATTTTGACCGATGTGCTGGAAATCGAAAAAGACGCAAGCGGTATGTTGATTTATTCCTGCGCCGCCCGATACTGGGCGTTGGGATTCGATTCGAAAATCGAAATGAATACCGTCCGGGACACATTGCGGGGCAGTAAATTGCCGTATATGCTCGGTTATTCCTGCGGCGAATTATGTCCGGTACAAAACGAGCACGGCGAATACGCGAACCGGTTCCATAATTACACGTTCATCGCCTGCGTTTGGTAGCGGAAATAAGCGATGAGTGGGTGTAGTGGGTGTACAACATTGTCAACAATGCGGTGTGACAGATTGCTTTGCAGCGGGGGGGGGTGTCATTCTTACAACCCCTGTAATTGGCAAGGTTTAACAGATTCTTGAGACTATTCCCCCTGCAACTCCAACTTCACGCTTTGCCGCTTACTGCCGACGGTGACGGTGAGCGGCGTTAAAGCGGCATTGGTGTACACTTCCGCCGCGAGTTCTTTTTGCGGAGGAACTTTTTTACCTTCCGCTAACCGTTTTTCTTGTTCCTGCGTGTAAGGCTCAATTTTTGACACTGTAACCTTGTACGTACCGGTGTAAAGTCCGTCCTGCGGCTGAAGCGTCATCGCTTTGAAGTGCCCTTTTGTGTCCGTTACCGCAACACCGGCACGCTTCGGCGGTTGAGGCGTTGAAGTGTCCGGCACGAATTGCAGCGAGGCACCTTCAAGCGGGACACCGTCAAGTACAACCGTACCGGAAACCGGCACGAGACCGGACAAATTCGCCGAAGGCGAACAGCCGGCAGCAAGCAACAGTAACGTAAGAGCAATAAAATATTTCATAAGTCCTGTAGTTCATAGTTAATAACGAGTGACGAGTAATACGGGGAAATGCTGAAGCGAAAACTCGCCGCTGCCGCTTGCCGCTCGTCACTCATTTCCGCCCCCAAAACTACGGCATCGCAGCCGCCTCGCTGCCGTTAATGGAGCCGAGCGCACCCCAAACGCCGAACATTGATTGTCCGTTATAATCGTTGATGGATTGCGCCGGCGGATAATAGTTGACTTCCGTACCATTGAGGCTGTATGTTCCCGGCGTTTGGCAGTCAATCGCTTCTGTTACAAAATGAACGCCGCCGTCCGCCAAACTGACATTCGCCCCGCCGGTGTGGTAACTGCTCGCCGATACAACAGCGGCTCTGTTGAAATAGACTATCGCACGAACTCCCCAGCCGTTTTCTACGGCATTGGGTGAATTCGGCGGTAAAACAGCCGTAAACATTGAAAAGGCAGGAGCAGACACGTGAGCAAATCGGCCCAAAAATCCGCCGGGGTAGAAATTCTGTCCGCCGACCGAAAATACGGCGGCAGTATCCGTTCCCATTGTGTTTTCCAACGATTTGAGAGCAAGAATATTGTCGACATTTTGCCGGATAGCCGTAGAAGCCACTCCGGTACCACTACTAACCGCAATCGTTCCTTTCCAGGTGCCTGTGGCTCCGCGTATGCTTCCGCCGTCTACAGGTGTTGTTAATTGTGATGCGGATGTGGAAACGCATCTTTCACCGAAACAAAGCGTGTTACTTGTCCCATCAATGATATTGCCGAACGTCTTGTCTTCTGTTTCATCGTCATTCAACGGCGGTGCACCGGTATAGACCAAGGCTTTCGTGTGGTGAAAGCGGTAACCGAACGGCGAACGGCGAAAGGGATTGTCCAACGCCGCCCCGGCATAATTATTGTTAAAAACGGAAACAACAGTGGGAGTGTCGCCGTAACTGGCAGCATAACTGCACGTTGCCGTGTTTTGAAAGGTAACGCAGGTTGACGGCGATGATTCAGCGTCACCGGCATTGCGGTCACTGGGACAACACAGGGCTTCGATTTTACCGGTAAAACTTTCAGCACGTCCCGTAACTTTCCAGCCGGTCTGAGCAGAATCGGCAAAAAACAGGAACCTGTAGTCTTCCGCCACGGAGGTAAGGTCTTTGATAAGCCGGTCAAAATGCCCTAAATATACTTCGTACTTACTGGTTTGTTCGATGTACGGATACAGATTGAATACAGCACTGCGTTGGTGAGCGTGGTCGGTTTCCTGATTCGGCATCCGGTTATGTGCATCGTGATGAGTGTGGACGGCGAGCGTCAACTGTTTGAGATAGTTTGAGCACTGCATTCTTCTTGCTGCTTCGCGTGCGGCTTGCACTGCCGGAAGCAAGAGGGCAATCAGTATGCCGATGATGGCAATGACGACAAGAAGTTCGACGAGAGTGAAGCCTATTCTACGGGATCGTTCTCTCTCTCTCTCTTATACTTACGTGAGTTTCATTTTGCAGCACTCGCTGCGGTGAAACTGTTGTGAACATAGCAGTTCTCCTTTATGGTTACAATACGGCACTATACCATATATTTTAGGGATTATGACAGATAAACTACACCGTGCAAGGGGAGGGGAGAAAACCCCAAACCACGAGGGAGCGTAAAACTTTATCGGGTATTTTTTTGACAATAAGATTTTCATTTGTCCGAAACCCTTATTTTTCTCCGGTACCCTTAATAGCACAGGTTACCCCTTCATTGTTTCCCCTTATTTGTAAATGAAAGGAATAAGGGTAAGAGTTTGGAGACGCATTACTATTAAGGGGTCAGAAAATGAAAATAAGGGTGCGGCGAGTAAATGCGGGGAAAATCAGGAAGCGAAAACTCGTCACTAGTCACTCATCACTCGTTAACAGCACCCGACAAATTTTTATGCACCCCTGTTTAAGGGAACCTCTAATAACCCTCCTTTGCATTAGTTTGCGATTGAAAAATAGGTTATGTCAGGAATTTATTGATTGAGTCGTAGAAGTCCCTTATTTTCCCGTATGTTAACGTTCATTTCAATAAATCTACAACAATACCGAAAAATAGGGGATTTTCTGTGCGATATATTGGGTTTTCAGAGGTTCCCTTATGTTAACGTTTTGATTCGCTGTACAATTTCAAAGCGGAAAGGGTATAGAACCGCTGATATTCCGCCTTTTCCTTTGGGTCGGTGAAACGGACATAGTGAAATTTGGGACAGCGGCGTTGCAAAATCTTCATTCCGCGGCAGGGGTCAGTGTCGCAAAGAACGAAAGTCGGTTTGTCTGCCTTCATCTTTCCGGCAAATTTGAGCAACTTTTTGATGCTGTGTCCGTTGGTACGGAAAACATTCGCACCAAACGCTTTGAGCCGCTTATGAAATGGTTCGAGATTCATTACGGTCTCCATTTTACCGTCGCATTGATACCCGTTGACATCGACATAGATGAGCATATTGCCAAGTTGATGAAAACTCATTGCTTGAACGGCTTCCCAGAATTCGCCGCTCTGACATTCGCCGTCGGACATTAACATAACGACTCTGCCTGAATCGCCGAGACGTTTGCGTACCCACGCCATTCCAGCCGCTTGGCTGATCCCCTGTCCGAGTGAACCTGTCGTAACCTCCATACCGGGCGAATGTTCTGCACCTATCATCTCGACCGTACTTCCATCGCGGTCATAAAACTCCATTCCCTTTTCGTCCATTCTGCCGGTTTCGATGAGTGCGGCATAGAGAACAAGAGCGTATTGGGCTGGGGAAAGAATGAAGTTATCGTAGCCCCATTTGCCGCTGCCGTTATACACGTTGCCCGTTACGGCAGGCAGCCCGTCTTTCGGTGTTCCCTGAAAGACGGCTGGAACGAGCGGTTCGATGAGCGGTGTCAGGTTAAGAATTTTGCCGTATAAGACGGCAAAAATTTCTGCCGACGAACAGGCTTGACTCAAATATCCGCCGTTGCGGGACAAGGTATGAGCAAGGACACGCCGGCGGATTCCGGCGGCAATGGTTTTAATTCGGGATATGTCAGTCATCGTTTTTTTATGTTAAAACCGTATTATACAGAATTAACAGCCTTCTGCACTTTCTATAAACTTTCGGCAATTTTCCAAAATATCGTCTCCGCAGGAAAACAGTCCGCTGCCGATAAGCAAAAGCATATCGCTGCCGTAATTTTCTATCATACTACGGATATTTTTTAGTTCCATTCCGCCTGCCGGACTGGGGAACATCGGACGCAGCGTTCCTGCCGGTTTGCGGCTTTCGGTTACGATATCCATACAATCTTGGTGTGAAAGCGGAAATCTGCCGCCGAAGTTAGGAAATATCACCGCATCGGCACCGGCAAGCCGCATCAAGGTTCCGTACAGCACGCCGCAACTGACTCCCTGCATCGGATTCATTGCCATTCCGCCCATCCAAGCCGGATGCGCAAAAACCGGCAGTCCTGCTTCGGTCATTTTCCGCAGAGAATCAAAGCCTGATATTCCGGGAGAAAGCATCACGCCGCCTGCACCGAGTTCTTTTGCACGATAGGCGCGGTCAATAATTTTATCAAACGGAGCGGTGATATTGGCAACATAAACGGCTTTCCGGTTAAACTTAACGTTTGCTTCCTTGACGGCGGCGGCACAGCGTTGGACACGTTCTTCAAAGGGGGCAAACACTTGGTCGGAAAGTCCGTGGTCGTCTTTAATAATGTCGATTCCGCCTTGTGTAAACACGGCGGCAAGTTCCGCAAGATTTTCTGCGGAAAGCCCCATCGGTTTCAGAGCGGTAAAAAGCGGCGGACGCTGCGGAACGCCTGTTATTTCCCGGATTCCCGATATACCGAATTGCGGACCGGGCAGCATATCGAGAATTTTTTTGCTTGGTATAACAGAAACAAGTTGAATTCCTTGTTTCATACTGATATTGCCGAAGAGTACGTTGATAAACTGTGTGAATTCGACTGCTGCCGTTTCTTCGGCGAAACTAATTGCTGCACGATAAATACCTTCGGATTCTTTCTCAAAGTTTTCGATGGTGCCGGTAATTTTTTCAGCGATTGTCTTCGGCAGCAATTTAACGGGAAACTCAACAGTCTGTTCAGCGCAGATGTCTTCCGCTTTGCTTCGTGCTGTATTTTCGTTACCGAAAAGACGATAGACCGCTGTAAAACGGTCGCCGGAGAGTTGCGATTCTAATTGAGCGGAATCAAAGGAGTCAAAGAACATAGTGAAGTGAGCCGGCTGCCGCCCGTAAATTGGGTTACACGGTATTGTACAATGCGCTGCATTATACAACACCGGTGTCTTTACCGCTAGCGTTGACCGTTATCTTATGAACTAAAATATTATCTGGAAAAACGGTCTCAATGTCTGTTTCGTGGGTGCGTAAAAATTTGTCGGGTGCTGTTAACGAGTGACGAGTGACTAGTTTTCGCTTCCTGATTTCCCCGCATTACTAGTCACTAACCACTCGCCACACCCTTATTTTCCTTTTCCGACCCCTTAATAGTAATGCGTCTCCAAACTCTTACCCTTATTCCCTTAATTTACAAATAAGGGGAAACAATGAATGGGAACCTGTGCTATTA
>JAITOZ010000073.1 GCA_031289675.1 Planctomycetaceae bacterium
AAAGACTTTGCTGAAGGTAAAAATCATATTAACGGCATTGAAAACTTTTGGAATCAAGCAAAGAGACATCTGCGAAGGTTCAACGGAATTCCGCATAGTAAGTTCAATTTGTTTCTCAAGGAATGTGAGTTCCGCTTCAATTACGGACTGCCGAAAAAACGATTGACCACTTTGAAAAAATGGCTTAGAATAACCTCAAAATTGCCTTCCCCTTAGGCTATTATCTATGCCAGCCCCTATTTCTTTTACCGCTCATCCGGGACAAACGACTGCGATTATCGGTGCTACCGGTTCTGGAAAAACAACGCTTGTTAATTTGTTACTTCGGTTTTATGACCCGGAAAACGGTACGATTTCGTTTGACGGAACGGACATTCGGCAGTTAAGGCAATCGGAACTTCGCGGAAATATCGGTTACGTTCCCCAGCAAGCGAAGTTGTTTAGCGGAACGATTGAAGAAAATCTGCGGTGGGGGAAATTTGATGCCGATTTTACGGCTCTGTGCCGTGCGGCGGAAGTTGCGCAAATCCTTGATTTTATTGAACAACAACCTGACCGTTTTCAATCCCCTGTAGCACAAGGCGGAAATAATTTTTCCGGCGGTCAACGTCAGCGTCTTGCCGTCGCCAGATCCTTAATTTCTCAAACTCCGGTTTATGTCTTCGATGACAGTTTCAGTGCGCTGGATTATCTGACGGATGCCCGATTGAGGAAAGAACTCGCTGTCTATGCACAAAATTCAACCGTGTTCATCATCGCGCAGCGAATTTCGACGATACGCCATGCCGAACAAATTATCGTGTTGGATAACGGCAGGATTGCCGGCTGCGGTACTCACGACGAATTGTTACAAAAATGCCCGGAATACAGGGAAATTGCCGCAAGTCAGAATCTCCTTTCATCGGGAACAGCAGCAGATTAACGGAGACAACCGAAATGAACGCTCACAGCAAACCGGCAATATTATCATCGCTGAAAAAACTTGCGGGACTATTATATCCGTACCGATTAAGTCTTTTTGCGTGCGCGGCTGCAAGTAGTGTATCTATCGTTTTTACCGTCATTGCGCCTGCCGTTTTTGCCAAAGCCATTGACTTGATTCTCGCCGGTTCGTTAAAGTCTGTTACGAATAGCGGCAATATTGATTTTCCTACTTTGGCAAAACTGCTGTTGTTTTGCCTTGTGATTTATTTTGTCAGTGCTGCTGCGTCGTCGCTTCAAGCATGGCTGTTAACGGGAATCTCCAATAAAATCGGTCAAAATTTGCGCGGTCTCATCAACGAAAAAATCAACCGCTTACCGATGGATTATTTCGACAGACACCGCAGCGGTGATACCTTGTCGTTGTTAATGAACGATGTCAATGCCGTAACGATGGGACTCAATCAAGGCTTGCCGCAAATTTTTGCCGGTACTCTGACCGTATTCGGTATCCTGACTATGATGCTGATGACTGACTGGATAATGACGTTGGTTGCGTTGTCAGTCCTTCCGTTATCGGCGTTTTTTCTGCCGTTGATCACAATCAAAAGTCAGGCGAGTTTTCGGCAGTTACAGGAAAATATCGGACACATCAACGGCGTTACGGAGGAAGTTTTAGGCGGACATTTTATTGTGAAATCTTGTAACCGCGAAGAAAAAACGATAGCAGACTTTGAGCAGATGAATCAAAAACTCGGTTCGGCAGCGAGAACGAGTTTATTTTACAGCAGTTTAATTATGCCGCTGATGTTATTTGCGATGAATTGCGGCTATGTATTGCTTTGTGTTGCCGGCGGTTTTTGTGCCGTTTGGGGACGCATTACCGTCGGCGGGATTCAGGCGTTCATTCAATATTCGAATCTGCTGACTCAACCGTTAGGGCAGTTGGCAGGCATTGCAGGTGCTTTGCAGCAAATGTTCGCCGCCGTTGAACGGATTACCGTTTTGATGGAAGAAACTGAAGAAAGTCCTGATCCTGCGGCGGAACACGAACTGGAATCCGCCGTTACTGAAGGAGAAGTTTGTTTTGAGAATGTCCGCTTCGGTTATCTGCCGGAACAAACGATTATTCACAACTTTTCACTCACGGTCAAAGCGGGGCAAAAGGTAGCGATTGTCGGTCCGACGGGTGCTGGTAAAACGACGTTGGTTAAACTTCTGATGCGGTTTTACGAACTCAACGCCGGAACAATTACGGTGGACGGACGCAATATCAGGGATTATTCGCGCCATCAATTACGCAGCCGTTTTGGAGTAGTGTTACAGGATACTTGGCTTTACAGTGATACGATTCGGGAAAATATTCGTTACGGCTGCCGCAAGGCAACGAACGATGAGGTTCTTGCTGCGGCGAAATACGCACATACGGATAACTTTATCCGCACATTACCGGGCGGCTATGATTTAATTCTTTCAGAGGGAGCGGACAATATTAGTCAGGGACAAAAGCAATTACTGACGATTGCCCGTGCGCTGCTGCCGAATCCGAAAATCCTGATTTTAGATGAGGCAACCAGTGCAGTCGATACGCATACAGAAGTACAGATATTACGGGCGATGAACAATCTGATGCGCGGCAGAACAAGTTTTGTCATTGCGCATCGGTTGTCCACGATACGGGAAGCAGATGTAATTTTGGCAATGAAGGACGGCGATATTGTCGAGACAGGCAATCACGAAGAATTACTGGCAAAAAACGGATTCTATGCAAAACTTTACAATAGCCAGTTTACCGGGTAAAAACAGAAGTCTCCGCCGCAATAAAAGCCGGCTCTTGCCTCGTACATTTTTTTTGATTCGTTCAAGCGTACCGGTACCAATGCCTCCGTCATTGCGGCTCATTTTATTTCCGATTCCGGTTTGGCGTTCGGGTCGGTCGTCAGGAAAAATTGATCGACCAGACCATCCAGTTCGCGCGGACGAAGCGTAAGCCGCCACGTTCCCGATCCAAGATTCATCGGGACAACCGGCTTTTCGTTATTCAATTTCAATGGAATCCAACGCCAAGCCGGACCCGCACCGATGTGCCAATCGCCGCCGAAGCCTTTGGAAACAGCAGTCCCTGCCTGAGTTTGTTTCGCCCAATCAATCACAAACGAATCGTGTTCCGGGTCGATAGCGAAAACCCGCGCCCAAAGATAATAGTTGCCCGGCTGCTTGACTTCCAGCGTCCAGAAAATATCGTCGTTGACTCGAACGGCTTTGCCGCCGGAGGCACCGTCATTTTGTTCAGTTAAAAAATCGAAGAAACTGAAACCGCTCTCCGCCTCCCAATAGGTTCCTGCCGGCTCAAGGGGAATCGGTTTTTCGGCTTTTCTTTTGAGAATGTCGGCGAGCATCGGAAGTTGTTCTATCAGAGTACGTCCCAAATCTTTCCCGTTGAACGTCAGTATTCCGTTCGGCTCCGGCGGTTCCGTAACAATTTGATGTGATAAATAGGACAAAGCAGCCAAATTTGAACCGTCCGCCGAAACCGTACCGTCCGCTCCGGCAACTTGGATAGCAATATGATCGCCCTGAACTTCAAGTTTCTCTATCTTTGCCGCCGCAAAACGTTGACTCCAATCATTGAATTTTTCGTCAGAATCGAGTTTTGAACCGATTCGAACCCAAAACGCGGCACCGGGCGGAGCATCGAGACCTTCGTAAGTAATCGGTGCGCCTTTCCGCCAATGGTCAATCGTCAAGCGGTAAACTCCGTGTTTGTTGCCGTCATCGACCAAAAACGCTTTCGGCGACTTACCGTCTTTGTCCCGTGTCCACGGAACGCGGATTCCAACCGCCCGTTTTCCGTAGCGCAAAACAACCGGTTTGCCGCCGGCTTCGACCGGTTCGGTGCCCAATTTGATTTTGTTGCCGTCGAGAAAAATTGCGTCCGGTTTTCGGAAAACGAAATGCGACTGAACATTGGTCAACACCGGATCATTGAGCGTTTCCTGCGTGTAAACGGCGATTCCGAGAGCGTCAACCGTTCTTTGGGCACCGAACCAAAACGCTTCCATGTGCAGTGCCTTTTTATGACCGGCACCGGAAGTCGGATAATTCTTCGTTCCGTAAGGGTCTTCCCGTCCGTCGGCGATAAAATAGTTGCGCGGCAAAATTCTAGGCGGTTTTGCCGGCATCGGCTCGAAATCCGCCAAGTCAACCGTCAAGACCATATTTTGCCGGGAACTTTTGTAGTACGGTGCGCCGGCGGAACCGAGGGCAATATCGTTCAAAATGTACGATGTCATCCACTGTCCTTGTCCGGCACCCCAACGCTGATTAATCAGACGGGGATATTGATTATTACGTTCAAGAATCGTTTTGTCTGGTTTATACGGAGCGTGAAACGAATTTAAATAATCCGCATTCAGGGCGGCGGTGTCTGTCGGAGCCAAACCGGCGAAGTCGAGAAGCCGCGTCGTTCCGGCGGTACCGTAGAGATAATTATAGGTTCGGCTCTGCGCTCCGGCTTGACGGAGACTCGGCTTATACCAATTTAGTGCCAAATCGGTGTAAAACAGGTCAAGCAGTTTTCGGATTGCCTGTTTGGCTGCATCGCCTTTAATGTACCGCAAACCCAGTTGCAGCGCATCGGCATCAACGGCATAATACGTCGGACTGTTGTATTCAAAAACGCCGTGGTCCCAAATATGCAGCAGAAACATTTGCAGCCGCCGTTCTCCTTCCTGAACGGCATCGGGACGGTCGAATATTTGTCCGAGAATAATTAAATGCACGAAATTGTAGATAGTAATGTTCGTGTAATCGGAACGAACCCGATGTTTCAAACAACCGTCAACGGCTCGCCGTAACATCCGCGCCAGTGCCGACCGGGCTTCCGGCGGCAACTTACTTCGTGCTTCGAACCAGATCGGCAAAGCATGAGCGGAAACAAATTCCACCGCGTTTTGGTCGGTAACTTTCGGCGTTCTCCAATACCAGCGGAAATTACCGAACGTTTTGCTTTCCGGGTTTTGATCCTGCATTTCTTCGGCAAGATTCATCAGCGGAACGATTTGTTTCAATGAGGGACGTTTATCTTCCGGCAAATCGGCGTTTGCCGAAGCGAGAATATAGCATTGGTCGATCAACGCCCGAACGCTGAGATTCTCCCAAGGTTCCGCTTTGCCGTCTTTGATGAGCCGCTTGATAAATCCTTCGGCGGAAGGAATCGCTTTCGAATAAAATTCTTCAAGCCGGTTCGGTTTTGCAACGGCAACGTTGAGAAAGCAAAGAACACAGAAAATTGCTATAACAAATTGTTTCACCAGGGGCTTCCCTTTCTTTGAGTAAAATTGAGGGTTATTCGTTGTTCCCTTCTGTTTCACGCCGATATATTCGGTATGAGGGCTGGTCGGCAACGGGTCAGGTAAAGCACACGGGGCGTTTGCGTTTTATATCCGAAGCGAGAATGTCCATACAGATATTGACATCGTTCACGATTTGGAAATCGTACATTCCGGCGCAGAGAAAATCCGCCCCCGCTTCAAAAGCGTAACGGAAACCGTCTTTCGGATGAATCGCCCCCGCCGCCAAAACTTTGAAACCAATCCAAGGCTGCTTAAGCGTGTTCATAAATTCAATCGTCTCTTCCGGCTGGCGGCAATAGACGTTGTCCCGCTCCGGCTTGTCGGCGTGCCGCGACCAATACTTGTGATGATGAATCGTCTTCATCCAAAAGTCCGGTTCGATGCCGTGTTCGATACAGCCCTTCATCGTTGCTATCTGATGCCCGCCGATACCGACCGGCACGTCTTCTTTCCGCACACGCTCAATGAATTGAATGATTTCGTCATACTTTCCTTCCTTCACGCATTTGTCGGCACGCTCTCCGTAAAAATAGACCGCATCGGCTCCCTTGTCGATGCACTTTAACGCAGCGTCTAATGAATGACTGTCGGCGATAAAATGGAGCGTTCCGTCTTCCTTTTCCCAATAGTCATTCAAAATCCCGATGTGCGATTCGTGTCCGATGTAAGTATTGATACCGCACGCTTCCGCCATCTTGAAGGTGGCAATAATCTTGTCCCGCGTGAAATAGGCTTTGACCAAATCGGAGACGTAGAGTAAATCGCGGGCGTGCGCCCAGCCGCCGACGAGATTGCCGCCCATCACGAGCCTGCTTGTTTCAACTCCTTTGATAGTTCCTTTGGCAATCGGCTTTTTCAGGTCGGCGAGTTTGCCCCAGTCGGTATGTTTTCGGGATGCACCGGACAGACCATCGGCTTCAATATCTTTTGCTCCGTTTTGCGATGCCGTTTTCGCCAGCGTTTCGGCAAGAATCCGGTCTTCGTGACTCAAAAACGTTCCTGCCGCAGCGAAGGCTGCACCGCCGGTAAGCATCGCACCAAGCATTTTCCGCCGGTTCGGATTGTTCTGGTCTTCGTTCGGCGTTACAGGAATTTGATTTTCGTTGGACATTGAATAACTCCAAAAGTTAAGGGTAAAGACCGCAGCACAACCGCACCGCCGTGAAGTGTATCATAAAACGGTCCATTTGAAAACAGCCTTGTTCGGTTTTGACTCCCGGAGAATCGATTTTCATTCTCCGAGTGTCGATTTTCATTTTGTTATACTGAAGCCTATTGAAAAACAGCCTCGCCAACACGTTAGCAGCCCAACGAGGCTGCGGTTCGACTGAAGGCGATAGCCTATTCAGCAAAAAAATGCCTGACCGACTGCGGTCTAGCTTTAATTTAGGGGCTGGCATAGATAATAGCCTAAGGGGAAGACGATTTTGAAGTCATTTTAACCCATTTTTTCAAAGTGGTCAATCGTTTTTTCGGCGGTCCGTAATTGAAGCGGAACTCACA
>JAITOZ010000100.1 GCA_031289675.1 Planctomycetaceae bacterium
CAAGGTGACAGCGATGACGAGTCGAGGGAAATGTTGCGCGAGTTCGGTATGCCTTTTCGCGCCGATGCCCCCCAGAAGAAAAAATAACATTAGAGAGTAGCAATGGCAAGTAAAGCAAAAATCATTAAAGCCCAGCGGAAACCGAAGTTTTCGTCCCGGAGCGAGAACCGATGCCAGTTGTGCGGTCGCCCCCGTGCTGTGTACCGCAAGTTTGGTATATGCCGCATCTGTTTTCGTAACCTTGCAAATCAGGGTATGATACCGGGAGTGAAAAAGGCTAGTTGGTAATTGCCGTTTAGCCGTATTACATAGAGACACAGCGAGATACCGTTATGAATACCGATCCGATAGCAGATATGTTGACCCGTATTCGGAATGCCGTCCGTATCGAAAAGCCTTTTGTGGATATTCCGCTTTCGATAGAAAAACGGAATGTCGCCGATGTACTGAAGCGGGAGGGGTTCATCTGGGACTGGGAGGCAGTTGAAGAGAAGCCGAAGTCCCTGTTGCGTTTGCACTTAAAATACGGACCTAATGGTGAGACAATCGTTAACACGATTAAACGGGTGAGCAAGCCGGGATGCCGTGTTTATGTGTCTGTCGGCGACCTCAAACCGGTGTTGAATGGGCTGGGTATCCGTGTGCTAAACACTAACCGCGGTGTTTTAAGTGATAGAGAAGCAAAACTGAAAAATGTCGGCGGAGAAGTTCTTTGTTCGATTTGGTAGCAGACCGTCTGTACGATAACTTTGTCTGCTTCACGTAGCGGAAAGTTAAGTCAGAGAAATTAAGTTAGGATTACAATGTCAAGAGTTGGGAAAAAACCGGTTACTGTTCCGCAAAGCGTGAAAATTGCTGTTGAAGGACAGAACGTTTCGGTCGAAGGACCGCTCGGCAAATTGTCGCAGTGGTTTAGTCCGAACGTGAGAGTTGTCTATGATGCATCCGCAAACGCAATAACTGTTTCCAGAGCCAATGAAAGCCGGGAAGCGGCGGCAATGCACGGTTTGTATCGGGCATTGTTTCAGAATATGGTTGACGGTGTTACAAAAGGCTACGAAAAGAAACTGGAAATTTTCGGAACGGGTTATTTGTTTGCCGTTGCCGGTAAAAAATTGCAAGTCCGTGCCGGTTTTGCACACGAGGTCGAGAAGGAAGTGCCGCAAGGTTTGACTGTCGTCTGTCCGGACCAAACGCATATCAGTATCAAAGGGATTGACAGGCAGTTGGTCGGCGAGTTCGCTGCCGAAGTCCGTTCGATTCGTAAGGCAGAACCGTATCTCGGTAAAGGAATTAAGTACGAAGGTGAGGTAATTCGGCGGAAAGAAAGCAAAGCAGCCGCTAAAAAGTAACGTAATGTAAAATGAAGAAGTATCAACAAATTAACAGGCAACGCCGGAACAGAGCGTTTCGTGTGTCCAATGCTGTAAAGCGGTATGCGGATAGACCGAGGCTTTGTGTGTTTCGCAGCAACACTCATATCTACGCCCAAATCATCAACGATGAACAAGGCAGTACATTGGTGTCTGCCAGTACACGGGACAAAGATTTACGCTCGGATATTAAAAACGGCGGTAATTGTAACGCTGCGGATAAAGTCGGTACAGCAATAGCATCGAAGGCGTTGGCGGCAGGTATTACGAAGGTGGTTTTTGACCGGCACGGTTTCAAGTATCACGGTCGGGTAAAAGCACTGGCAGAGGCTGCCCGAAACGCGGGCCTCGGCATCGGTGCCGCTTCCGTTAAAGAAAAGGAAACGGAAAAAAAGACCGCTCCTAAAAAGACCAAAGTTTCCAAAGAAGCGAAGTCAATCGCAAAATCGGCATCGAAAGTCGCTGATGGGAAAGCGTCCAGCAACAAAACGAAGGCAAAGTAACACCGTACTAAAGATTGAATACCGATATGGCAAACGAAGAATCAACACAAGGCGGTCTCATAGACAAGGTGGTCAAAATTAAACGCTGTGCTGCCGTGGTAAAAGGCGGTCGCCGGTTTAGTTTCGCAGCGATGGTTGTCGTCGGCGATGGTAACGGACGTGTTGCTTGGGGCTATGGTAAAGCAAACGAAGTGCCGCCGGCGGTGGATAAAGCCGTCAAAGACGGAACACAAAAACTGAAGCAGATACAACTGAACGGAACGACAATTCCGCACGAAATTATCGGCAGATTTGGAGCAGCCCGCGTTGTCCTTGTTCCGGCGAGTCAAGGTACAGGCGTGATTGCCGGTGCGGCAGTCCGAGCGGTCTGTGAAGCCGTTGGTATCAGAGATATTTTGACAAAAAGTTACGGTACAGCAAATTCAACCAACGTGGTGAAGGCAACAATAGAAGCCCTGCTGAATTTGCGGACACAGAACGAAGTTGAAAGACTGCGAGGAGTCTCCCTAACATGAATATAGATCAGGTCAATAAAGAGTCAAGTGCTTTGCGAAAGCCGCGGCGTGTCGGTCGGGGTACCGGTTCGGGACGTGGTAAAACCAGTCAGCGGGGACACAAGGGACAGGGTTCACGCTCCGGTTCGTCAATGAATCCGGTCTTTGAAGGCGGTCAAATGCCTTTAATACGGCGCATCCCGAAAAGAGGATTTAACAATAAGACATTCGCCGATGTCGTGGCTGGCGTGAATGTCGATGACCTCGAAATAAAATTTGAGACCGGTGAAGAAGTTACGCCGGCGGCTCTTCAGGAAAAAGGTATTGTCAAAAAGACATTTGACTCGGTTAAAATTCTCGGTAACGGCGAATTAAAAAAGGCGTTGACTGTTTCGGCGCACGCTTTTTCTGCATCGGCACAGCAAAAGATTGAAGCCGCAGGAGGGAAAGCCGTTTTGCTGCCGGGTAAAAAGCCCGTTGTCCGAAACAAGATGGGGTCGCGTCTGAAAACAATTCAAGCCGTTAACGCTGCAAAATCAGAACCGTCCAAAAAGACTGCGAAGAAGAAGTAATTTTCCGATAAAGTTTGTCCGGCAACCGTTTGCGGATATAATGTTGTTCTATGTTATCCAAACTCCGTATCATTTTTTCGATTCCCGAACTTCGTCAAAAGATATTACTCACGCTGGGACTTTTGGCAGTGTATCGTATCGGCTGGTGGATTCCATTGCCGATTATTGATGTCGAGAAGATGCGGCAAATGTGGTCGAATGCGACCGGACTTGCTCAACTGATGTCGCAGGTCTCTGTCTTTACCGGTACGCAGTTTGAACAGTTGACGATATTCGGTCTCGGTATTATGCCGTACATTTCGGCTTCCATTATCTTTCAACTTCTCGCAACCGTTTGGAAGCCGTTGGAAAAGTTGCAGAAAGACGGAGAAAGCGGACGCAAAAAAATCAACGAATACACCCGTTACGCCACCGTTGTAATCTGTCTGTTCCAGAGTTTCTTCTACATTCTCACCATTGGACGGATGGGACTCTATAATACAGCCCTGACCGGTTCAGACGGAATGCTTGGTATAGGATGGGTACTGACCGCTGTTTTGGTGATGACGGCAGGTTCCACATTTCTGATGTGGCTTGGTGAGCAAATTGACGAATATGGTATCGGCAACGGAATCAGTTTACTGATTATGGCGGGAATTATCGCCAACTTGCCGGCAGCACTCGGTCGGCTTTGGACTCGTTTGAACGGACACGGAGACGGTTTGCGGCTTGGTTCTGATAGTTCGCAACTCGGTATCGAAGTTCTTGGCGTTTTGCTTGTCCTCTTCGTTACTGTTGTTGTCGGGGTTATTTTTATTACGAAAGGTCAACGTCGCATCCCGACTCAGAGTGCAAAGCATATTAAAGGGCGGCGTACTTTTGGAGGTACACGGCAGTATCTTCCGCTCAAAGTTAATCAGGCAGGGGTAATGCCGATTATCTTTGCAAGCAGTTTGCTGCTTTTCCCACAGGCGTTGTTCACCGTTATTGATACCGGCGATGTTACGTCTTGGTGGGGATGGTTTGTCTCGTCTTGTAGCGACGCATTTCAACGGCAGACACTTTTGTACATACTGTTATTCGTTACCGGAATTTACTTTTTCTGTTATTTCTGGACGGCGGTAACATTCAACCCGAAGGATATGGCGGAAAACCTGAAAAATTACGGTTCGTTTATTCCCGGCTATCGCCCCGGTACGACAACCTCGAATTATCTTGAAAAGGTGATGGTGCGGATAACATACGTTGGGGCATCATTCCTTGCCGTGATTGCGATAATGCCGAATATTATTTCGACAACGATTGTCGGTTCCGACAATTACTTATTAGCGGGCTTTTTCGGCGGAACAAGCCTTCTGATTGTCGTAAGCGTGATTATTGACCTTGTGGATAAAATTGACAGTCACTTGATTATGCGTAATTACAAAGGTCTTTTGGAAAAGACAAAATAGACACCAGAGGGTTGGATAGGCTAACCGTCTGTTCGTCATTCTGCCACCTTTTTTTTAACAAAGATGAGACTAGTATTCGTTGGACCTCCCGGTGCCGGTAAAGGAACACAAGCGGAAAATATTATTTTCCGGTACAAGCCGGTGCATCTTTCGACCGGTGATATGCTCCGGGCGGCTCGAGATGCCAAGACAGAAGTCGGTTTGCAGGCGGACAAATATATGTCGAGCGGACAACTCGTCCCCGATGACGTGATTATCGGCATTATTTCGGAGCGTCTGAAAAATGACGACTGCAAGCAGGGTTTTCTCCTTGACGGTTTCCCGCGAACGATAGCGCAGGCAGAGGCTTTGGACCAAATGCTTTCGGATGCGAAAACGCCGCTTGATACCGTCTTGGAACTGAAAGTACCGGATGGTGAATTAAGGAAACGTTTGGCTGGACGCGGAAGGAAAGATGATGCACCCGAAGCCGTTGAGGAGCGGATTAGGGGGTATCATACGATTACAAGTCCTTTGCTGGAGTATTACGGTAAGAAGGGTTTGTTAAAGACTATTGACGGTCTTGGGGCGGTTACGGACATCTTTGAGCGTATTATCAAAGTGCTGGACAGTTGTCGATAAAAGAGGAATGGAGATAAGCGGTACGGGAGAAAATTTTTCTTCTCCCTTGTCTCATTTTCTAATGCAACGCAAAGACATTTTTTTTTTGAGCTATTGCGCGAGCCGCTGCCGTTATCGGAGTGGTGTTTATCCATTTAGGTTCGTACGCGTCATACCCGGATGTAACAAGCCGGTAAATTTATTGGTCTCCCGCTTTCAGACCACATCATCGGTTCCGATATTTTTATTGGCACTTGCCTAGCATCTCACGGCTTGATACAATGCAGGTCTATGCTTTATAACAGGTGAAGTGTCCATAGTGAAAATAAATTTACCGGAGGAAAGAGTCACGTTGACGGCGTTGAAGCCTTTTGGCGGTGTTTTCTTGCGTCGGCAGGTTTGACCGCCGTCTGGGCTTGCCAAAAGAGAACTCGCAAATTTCAACGGCTGCAAGTCCGAACATTTTATATTAGACTTAAAAATTGAATTCCGTTTCAAGCACCGAAAAGAAAATCTATACAATATTGCCAAAAAATTAATCAGCAATACAAGAGATGCTTGTCCAGAGCCTTATTTATTATGAGTTTCAGCAATCACGAATCATACAATCAGTTTTCTCGTCAAGAGCAATTTCCCTATCAAGACCCCAATGCCGCAAACACCGTTTTGGGCGAAAAGAAGAGAGGCTGCGGCTGCTGGCTGCTCGGCTGCGGTATCGGCTGTCTCGGTTTGATACTCCTCGCCGTTCTGACCGGCGTTGTTGTCTATTATGTCTGTCTCAAAGGTCATCCGCTCGAAGTTTCGCCGGAAACGACCGTTATCACCGAACCGAAAAAAACGGACGGACAAAAGGTCGATTTTTTCAAGGCGATTCAGAATATAGCCGAACCAAAAATACCCGACAATGACAACGGTTTTACGGATGTCCTGACCGGTTACGGCAGCGCATTGTTTGAATCCAAGCAATCCAAACAAATATCCGAATTGCGGCAATATACCGCAATGTGTGAACGCTTTCATCTCGATCCTCTTGCCGTCCCGAAATTTGTTCTCATTGACTTCATTCCCGATGATGTCAATCACTGGCTGACCGTTACCGGTCCCGGTCTTGATGCAGCAGTAACGGCAGCGATGAAGCCGAATTATTTTATTCCGATGATTCGGCACGACGAAAATGATTTGGCTCTGACCGTAGTGCCGGATAAGATTTTCGATTTTCACGGCAAACTTGCCGAAGCGTTGCGGCAGAGAGCAAGACATCGTTTTGCTTCCGGTGATTTTGCCGGCGGCTGGAAAGATTATCTCGCAACGCTCCGTCTCTTCCGAAGAATTACTATCAATAACGCTTTGCTTGAAACCTTGAATAACGGCAAAATAGAGAGCAAAATGCTGCTGCAAATGAGCGACTTCGATGCCGAAAAAGTCGTTGCGAAGATGCCGGCAGAGTTGCGGGGGCAGGCGGTAAAAGATTTGGAAACGCTGCCGGATTGGCAAGACCGCAAAGTAACGTTAAAAACGTTACAATTCGGCGTGCTTGACATCCTTTCGGCAACGGACGATATGCCGAAGTTGTTTGAAAAATTCTCTGACCAGCCGATACCGGCGGCAATGAAACAACTTGCCGAAGTTATTGGTTTCGATTGGAATCTTACGGCAAAAAAACTCAACGAACAATTCAAGTTGTACGAAGAAAAACTCAATGCGGCAGGCAGCGGTTTAGCAGAGCAGTCCAACGATTTGCCGCCGATGAACGGAACGAGTGTTCAAGACTCGTTCAAGCGTTTGACGGATGAGATGAAAGAGAGCGGCACAGCAGTAACTGTTGCCGGACGCTCGGATTTAGCCGGTTCATTGGCTGGACAGATATTTACGCAGATTGCCGGTCAAATGTTCAAAATCCAACACGAAGAAGAACAACGCTGCAAAGATCTGAAGAAGATGCTCCAAGAATGACATTGGAGTTGCTTTTCAACCGCGAAGGTGTGAAGAACGCAAAGTCATTTTTACCTCTTTGTGTTTTTCACGGCTTCGCAATTTCGCCTTTCTCTTTTTTTCGTTCTTCAAAAATACTTCCGAAGCGGATGAAGAGCATTGCGGGGAATACAATAATGTCTCCGATAAGCGAAGCCGTCAGGAGCAAAAATAGTAAAATCGAAAACCTCGCAACCGGAATAAAGTTACTCAAACCGAACACCAACATTCCGCCGCCGCAAATAATCGCCGTCTGCACCAATGCCGTGGCACAGTGCCGATACGCTGCAATGACGGCTTCCTGCCGATTCAATCCTTTCTCCAATCCCCGCTGAAACCACGTAACAAAATGAAGCGTGCCGTCAACGGAAATGCCCATCGCAACGCTTGCCGTCATCATCGAACCAATGTCCACCGGATAACCGAGCCAGCCCATCGCCCCGAAAACGATAATGCACGGAAACAGATTCGGCACCATCGCTAACAAGCCCCGCAAAATTCCGCGTAACAAAATTATCAAAGAAACCGCTATCAGAACGAATGCCGTTAGAAAACTATAAATCAAGTCCGTCAATAATTGCGATTGAGCGCGGTGCGCTAACGGAACTCCGCCTGTTACAAAAAATTCAAACGGTACCGCTTGGACATCCTGAACACCTTGTATCCGCTGCCGGATTTCATTGAGTAATTGAGCATAATCTATCGGCATCTGCGCATAAGTCCGCAGACTTAACCGCCAAAATGTTGTATGT
Source organism: Planctomycetaceae bacterium (assembly GCA_031289675.1). Classification (GTDB taxonomy): domain Bacteria; phylum Planctomycetota; class Planctomycetia; order Pirellulales; family Thermoguttaceae; genus WRKP01. The sequence goes on from JAITOZ010000100.1 coordinate 7,696, forward strand.
TCCGCATCCGAGCGGTTGAAAAAATGCGTACCGGTCAGCCGCTCCGGTTTTTTTTGTAACATACTCGACAGCGCACTGCGTCTCGCTGCGGCAGAAACACCGGTCTCCTTCGGCGGCGGTACTGCCGGCAGAAAATTCAAAACGGAAATCACCGCTCCCGTTCCGGCAATGCCTTGCAGCGAATCACGAACCCGGCTGACAAGATTGACTTGGTCTATCATTAAAGGCGCACTGCCGCCGCTGTCCGGGACTTGTAACATTATTTCAACGGGAATCAAACCGCCGATAATGTCTTCAAGATGATTATAATCCCGAATCACTTTAGCGTGTTTCGGCATCATTCCGTGAAATGTAACCGTCGTTTTTAAGTTTTTACACTGCCATAGAAAAAACACGAAAACAATTAACGAAACAATAAATAACGGACGGCGGAACCGGTACACGCTTTTCCCCGCTCTTTCCCAAAATACAGCAAGTTTGTAATGAAACGTTCCTTCGGGATTTTCAAGGGCTTTACGCCGCCAGGAACGTACCGGATACTGCTGTAACACCGAAAAAACAAACAGGAAGAGCCAAACTGTTCCGAAGAGCAAAGCGAGCGATGCAAAGATGCCGAATGTCCGAATCGGAATCATTCGGCTAATGCCCAGCGAACCGAGACCGAATATCGTTGTTACAGCGGCGAGCATACAGGGCAGCAATGCTTTTTTATACGCCGTTTTTGGGGCTGCCGCTTCGTCCGTTTCGTGCAGTGTTTCGCGGTAATAATTGATAAGATGAACGCCGCCTGAAATTGTTAGAACATACGTCAGCGAGGCGATTAACATTGAAATCGAATCAACGTGTGCATTCGTCCAGTAGAGCAGCGCACCGCCGAGAGCCTCGTTGGTTACGGCAACGAAAAAGACAAGCACCGCTGCGTAGAAATGCCGGAGACACAGCAATAATAAAACGAAACACAAGAACAAAAAAAACGGCAAAAGAATTTTCTGCGATTGAGACGAAATTTCATCAATGGCAACGCTGTCAATGGTCGGACCGGCAATATAAATGCCGTCCTGCGTCAGTCCCGTGATGTCCGTAACCGTTTGATAAACATACCGGACGGCATCTTTCCGGCTGACTTTATAATTCACCACTGCAACGATGCAGGCATCTTTTTCGTTTTTTCCGATGAGCCAGCCTTGTAGACGGCGGTTCACCGTTCGGGAATTGATGCCGGGAACATCTTTGAGTTCCTCGCGGACGGAGCGGGTTGTGATAATGTTACGAAAATACGCCGGCATATCCGGCTGCGGCTCGGCAAGAAGTTTGCCGGAGATAATGTCGATACGTTCATCGTCTATCCGGCAGTCTTTCCACGAAATCATTAAGAGTTCGCCTTCGGGAAAATGCGGATAGAAATGTTCGTTGAAGTCTTTTATTTCCTGCGTTCCTTGCGGCAGCCAGTCGCTGACGCGGTTCGCTGCCTGCTTTTTCGATTCGGCATCCGACCAGAGCAGAAAGATAAACACGGGAATACTTCCGAAGAGAATCATCCGGCGGATTTTCCGATTCAAAAACTCTCGCATTGTACACTAGTAACACCCTGCACCTGTTGCCATTGTACTCAAATCGAGTTCCTTGTCAATAATTCTCAAGCGAAATTCGTTGAGAAATAACCGGTTGGCGGTTTTTTTTAACCGCCATCTTGCGACAACAACTCTGATTTTTATTATCGCTGCTTTTTATTTTTTGAACACCCGCATCAAGACAGCGATTATTATCAGTAGAATCCCGAAAACGATACAGGCAACACGAACAATTCCCAAAGGAGACGAATTGGGCAAGCCGATGTCAACGAACCGGTGAAAATCAAAATCTTCCTGCGGCGGCGGAGAAAAATTCAATGCCGTTATCGTATAATCTTTTTTGTCGGAAATACGTTCTCCGTAATCAATCCGCGCCGACATAGACTTAATCAGCGGGCAACCCGTCGCAGCATCAAGTTTATCTTCGTATTCACAGCGGGAATAAATTGTTACCCCTGCCGGTTTGCCCCACGAACCCTCTTTGATTGCCCAACACAGATTCCGGTGAAATCGAAATGTTCCCTTTTGTACAACGCCGTCTTTGAAATGATGAGTTGTCTCTATTTGAACCAAATTGTCCGGCAATTCCTTGACCGTATCTACCGTAAAATCCTTGATGGGCGGATATGGCTTAAAAATCACTATCTCCAAAGGATAGGCGTGTAAAGTATAAGGAGCATTAGTGAATGGTACCGCCGCAACGTTCGCCGTACCGCTCAACGTATCCTCATTGTAGTCGTGGACTACATACGTTGCCGTTGTTTCATCATTCGAGATAACAAGGTTATGACCAGGTACGGCAAAGGTAAGAGAGTCCGCTCTTTCGGCTTTTATCGGAAGAGTATCAGCGTTCCGAACGTATCCAATCGGTAATACTGCTGTCCTTTTGCCCGATAAACAAGACGCAAAACCCCTCCGTCTCCGTTTGACAGAACGGCAATGGTACAGTTGCTGTATGCCTCCTTCATTTTTTCGGTATTGTTAAACTATTATAGTTTTTTATTTAGTTTTTGGAGTAGGAGATTGATGGAGTATTCGATCCTATATTCTGCTTTGGAATAACATTTTGTTTTTCGTTGAAATCTTGCC
>JAITOZ010000109.1 GCA_031289675.1 Planctomycetaceae bacterium
ACAGAATATTAAATTGTGTCGAAGCGGAGCAGATTTTTTTGTTCGGTTCGTATGCTTACGGAACGCCGCACAAAGACAGCGATTACGATTTCTATGTCGTATTGCCGGACGATTCACCGTTGGAACGGCGTGAAGCCATCAATACAATTATGCTAAATATCAGTGCGGATTATCCGCCAATTGATGTTTTGGCAAATTACAAGGAACAATTTGACGATATGAGTAAATTGCCGACTCTTATGAGAACAATTATTAACAAGGGAATAAAATTGTATGACCGTAATGGAACTCATTGAAAAATGTGTAGCGGAAACGCGTAAAGTATATTCCTGAAATATCAGGCAAGAATAGCGGCAACACTAACTAGTTGACCAGCCGTCCAGCCAAAAAAGTTTCGCCGATTAAAAGCAGCACAACGGCAGCGAGAAGCCAATCGCTGACCGAACGCCGGACACGAAAAACGCTCTCCGCTTGAAAACTGCGGACATTTTCCAGCGGCTGATGAATCGTCCGAAGAATATCCGCAATTTCCGTAACATCCGCAAGACGAATATCGCCCTCCGAAGGCTCGACATTCAAGCCACTTACAGATTCTTGCGTTTGTGTATTGTCTTCCGAAACGTTGCCGGTTAGGGTATTTTGTGTCAGATACGCCGCAAGTTCAAGCATCACGACCACGTATCCCGGATTACCGCGTCCCCAGTTGTTCCAATCCGGCGAAGCAGATGTCAGAAACGTTATCGTGCGTCCCTTGCCGAACTTCTTTTCGAGAACCAGCGGCGCACCGTTACGCAGCGTTGCTAATACGGCAACACCGTTTGCTGCACCGTCAGCAGGTATGTCCGCCGCAAGATATTTTTCGATTTTGACATTCGTAAGGAGCGGACTTTCCGTCTCGTTAAAGAGCCGGAATACAGGGTGTTCGGCAATTTTCATATCCGGTACATTGGATAGTAAATCCGGCAGCAATTCACGTTCGTCTATCGGAGAAACAGGAAATAAACCGCCGCCGTTCTTGTACAGTTCGCTGCGGATAAAGCCGATATTGCCCTTTGAGCCGGTGAAAAATACCAATCCGCCGCCGCCGTTGACAAATTGCTCCAACGCCTTCACTGCTGCCGATTCCAGAGCCGGTACGTCCAACATAAAAACCGCCTGAACACCGGAGAGTGCATCCGGCTGTAACAAAAACTCCGGCTCTTCGATACGCGTTCGGACACCGGATTTAATACCCGGCGGCGACAGTGCCGAACGGACATACTGCGATTCATTTTGCGAATCCGTTTTCGAGTTCGGTTTCACAGAGACAAGAAGCACATTCACCGCATCGGGTACTTGTAAAGCAAGGAATCGGCGGTTATCGTCCGGCAGAGCATCCGGCTCAAGACGTAATTCGATTTGGTGCGGTACATCGGGTTTGTTTTTACTCAAACGGATAGGCAGCCGAAGCGGCGGCTGCGTTTTTCCGCCTGCCGGTATTTTCGGAATCATTTGTTGTAACTGTAATTGACCGTCAACGTACACTTCGGCGGAAACATTTTCGGCAGCCTCGTTACTCCAATTCGCAACGTTTGCGTCGAGCAGCATTTCCACTTCGGCAGCGTGAATTCCGCCGGCAAGTTCCAACGTTTCTACGGTTAAATTGCGGTGCGGGGTGTCGCTCAGACGTATCATCCGCACCTCGCCGCCGAGTTGCCGAATCGATTCAATGTGTTTCAAAAAAAGTTGAGGCTGCTGCCAATTCCGGCGGCGGAAGTCTGAAAGAAAAAACACTGCCGGTTTGTAGTGCGGCGGATTACGGCGTACAAGTTCCGTTCCTTCGGCAAGAAGCGTTTCCGGCTCCGTTGACAGGTTGGAAACCTGCATTTTCGATAGAACGTTTTCGAGTGTCTGATGTCCGTCCGTGTTGAGCGGAACATTGTGAACGCCGGATTTATTGCTTGACGTAATGATTGTTACCATTCCGCTGTTTTTACCGGCAATGATTTTCCGAATTGTATTGATGCCTTCATCGAAAACTGTTGCGGTACTCAAAGCGGTGTCCCGGTCGTTCATTGAAAACGAATCATCGAGCAGGATAATATAATGTGCTGCCTTTTCACCGAACCAGCCGGCAAACGTCCCGCTGACTTTCGGGTCGGCAAACATCAGTATTAGGGCGGCGAGAGCGGCAAGACGCAATAAAAGCAGCAGAATTTGCTGTAACAAAATCCGTGTCCGGCTGCGTTTGTAAGAGAGCAGCAGAAATTCCATCGCCGCCCAGCGAATCCGCTTATGCCGATGCAGATTGATAAGATGTATCAGAACAGCGAGGACTAAAAGCGGAAAAAACCAGAGCAGGGCAGAATGGGAAAACATAATAGACGGCGGTGTTTGCACTCAAATCTCACCAACGTAAATCTTATCAATTTCTTTCACCGCTTCAAGCGTTTCGGACAACACGACCGCGGCAAGCTATTTGCGGGCGACCTCCAACGCCGACGGGGGACAGCAGACGGCAGTAATCTGCTTGCTGCCGGTATGCCGGTAATACCGCCGAGAAAACTGTCGTTCGTCACGCAGGCTAAAATACCGGTTCCCCGTTCTACGATAAGATGTTGTCCAAGCCGGATGAATTGAATGTAATCATCGGAGAGCGGCTGGATATTACGTTCGGTTAAGCCGGTTTTATAATCGGCAAGGAACGTTTCTAATCCGCGCCTCTTTGTTACAACTTATAACTGTGCACGTTGTAGGGCGGATTGCCGAGAACGGTCAAAGGGCTGTCTTTTTGCGAAAATACGTGTTGTATTTCATTGACCGCACGGACAATGCAGCGGCTTGCGGCGGCGTGAACCACACGCCCCGCTGTTTTCGCAATACCGGATTGGACAGGGCTGAATTGTGCAGGGCAGTTTTATATTTCGGTACATTGTACCGCACATCTGCCGTCTTGTACCGAAGTGCTGCCGGTTCTATAATGGAGCAATGGAAGTTATCTTAACCGTTGAACATTTACGCAAACATTTTTCTGCCGAACCCGTCTTGGTTGACGTTTCCTTTCAACTTCGAGCCGGAGACAAAATCGGTCTCGTCGGTCCGAACGGCTGCGGAAAAACGACTCTCCTCAACATCCTCGCCGGCAGGGAAGAATCCGAAAAAGGCACCATTGATAAAGCCGCAAGTATCAATGTCGGTTATCTCGAACAGCGTCCCGGTACCGATTCCGTCCGCACGATTCTTGATGAAGCCAAACTTGCTCTGACACCGCTCATCGAAATGCAGCACGAAGCGGAACGTATTGCTGAACAACTCGCCGGAACAACGGATGAAAATGAATTGACGAAACTTGCCAACCGTTACGACTATCTGCACGAATCGCTGATGCGCCGCGATGCGTATCATCTTGACCACCGTATCGAAAAGATTTTACACGGGGTCGGTTTTATGGACAACGAACTGACAAAACCGGTCAGTGCATTGAGCGGCGGTGAAATGAACCGGCTGAATTTGGCAAAACTGCTTCTCGAAGAACCCGACATTCTGCTTCTGGACGAACCGAGCAATCACCTTGACCTCTTGGCAACGGAGTGGCTCGAAAACTTTTTGCGTGATACACCGGCAGCGGTGATACTCGTCTCACACGACCGGTACTTTTTAGACCGTGTTACAAACCGGACGCTGGAATTATATCACGGAACAATAGACGATTTTCCCGGTAACTTTTCCAAATACACGCTGCTGAAAGAAGAACGTCTGGCAGTACAAACCCGGACTTACGAAAAATATATTGAGGAAATCGAAAAAGCGAAGGAGTTCATCCGCCGTAATCATTACGGAATGAAAGCCGCCCAAGCCGAAGACCGCCGTAAAAAATTGGAGCGGTTGCAGGAAACGCCTGCCGACTTGCCGCGGAAAATTGAGTCGCCGCCGATGCACTTTAACAAACCGAGCCGAACGGGTGATATTGTATTCCGGTGTGAAGAAGTGTCGAAAGGTTTTACGGAGCAGCCGCTTTTCCGCGATTTAACGTTCGATATTGAGCGGGGACAGCGTTGGGCTATTCTTGGTCCGAACGGCTGCGGTAAAACAACACTTCTGAAATGTATGCTGCATCAAATTGAGGCGGATACGGGACGAATTGTTCACGGACAGGGATTAAATATCGGATACTTTGACCAGCAGTTACACGTTCTCGATGATTCGCAGCAAGTCGTTGATGCGATCCGTCCGAAGAGTAAAAAAATCTTTGAGGAACCGCAGCGGCGCAGTTTGTTAGGGACGTTCGGCTTGACCGGCGACCAACAGTTGCAGACGGTCAGCAGTTTGAGCGGCGGTCAACGCTGCCGGGCAGCATTAGCATTATTGGCAGCGGAAGATGCGAACGTTTTGATTTTGGACGAGCCAACAAATCACCTTGACCTTTGGGCGAGAGCGGCATTGGAAAAAGCCGTGCGGGAGTTTGAAGGAACAGTGATTTTTATTTCGCACGACCGGTACTTTGTCGATAGGGTTGCCGACCATCTTTTGATTATTCAGCCGGATGCCCGATTCAAGGTTTTGGGCGGCAATTACACGGATTTTCGGCATATGGTTGCTAAAGGTTTGATGGCTGACCCGTTCCTGACGGATGCGTTTTCCGACCGCAAGGCGGCAGCAGGTGTCGGCAAGGCGATGGTGCCGGCAATCAAGGGTTCCGGCGGAGCAGGTTCGGTCAAAAAAATGGAGAAAGCGGCAGAGAAGAAGGCGGTTAAAGCGGCGGGCGTTACCGGTGTTGCTGCCGATGTTACAGTAAAAACAGTTACAAAAGATGTTGTTACAAAAAAAGACAAGAAGCCGCGAAAATTTCCGTTTCGTAAAACAACCGACATTGAGGAAGAAATATTTGCCAGAGAAACGCATATTATGATGTTAAACGAAGATTTGCAGCGTCCTGATGTTGCCAGAGACGGCGAAAAAATACGGACGGCTTATCTTGAAATCAAGGAGGAGCAGGAAAAAATTAAACTGCTCTACGAACATTGGGAAGAAGCCGCCGAACGAAACTCTTAGAAGTCCGCAGCCGCTTGTAAGGCAGCGGTCAATGCGCAGCCGATACGGTAAACACTGCCCGATAGGCGGCTCAAAGCGCAAGCAAAATTGCTTGCGCGGCGTATGTTAGGATTTCTTTTCCGCTGAAAACACGTCTAAAAATTTAGAACTTTTTATGTTAAAATATCCGCAGAAAATGAATAGGAAACGAAAGATGGTGAAACTCCTGCTTTGCTTTTTGACCGTATTTTGCCTGACGGGAACGCTGTATGCACAGGAAAAACCCGTGCTGAAATTTTCGCCCGCCGGTACACTGCGTATTGTGCAGATTGCCGACCCGCACTACGACCCCAAACGGGAAAATAAGGAAGCAACCGACCGGCTGAATCTCCTTAATCAGGTTTTCGATACGGAAAAACCGGACTTCGCCATTTACACCGGCGATGTCGTCAACGGCGATACATTAGCCGATTGGGATGCCGTTATCGCCCCGTGTATCGAACGGAAAATCCCCTGGGCATTGGTTTTCGGCAATCACGATGACGAACACGGACACACCAACGAACAGATTTTGGAATACCTTCAAAAAAAGCCGTACTGCCTTGCCGAACGCGGACCGAAGGACATCGGCGGTGTCGGCAATTACGTTTTAGAAGTCCGCAAGGACTGTGAATCGCAGATTGGTTTTGTCCTGTATTGTTTTGATAATGCATACAAAGTGCCGCATAAACCGCTGGCTTCGAGCGGACCGGTCGGCTGGTTTAGTGCCGAACAGGTCCAATGGTACCGGACGGCGAGCCGGCAATACACTGAGGCGAACGGCGGAAAGCCGCTGCCGGCGTTAGCGTTCTTTCATATTCCGCTTGACGAATACGCTCAAATACCGAAATATCCGCATCAAACGCAGATGACCGGTACGATGTACGAAGACCCGCCCGGCATCTTTTCCGGCATAATGAATTCCGGTTTGTTTCAGGCGATGTTTGAATGCGGCGATGTCCAAGGTACATTTTGCGGACACGACCACGCAAACGACTTTATCGGTTTGCTTCACGGCATCGCTTTGGCGTATGGACGTTCGGCGTGCCAACGCTATCCGATCGGCGTTCGGGTCATTGAAATATCGTCAGAAAATCCGCAGACGTTCAAGACCTGGATACGTTTAATGGACGGTAAAAAGATTGATGCCGTTAACGTTTCGAGGCAGAACATTACTGCGGAAGAATAGAATTACATTTTTCGGCTCTTGCCCTTCATCCCGCATTTTGCACATCAGACTTGTTCCATAACCGCCGCCACACAAGAGCGCATCCGGCGGTTAAGGTTCAACGGGGTTGCCGTTTTATTTTTCTTTCGAGCCTACTTGGGCGGAAGAATTTGCCGGTACAATTTTGGTTATGAATAAGCCGATGACCTTTTTGTTTGGGGCAACCGCTATCCGAATCGTTACGATGGTCTCGCCGAAATGACAATCGGAGTCAAAAACTGCATTATTTTCAACGACTCGGTCGTGTGTTGCAAAAACTTTTTCAAAATTTCCGCATTTTTTCGTTACATCTGCCCAGATTTCTTCAAGTTTCTCCGCCGGAAGGCTCAGTTGTAACGTTTTATCGCCCATTTTGAAGGCTTTGGCAAATTGTCCGCTTGACAGCAATTTGAGATATTCATCGGCAGTCTTTTTCAAACTCTGCACATCCGGTTCTGCCGTGCTGTCTTTCACCGGTAATTTTTCGATGGTTTCGTGACCAACGTATTGACCGTCTTTATCGAACGTGAACTTTTGTTCCTGAATGATTTTGTCCTTGTCCCAAATCGTTGCCTCGTAACGGTAAGTAATCGAAACGCTTCCGCCGTCTTTGTATTCCGGTTCGCCCCATTTGAGCGTTTTCCGTGCCGTAATATCACGGAAATTCTCCGAAAAGAATTTTTCGACAAGCCGCTTGACACCTGCCGGTGTTGCAGTGTCCGGCTTTTCCGTAACAGCATCTTTTGGAAAGCCTTCAACTTTCTGCATAGAAACGTATTTACCGTCTTTATCGAAAGTGAAATCGAGGCAAAGAATTTTGCGTTCCTTGTCCCAAATCAAGGCTAAAAACTGGTACCGGATGGTACTGTTTCCCTTATCATCGGTTTTCACATCGCCCCATTCGATTGACTTCCGCATTGTGATATCGCGTCCATTGTTCATCCAAAAGTCTTCGAC
>JAITOZ010000255.1 GCA_031289675.1 Planctomycetaceae bacterium
TTTTTTTGAAAATAATTTTTTCATTTGTCCGAAACCCTTATTTTCCCCGGTACCCTTAATAGCACAGGTTCCCATTCATTGCTTTCCCTTATTTATAAATTAAGGGAATAAGGGTAAGAGTTTGGAGACGCATTACTATACTCTACGCGTTCAATAATTGATAATTTTCAAACAGTTGGAAATTCAGGGTCATTAAGGATTTCATTTTGTCAAGATGGCGCGTAGGCGTTTCCGCTACGCATTGGTAGTGTTATAAATTTATTGGAATGAACGTTAACATACGGGAAAATAAGGGACTTCTACGACTCAATCAATAAATTCCTGACACAACCGACGATTTGTTCGCTGTATTCTTCGAGTTGACTGACGGGTTTGTGTTTGTCGTATTGATAAACATTTTTGAGTCCGCCGTCCCGATAATATCGCAGCAGAGCATAAACGGTGTTATGGGCTGCTGCGGCGAGTTGACCGAGTTGTTCGCCGATAATATCTTGGCTGTGCAAGGCGAGGATAGTCATCCGTTTGCGAATGGCGGGATGCTCGTGATGATGGCGGTCGTGCTGAATGATTTGTAAATCACTGTCAGGATAATTGATCTTCAACATAGTATTCTCCGGTTGAGTTAGGCGAAGAATAACAATTGTGCGAATCTAATAAAAGAGCAGTTTCTAAATGAGGGAAGTATAGTTAGCCGTTTGGTGTTTTGGGTTTTCTGCCTGAAAATACGTCAAATGCGAGGTATGGAGAATTAAATCCAATGAAAATTACCTTTGCAATCTTTGCGCCTCCGCGCGAGGTAGAAAGATGTGTAGATACTATTGTTTAGACCGTAATCGGTCAGGGCTGAAACAATGCTACTGATTCGATACTTGTTGAACCAAATTTACTTTGACAGCAGAGCGTTCAAAGTTTTCCGCTTCAAATCGCGGAACCACACGGAGACCAGCAAGGACAGCAATCAAACATTCAGGGAAACGCTCACGGCGATTATTGTGCGTTTCAACCATGTCATTGTAATACGTTCTGGCTAAAGCAATTCGCTGTTCCGCTTCAACAAGATAACTTTGCAACTTCATAAACAACTCATTCGCCCGAATATCAGGATAGTTTTCAACTATCGCAACAATCCGATTCATACAGCCATTGGCAGTATTGCCGCCCGCAACGGATTGAACATCAATTTGACTGCGAAGCACAACAAGCGTTTCTTGAAGATCATGTTCGTGCCGCTGCAAGCCTTCGACGGTTCCAATGAGTTGCGGAATCAAGTCGTGCCGCCGTTTCAATTCAACATCAATATTGGCAGCAGCACTTTTGACACGATTTTTCAAACCGATCAAAGAATTGTAAATCAGCCAAAACCAACCGATTCCCCAAATCAACAACGCACAACCGCCCGTTCCCAAAGCAAGAACAAAAAAATCAGGAAAATCAACCTGATTAAATTGGGCAATAAAACCAACAACAACGGGCAGAAACACCGCAAGCAAACCAAGCAGCCAGAACATAACAAGACCATAAGACCGATGTTTTTCTTCCGTCAAAGTTGAAATCAAAAAAATCGGCGATGAACGGTCATAAGCAATTTCAGCAGCAACACAATCCAAACGCTCCCGCGATTGACCGACAACGTACACTGTTTGATGTAACAAAATTGCCTGTTCGGTAAAAGAGCGTTTACCGGTCGAATGTGCAATAGTATTTGTCGGTCCCTTTCCGTAATAGAGCGGATCCGACATTGAACAATTGCGATTAAAAACAGTTTTCGATTTAATTTCTGCGTGTTCAGGATTGATTCGGATAACGCCGAGATCATCCTGAAGATAAAACGGTTTGGATTCGCCGCCGGAAGCAATTGTCGTCCAGCCGCTTTCAGTTCGCGTCCGCGTCTGAAGTTTGCCGTCTTTGTCATGACTAGTTTCCGTAACAATTTTTGACCAATGTTCCAGTACGTTCCACGAATACCAGACACAAGGCTGTTCCGACAGCAATCCGAGCAACGGTGCTTCCGATTCTGCCGTTCCTTTAAGTTCGACGAGACCGATAAAAACGCCGACCGTTTTTGAAGTCGGCAAATCCTCCAAAAGCCGCCGCCGTTTCAAAGCGGAAAGCGATCCCCAAAGTAAGAAAAGCACAAGAACATTGACGGTTATTAGAATGAAAACCATACGATTGATTTAGGGGCTGGCATAGATAATAGCCTAAGGGGAAGGCAATTTTGAGGTTATTCTAAGCCATTTTTTCAAAGTGGTCAATCGTTTTTTCGGCGGTCCGTAATTGAAGCGGAACTCACATTCTTTGCGCAAAATCTTTTACTTCCCCCAAAAAAATTCCCGTACAATACCCCAGCCGAAACCGAAGTGAATCGCTAAAAACACAAACGGCAAATACGGCAGCATCAATAATCGGCGATGCTTGAGAGCCAAACGTACAGATTCGGCGAGAATCGCAAAGATGTATAAAGTCAGCGGACACCAATAAAAAACAGTCAAAAGTACCATTACGTTGGTCTGAAACGGCGACAAACAAGTGTTTATCAAAAGTGCCGTCAGCATAAGAAGAAGGAGACCGGCAATTACGCCGAAGACGAAAAAACCAGGAGCAAAACTTTTAAGCGAAAACGTTTCCTGATGCTTGCGGAACAGCCGAACCCGTCCGCGTCCGTACCGGCACAACTGAAAAAACAGCCCCGACAGCGTTTTGCGGGGAACGTACCGTACAGCAATCGCCGGCTCAAAGTAACAGCGCAAAGCGGCTTTATCGCATCGGGTATTGAACTCGACATCTTCACAGGCATCGAACTGTTCATCGAAGTAGCCGACCTTATCGAAAACCGTTTTTCGGTACGCTATCGCAACACTGCTTGCCGGTGAAAACTGCGCCTGACCGGAATAGATAAACGAGTCGGGATGATGACCGAGCGGACTGCGGCGTGCTGCGGCAACAGCCCATTGCAGCGTTGTCGCATCCTTCATTTCAAGCGGCTGCGGTCTGCCGAGACAATCCGCATCGGATTGCATAAAAGCCTCCGCCGCATTTTTTAACATATCCCGATTGTCGATGATACAATGTCCGTCAACGATGATGACGGCTTCCCCCCGGGCATTTTCCGCTCCTATCGTCCGGGCGGCACTGGCTAATTTTTTCGGGTTTTCCAGATACCGGACATTCGGATATTTGTTACAGTATTGCTGCACAACGGCGGGCGTGGCATCGGTTGAAAGACCGTCCACAACAATACACTCGAAAAATTCGGAAGGATAATTTTGTCCGAGCAGTTGGTCTAAAACATCGGCAATATGTGCAGACTCATTGCGGACGGGCAGAATAACGGAAAGAAACATCACCCCTCCAAATATGTCAGAACGCTGAACGTGCCGACCACGCCGGAACCGGCAATCATTCCGATATCCATCAGGATGCCGCCTCCGGTACCGAAAGGTATATTTGCAATCAAATTCGTAACAAAAAGCAAAAATACCAAAGCGGAGACAGCGAACGCAATAACACAAAGTAATTTAGGCATATTCGTAATTCAGGAGCGGTCATTATTTAGGGACTTCATTCGTTTGCACTTTAATGTCCGGTGCGTTGCCGAGTTGCCGCAAGATATGAAGCATCATATCAAGCTGCATTAACTTCGAGCCGTACTTGTCGAGGAAATCGGTCAAACCGTATTCGCTCTCAAAGAAGGAATCAGAGTTAGAATCAACTTGGTCGGTGATGGTCGAGAGCAGGTCATTATGCACCCGCTCTAATTTCTTTGCGGCTTTTTTACAGTACAAAGCCAATTCAGGGTTCGATAATTTCCAAAGACCAAGTTCGACAATCCGCTGACGATGACCGGCTGCCATCAAGGCAACCAGTTGTTCCATCATTGCCGCCTGGCGGTCTTGTACCGAAACCAATTCTTGTATTAAACCGCAGAGTTGCTTTGAGTGTCCGGTGTCGGGAACGAGCGTCTTCTGATTGTCATCGGTTTCGGGTGCGGGGAAGGTTAGGAAAACGTCTATCTGCGAATATAACAGGGCAGGATTGATTGTCGGCATATAAAATAAGAGCATTGCTCTTGTAAAAAAGTTACGGTAAAAAAAGAAATAAAAAGGGACGAATGAATACTACTATTAAACCTTTTTTCAAAAAAAATAAAATACCCCTGTAAATTTTTTCGCAATTTTTTCTTTTTTAATAATTTTTCTTCCCGTCTTTCTTGTATTTTTGCCTCGATAGAGGACAATAAACCTGCGGTATGACTGTTATACCTGCCGTAATCCGTATTCCTTAACACTATTATTTCCTAACGCTATGCCGGAACAGATTCCCGTCCGATATTTTATTTTCGACATTGAAAGCGTTGCCGACCCCGCTCTGGTGTCCAAGGTTCACTTTGAGGGCAAATTGCCCCCCGAAGAGTCCGTCTCTAAGTACCGTGCCGAACTGTTAAACGACAGCGGCGGCAAATCTGATTTTATTCCCTATACGTTCCAAATACCGGTCTCCGTTGTGATTGCCAAAGTCTCTGCCGATTTATCGTTACAGGAAATTGTTGTACTGGATGAGCCGCAGTACCGTCCGCACGAAATTTGCCGCAAGTTTTGGGCTGGCTGGAAATGTTATGGAAAACCGATGCTTGTTTCGTTTAACGGACGGGGCTTCGATGTTCCGCTTCTTGAATTGGCGGCTTTCCGTTACGGCATTTCGATGGACGAATGGTTTGCAGTGAATACGAAGACGTATCAGCAGCCGCGTAACCGTTACAATATTGAAGCGCACTTTGATTTGTATGATTTTCTTACGAACTTTGGGGCAACACGTTTCGCAGGCGGGCTGAATTTGGCGGCGAGTCTTATCGGCAAGCCGGGTAAACTTGACACGAAAGGCGATATGGTGCAGGACAAATACGAAGCGGGCAAGTTAGACGAGATAAACGACTATTGCCGCTGTGATGTCTTGGACACATATTTTATTTTTCTGCGTACGAGGGTCTTGACAGGCGGCTTAAAACTTGATGACGAGCAAAGGCTTGTGCAGCAAGCGAAACACTGGCTTGAGGGACAGTCGGAGTCGTTGCCGGTCTATCGCCGATACCTTGATAATTGGGGCGACTGGCGCAACCCTTGGGAAACGTAGAACAACGGCGGCGAAACTTTAGGCGATTTTTGCGAAAATCGCCTAAGCCTGCCTGCTCGTGCGCTAAATTGACAATCCCTCCGAATTAGGGGATAATGAACGGCTCATAATGCGAAACTCGAAACAGTCATCCTGACACCAGGTAACGATAATACCGATGAATTCTCTTTTGCCCGACCAACGGCGACCCTTCCGCGAACGAAATACCATTTTTCTCATACTCCTGCTCGGACTCCTCGTTATTCAAATGATGACCGTCCAACCGGCAAAAAAACCGGATTTGGATAAACCGCTCGATAAAGCAAAAAATGAAGAAAACAAAGAAACAGAACTCAAACCCGCTCATTCCGCTGTCGGGACAGAGACTCAAGCCTCCGCCTCTATAGAACAAACCAACGTTTCGCCGCAGTATCTGACGCTCGGTTCGCTCAATCCGAAGAAACCCTGCAAGATGCTCGTAACACTGACTAATCAAGGGGCTGCCGTTACACGCATCGAATTAAATCATCCGCAATACCGCGATGTTCAGGAACACAGCGGCTATCTTGGGCAAATTATCGCCGATGAAAGACAGCCGTCCGATGCCGGTTTGAAAGTCCAAACCGCCGGCGACGGTACGCCCGCCCGCCGTGCCGGTCTTGCTGCCGGCGACATCATTACCGAATTAACGTACAAAGATAAAACACATCAAAACGAAACCGTTCCGATAAAAAATACCGATGATTTGCGGAATGCTTTACGCAAAACAAAGCCGAAAGATTCGGTCGATTTGACCTATATCCGTAACGGAAATAAGATAACGATTACCGTACCGCTCGCTCAATATCCGATGGATATTATCCGTCCCGAATTCACGGCGAAAGATTACGAGGAATACCGGCTGCTCGGCGGTTTGCGGGGTGCGGCGGAAAAAACGCAGCCCCTGTCGTTTCTGACAACGCTGCAAACCGTTGACGATAAACATCTCGCATTGCCGGCAAGTCAGCAAGTCAGCAATTCGGCACTGCGGGGATTGATTCCCGCCGATAAAACACTCGAAGATGAACTAACCGATGCGGCACTGCGGAACGAATGTTGGTGCGTCGTTTCGGCAGCGGAAAACGAGGCGGTATTCAGCCGAAGCGTACCAAAATGGAATCTGGAATTCGTTAAGTCATATAAATTGAACGAGAATTACGATTTAACGCTGAAAATCGAAGTCCGCAACCTGGATACACAGGAACATAAAATTGCGTATCAACTTGACGGACCGACCGGTTTGCCGCTCGAAGGCGGTTGGTATTCCCGAAAAACGGGACCCGGCTGGGGTTCTTACGGCATCCGTGACGTTGTCGTCAAATTTCCTTCCGGCGAAGGCAGCGTCATATCAAATAACGAAATCAACATTGATAAAATTGCTGCCCCGTGGATTGACGATACACCGGAATACATCGGAGTCGATTCGCTTTACTTTCAAGCAACACTCAAACCGCAGCGGACAGCAGGCGGAGAAAACTGGCACAGCAAGATTTTTCCAACACGCATCGGTACAAAAAACACCGACTGGACAATGCTGACCGGCGTGTCGTACCGGATTTGGAGTCAGCCGAAAGTCTTGCAGCCGAACGAAAAGATTGAACATACATACACGCTCTTTGCCGGTCCAAAGGATACCAAGATTCTTGCCGATTACGGTCTCGGCAACACGATTTCCTACGGCTGGTTTTGGTTTGCGGCGATTCCGCTTCTCGGCGTGCTGCACTTTTTCCATAGTCTTGGTTTAACGTATGCGATGGCAATTATTGCATTGACCGTCGGCGTTCGGCTCATAATGTTTCCGTTGAGCATTAAGCAGGCGGCGAGTGCCATTAAGATGCAGCAGATACAGCCGGAATTGAAGGCGTTGGCGGATAAATATAAAGACGATATGCAGGCGCGTGCCAAAGCGCAGAGCGCATTATTCAAGCGGCACAACTATCATCCGGCAAGCGGTTGTTTACCGCTTTTGATTCAGTTGCCGATATTCATTGGTTTGTACAAGGCGTTATCGATTGATGCCGGTTTATACGGAACGCCGCTGATTTCTTCAACGGTACGCTGGTGTAACGATTTATCGGCACCGGATATGTTATTCGATTGGAGTACGTGGTGGACTTCGCTGGGCTGGACAAGTTTCAATATGGGACAGGGAATGTTCGCGCTCGGACCGTATTTTAATTTATTGCCGATGCTGACTATTGTGTTATTTCTTTTTCAGCAAGCGGTGATGATGCCTCCTCCGACGGATGAGCAGTCGCGGATGCAGCGGACGATGATGCAGTGGATGATGGTATTTATGGGGATATTATTTTTCAAGATACCGAGCGGTTTGTGCATTTATTTTATTATTTCAACGCTTTGGGGCTTGCTGGAACGGCGTTTTATTCCAAAGGCACCGGTACTTGCAGCGGCGGATACGGTCATCGATGTTACACCGGATAAACAGGCGGAAAAACAAAAAAAGCCGCCGCAGAAGGCAATGTTGCAGAAACAAGGAATGTTCGCCAAGTGGATTCATAATGTAACAGAAAAGGCAGCGGAGAACCGCAAACTGCATAAGGTTGACAAGAAGAAAAAGAGGAAGTAAATGAATATGATGGAACAGAGACATTGAGACAAAAAAAGGTAAAAAATCAGGAATGATTTACCTCAAATTTTAAGAAATCTGAAATATCTAGAAGTGTTGACGTTAAAAACGTGGCAGACGAAAAGCAGCCCCCGCCGGGGCAGCACGCCCTCGTTTTGACGCTCAACCATTCTGCCACTGCGGCATACGTTTCTATATGCTTGTGTTTTCTCCACAATTCCTGCTTTTTGAAACAACTGCTATATCGTCAAGTTTTCGCTCAAAACGTTCGATTATATTGCTATGACACAGAGACGAATACTGTGAAAATAGGTAATATATTGCCCCGTTTTTTAGAGAAAAATTTATTTATATCCTTGTTACTGCTGCTTTTCATTGCCATCGGCTGTGGAACCGGAGGAAATTCTGCCTCACCGGCAGCGAATAAATCCATCCCGTCCGAAATTGTTTCACCGATTGAATTCATTGAAAACAGGACAGAAGGCTTAGAAATCGCAAAGAAAGAGAAAAAACCGGTGTTGTTGTTTTTTACGATACCGAATAATGTCTGTTCGCAAAAAATGTTGGAGACGGCATTCGGCGATGCTGAAGTCAAACAACTTGCCAAATCGTTCGTCTGCATTAAAATTGACGGCGTTGAGGCGGCGGATTACTGCGAAACGCTTGGAGTTCGGGGATTTCCAACGGTGGTTCTTGCCCATTCCAGCGGCGGAGAAATTCAGCGTCTTACGGGAAAGCAGTCGCCGGACCAGTTGGCAGTACAGATGCACGCTGTTTTACAAACAATGGCAATGCGTCAAAGCGGAACGGTACATTAGAGCGGTGAACGGCAGGCAGCGGGTTGTGCAGTGAGATGCGCAGTGAAAAAATATAAGGATAAGGGCAAAACCCCGGCATTCGTCCCTAATACTCGCCGCTAAATTTCATCATTACCAAGCCGGCGGCGGTTCTTGCGGCAGACCGTCTATCGTAATGTCCTTTTCCCGCTGCAAAATACCAAGAAGATGTTTCGGCAATCGGCAGCGAACTGTTGCAGATGTCTCATCGTATCGGCTTGACAAAATTTCACCCTCTCTTGCCAGTAGTGCTGCTAAACGTCCGTTGCCTATCGGCATCGTAACGGTAATGCCGCAAAACTCTTTACTCAACGCTTCACTGACCGCCGCCGTCAAACGTTCAAAACCGAAACCCGTTGCGGCACTGACAGGAATTGCCGACGGATATTTCTCCAACAACACCGACAAGACGGAAACGGACGCACCTTCCTCTGTTCCTTGACCGCCGTCGGCAGTCTCCTTTGCCGATAACGCATCGGTTTTGTTCAGCACCAAAACCGTATCTTTTTCGTTGATGCCGAGTTCCGTTAAAACATTATACACTGCCGAAATTTGTTCGTTCACTTCCTTGCACGACGCATCAGCAACGTGTAACAATAAATCCGCTTGATTGACTTCTTCGAGCGTTGCCCGAAAACCGGCGACGAGGTGATGCGGCAAATCCCGAATGAAGCCGACGGTATCGCTGAGAAGAACGGGACCCCATCCCGGCAAACTCCAGCGGCGTGTCCGTGTATCAAGCGTTGCAAAGAGTTGGTCTTTGACGAAAACGTCCGAATCCGTCAATTTGTTAAGCAGCGTACTTTTACCTGCATTCGTATAACCGATGAGCGAGACCGTCCGGGAAGTTTTCCGTGATTTGACTTCCCGCTGCCGGCGAAGATAGACTGTCTGCAATTCCGCCTTCAAATCGAGAATCCGTTTTTGAGCCAGCCGGCGGTCGACTTCCAACTGTTTTTCACCGGGACCGCGGAGTCCGACTCCGCCGACTCCCTGCCGTTCGAGGTGCGTCCACATCCGTTTCAAACGCGGCAGCGAGTATTCTAGTTGCGCCAATTCAACGGCTAAGCGAGCCTCCGATGTCCGCGCCCTCGACGCAAAAATATCCAGTATCAATTCCGTGCGGTCAAGCACTTTGATATTCAAGGCAGTTTCAAGATTTTTCGTCTGTCCCGGAGCCAAGTCATTGTCGAAAATGACGAGATTCGCATCATTGGCTTCGGCAAGTTCTTTCAGCTCTTCGAGTTTTCCGCTGCCGATATATGTCGCCCCTTCGGGTTTTCTGCGGCGTTGAATGATTCTGCCGCACACTGTCACTCCGGCGGCTTCAGCAAGTCCCGCTAATTCATCAAGCGGCTCATCGGTCGTTCCCTGTCCGTCAAGATAAACACCGGCTAAAATTGCCGACTCGCCAGTGCTGTCCATCCGTGCAAGGAATTGTGCCATTATGAGAGTCTCTGTTTCTGTGCTGCCGTTTTTACTAGACTTGTTTCTGAAATTAATTTAAGCGGCAAGCCTTCTTCTTGCCGTTTCTTCTTCCGTACCTGCTGCCGTGTTATTGTTTTCAGTTTGAAAATATACTCCCTGTTGACATTTCTTTCCTGACCCGCTAAAACGCTGGCTGTGGTTGCCCGTCTAACTTTTGTGAAGTGCCTTTCAGCGTTTTGACAATATCTAAAAGTTCTTGACGTTCCTTATTGCTCAAGCGGACAATGCAAATCTGCTTCACGGCAAAACCTCCTTGTTATGCGTTGAAAAACATCATCATAACAGATACCGTAATCCCATAATCGGAAAAGACAATGCAATAGGGGCCGCAGCCTTTTCATCTGCGGTAACCTTCTCTCTTTGTTTCAGCCTTTTCCTCTTTCAGTTCTTTTTTGTCCGTCTTCTTTTGTTCTATTTTCGGCAGGTCGATTTTGTCCCGATGAGTTACCGCCCCCAATACAATGCGGTCGTCTTCCTTGAGTCCGTCTAAAATCACCACCTCTTTGCTGTTTGACGGTCCCGTCTTGATGCTGACTTTGTCCCACACACCGTTGTCAAATGTAACGGCAAAAGTTTTACCGCCGTGTTCCAGAACCGCCTGCACCGGTACTGTCAGCGCATCGGCAATCGTGTTAACTGTAATCCAAGCCTCTGCTGTTAATCCCGTTTTAATCCCGTCAGGCGGATTCAGAATCGTTATCGTTGTCATATATTCCTTCGACATAGTTCCGCCCATCCAATTATTCGGTTCGGGATAATCGTTGACAACTTTCACTATGCCCTCAAAACTTTCTTTGGGAAACGCTTCGAGACGGATGACCGCCTTTTGTCCGATTTTCACAAGCCGGACGGTCGCCTCATTGATTAAACCTTTGACCTGCATCTGACTCACGTCCGGCAGCCGAAGAAGCACCTGCCGTTCATAGACTTTCTTGCCTTCCTTAATCAAGTCTTCATCGCCTCCCCATCGGGGCATAAAATAAATCACCTGTCCGTCCTGCGGAGCAGTAATTTTGCAAAGTTCTAACTGTTTTTCAAGATGTTTGAGCCGGGATTCATCGAGTTCCAAACTCTTTCTATCAGAATCGACTTTGGATTTACACGAAGCAATTTTCGCCTTATAGTCCGTTACGTTTTTTTCCTTCGTGTAGTCGGTCAAGACCTTCAATTTTAGTTCGGCAATGTCTTTTGCATTGACGGCTTTATCGAGTTCGATAATGTCCGCCGCCACTTTGGAATCGGTAACATAACCGCGTTCCAAGAGCCGCTTGTAATAGGCTAAAAGGTCTTCTTGTGTTCGGACTTGCTCTTCGGCAGCAAAGATTTCATTTTCAATCGTTTTTCTTTCCTCCTTGAATTTACCTTCGAGATATTCCGTGAGGGTCAGTTCTGCCGTTTTCAAGTCGGCTGCGCTTTGAGCAAGTTTCGATTGACTGGCGAGGACGGCAATTTGTTGTTTCAGCACATTTTCCCGCAAGGATGACGAATCGAGTTCCACAAGGAGGTCGCCTTTTTTGACTATCGAACCTTCCGCAACGACCGAGATAATAGTTAGTCCGCCGCCGCTCTCGACTTCACAACGGATATCGGTATTGCCGGCACTTTCAACGCTTCCGCGTTCGAGAATTTCGTGAACAAACGCCGTTTTTTTGACGCTGACCATCTGCGGCGGTTCGGCTTCGGCGGCGGTGCTGAAGTATTTCCAGCCGTAATATCCGCCGCTGCCGAGTGCCGCTAGTATCAAAATGGCAACAATGATTTTCCTCATACACTCCGTTATCAATAAAGTTGTTCCCTAAGCGCTTTTGTTTTTTAACCGCGAAGGCGCGAAGACCGCTTTTTATTAGTTGCTGGTGTCTAGTGACGAGTTTTCGCTTCCGAATTTTCCCCGCATTTACTCGCCACTCGTCACTAATCACTCACTCATCACTTTCTTCGCGCCTTCGCAATTATAATTTCCCTTTTTCATCTTGAGATACAGTAAACGCTGGCAGGTTGCGGAACAAGTCCAATGGTTGTCCATTATCTATTATCGTTTTCTCTGTGTCAATCCGTCTCTTGTCATCGGCTCTGCGGCGGGCGGGAATTATTTCGGCGGCGAAACGGCACAAACAAAACTGTACAGACAATATGGGTTGACAAATGCTTTTTTCTCGTTAGAATTTCATCGGCATCACTGCGTACGGTTTATTCCGTTTGTTTAATAAGATTATAGAATTATGAGCCGCCTTGTCGAAAAACTTGCTGCCGCTGAACAAGAAATTACCGGCATACTGCCGAACATAGAGACGCTCGTTTCCCAAGCGGATGCTTTCACGCAAAGAATAGCCGCTTTTGCCGGTCAATCTTCGGATATTGCCGAAAAGGCAGTTGTTATCAGACAGGATGCCGCCGCTGTTGAGCAAAGTCTCAAAAATATCCGAACACTGATTGCCGAAGTCAAAACGGAAGCCGAAGCGTTCATCACCGGTCAGAAAGATAATCAGCAGCGTTGTGAAACGATGACGGCTGTGTTCGGAGAAGCCTTTCAAGCCGTATCAAGTTTTTTCGAGACAGCCCAGAGGCTCGGACTTACCGACCAAGCCAAAACCCCGTTCCTGCCGCAAGCATTGACGGTCGAAAGCCGACCGGAATCCGCACCTGTTCTTCCGCCGCCCGCTCTTCCGACACCGGCGTTTGAAGAGTCTGGCACAGAATCTCCGGTTGTTGAAGAACCCGCCGTTGAGAAGCCGGTTACAGAAGAACCGGTTTCAGGGGAGTCTGTTGTTGACGAACCTGCCGCTGAGAAGCCGGTTGCAGAGAAACCGTTTGTCGAAGCCGCTGCTGCGCCGGTGCTGCCGGATTTGGGTACCGAAACTGAAACCGAAGCCGTTTCTGATATGGATACTGCCGATATAGATTCGGCTAATACGGATTCGGCTGACATCGCATCGAATCTTGATATTTCGCCCCTTAATTTGGGAACAATGCCGCCGGATTCGCAGACGGAAACCGAACCGGACGCAGATTCCGGCGATGAACAAGACATTGAAGATATGCTTGCCGATATGATGAAACCGGTAACGGTATAGATAATTTACCAAGAGAAGTTTTCCTCTTTCCAAAAAAACAGAAAAACGAGGATTATTACAATGTCCAAAGACACACCCTTTGACCAACTTAGCCGGGTTTCGGCAGCGTTTCAGGAATCGAGTATCCTTGCTGCGGCGGCGGAGCTTGATTTATTTACGGCAATTCTGGAACACGAAAACCGGATTTCCGTACAGGAACTCGCCGAAATTCTTCAAACAGATATACGGGGAACGTCCGTTCTCCTCGATGCCCTTACGGCAACGGAGTATCTGGAAAAATCCGGCATCGACTCTTCGGCAGCGTATTCCGTAACAACGGATTTTGCGAAACTGCTCGACAGCCGGAATCCGGCAACTTTTATTCCGATGCTCCGGCATATGTCCTGCGTGCAGCGGTGCTGGACACGGATTGCCGATACCGTTAAAACCGGTACACGTTTTGATATTCCGCCCAGTATTCTCGGTGCCGAAGAAGATAGAGCCTCGTTTATCTGGGCGATGAATTCCATTGCGGGAGCACTTGTCCGTCCGGTGCTTGACACGTTATGGCAAGCGAAGCTTCTGACGTTCAATAAATTCATCGACATCGGCGGTGCGTCGGGAACTTATGCGGCGGCATTTTTGCGAACGTTACCGAGATCGGAGGGAACGATTGTTGACCTTCCGGTCGGTATTGCGGCGGCACGGCAGCGTTTTACTGCTTCGGAATTTGAACACCGTATTCAACTTGTCGAAGCCGATTTTTTTCGTGATGAATTTCCGACCGGTTTCGATTTTGCGTGGGTCAGCGCGGTCATTCATCAATTCGACCGCAGCGGAAGCAGGGAGTTGTACAAAAAGGCGTTTCGGTCGCTGCGTTCCGGCGGCAAAATAGCGGTTCGGGACTTTATGATGAATGCCGCCCGAACAGCACCGAAAGACGGAGCGTTTTTTGGAATCAATATGCTTGTCGAGACGCAAACCGGCAGGGTTTATACATTCGAGGAGGTCAAGTCCGATTTAGAATCGGCAGGCTTTACCAACGTTAAACTCGCCGTTTCTGACGAAACGATGTCTGCCATTGCCGCTGCCGAAAAACCGCAAGCAGGCAGATAGCAGATTGACCGGGTTGTTATTTTAGCAGGGGTTCCCGTTCGTTGCGATTTACGTGTTGTACTGTCGGCGGTGTTGGACGGTCATTTCGCTGAACAAACGGCAAGTCCAAGCAAAACGGCAGCAATGCCCAATCCGTTTTGACCAATACAGTGGACGGCAAATAAGACATATTGCTGCCTCTCCAAGAACTGGTAATTTTCAAACGCAAATGCCGAAAAAGTTGTAAAGCCGCCCAGAAAACCTGTCAAAAAAATCGTCCGCCATTCTGTCGAAGCATTAGCAAAAATGCCCGCCGCCGTTCCGAAAAGAAAACAGCCTGCAATATTGACAATGTAAGTTCCGTAAGGATAAGCGTTTCCGAAAGCGGCAACGGCGGCAATACCGGCTGCATAACGAGCCAGCGTTCCTAATGCACCGGCAAGAGCAAGAGCGGCAACGTGTATCATTGTTAGCAGAAAGCGGGGACTTCGCAAACGAGAGGCAAATTCTATTCGCCAATCTACCTCAACAGGGTCTTTTTAGCAAGTGTTTGTTAACAACCGCGTTGACATTCGGCACACGGTCAGTATAATTCAATACCAAGCAAACATTTACCTAAACAAACAATGAAACACCTTTTTCCCCTGTTGTATGCCGTTCTTCTGCCGCTTTCTTTTGCTTCGGCAGACGATTGGCAGATCGTTCCCGGCAAGATCGTTACTGACTTTGCCAAAGATGTCGATCCCAAAAATCCTTTACCGGAGTATCCTCGACCGCAACTCGTCCGTGATACTTGGCTGAATCTCAACGGACTTTGGGATTACGCCGTTACGGACGGCGGCAATGCAAAAGCCGACGGCAAAATTTTGGTTCCGTATCCGATTGAATCGGCGTTATCCGGTGTCGGAAAAACGGTCGGTAAAGACAAAAAACTTCTCTACAAACGGACATTTATCGTTCCGAAAGGCGAGAATTGGAACGGTCAGCAAATCCTGCTGCACTTCGGAGCCGTCGATTGGAAAGCCGCCGTTCATATCAACGGTAAAGAAGTCGGCAATCACGTCGGCGGTTATTCGCCGTTTTCGTTTGACATTACGGACGCTCTGAAACCGGAGGGCGAACAGGAATTGGTCGTTACCGTTAGTGATCCGACGAACGACAGTTTCCAGCCTCGCGGCAAGCAGGTCAATAATCCGCGCGGAATTTTCTACACCGCTGTAACGGGTATCTGGGACACCGTTTGGCTCGAACCGGTTCCGCAAACATCAATCGATAAACTCAAATTTGTTCCGAATCTCAAAAATTCTACGCTCTCCATCGAAACAACAATTAAAAATCTTCAGGACGGCGACCAAATCGAAGCCAAAGCGTCGTTCAAAAACATCGGCACACCGGCGGTGAACCGCCGTCCTTTCCTGCGCCGTACTGTACAACACACCGCTGATGTCCGTCATAGTTCCGCCGTCGGAAAAGCCGGTGAACCGCTGGTTCTGTCGATTCCCAGTCCGAAACTCTGGACACCGGACGAACCGAATTTATACGATTTAACTGTTTCGGTTATCCGCAACGGAAAAGTAATCGATACCGTCGATTCTTATTTCGGAATGAGAGAAATTTCGCTCGGCAAAACGGAGGACGGAATAACCCGAATACTATTGAACGGTAAATTTCTGTTCCAACACGGTCCGCTGGATCAAGGTTGGTTTCCCGACGGTCTTTACACGGCTCCGACCGATGCGGCGTTGGCTTACGACCTTGAAGTTACGAAAAAACTCGGCTTCAATATGCTCCGTAAACACGTCAAGGTCGAACCGATGCGGTTCTATTATCACTGCGACCGGCTCGGTCTGCTCGTTTGGCAGGATATGCCCAGCGGCGATAAAGGCATCGGCGTAAAATCTCCCGATGCGGTACGGTCGCCGGAATCCGCTGCCAATTATGAGCGGGAATGGAAAGAAATTATTGAAACTCGTTACAACGCTCCGAGCATTGTCGTTTGGGTTCCCTTCAACGAAGGCTGGGGACAGTTCGATACTTGCCGGATTCTCGATTTGACCAAAAAACTTGACCCGACCCGATTAGTGGATGGTCCGAGCGGCTGGTCAGACCGCGGCTGCGGCGATTTGTACGACAAACATCAATATCGGGGACCCGGTATGTTTCCGCCGGAAGAGAAGCGGGCAACGGTTCTCGGTGAATACGGCGGTCTCGGTTTGCCGATCAAGGATCATACTTGGATCGAATCGGACAAAAATTGGGGCTACGGCGGTAATCTGAAAGATCAGGACGATTTGCTCCAAACTTACAAACAGTTGAATCAGCGGATGCATCCGTTGATTGCCCAAGGCTTGTCCGCCGCCGTCTATACACAGACGACCGATGTGGAAGTCGAAGTCAACGGTTTAATGACTTACGACCGCAAGATTATCAAGGTCGATGCCGAAAAAATCAAAGCGTCTAACGATGCCTTGCATTATCCGGCTCTGGAAACTAAGACGCTGATTCCGACGGCTCAAACGGCGGAATCCGAATGGGCATACACAACGGACAAGCCAGCCGACGGCTGGGAAAAAGCAGACTTCAACGATTCCGCTTGGAAAAAAGGCAAAGGCGGTTTCGGGACAAAAATAACACCGAACACTACGGTTCGTACCGAGTGGAACACGGGCGATATTTGGATACGCAAATCGTTTGACCTTTCTGCGGAGGACGTGAAATCTCCGTCACAGTTAACGCTCGATCTTTATCACGATGAAGATGCCGAAGTTTTTATCAACGGCGTTAAAGTTTTTGAAGTGAAAGGCTACACAACGAATTACGCCAACTTCCCGCTGAACAATGCAGCAAGGGCTTTTAATGCCGGTAAGAACGTCATCGCTATTTACTGCAAGCAGACAAACGGCGGTCAGTATATTGATGCCGGAATTTCCCGAACGATTCCGGCTAAAGACACCAGTAAGCGGGTCTGGTGATGTGCAGCGGCGGGCGGTTAGCGGCAGATTTTTAGTACGCTTGCGTTTTAGAGACTATTTAAAATTTGCCTATTTAAAATTTATGCGGTGCGGATTTCGTTTTGGATAGAAATTATTTCGCTCCAAGACGCAGGGGCGCAGAGAACATCTCTCTCAATTCCTCTGCGTCTTTGTGCCTCTGTGCGAAACTTAATTCCTTCATAGCAAAATTGAGTATTATGCAAAATCGGTAATGGTCAATCGGCAACTCGGTCAATTAGAGCGTTTGATTCGTTTTTATGCCGCCGTCAACGGTATTACGGTACTGCTTTTTGCGGTCATCATCCTGTTCTGGTTTGACCTTGCTTTTGACCGATTTTTTGAATTATCGCAAAGCATCAGAGGACTCGCTGGTGCTGCTTTCGTTTTTTTTCTTGCGGCAGTCATCTATCGGTCAATTATTTGTACCGCCTTAATGCCGGTAGAGCGTGAAAAGTTAGCCGCCGTATTCGAGAGTTACGTTCCAGCATTAAACGGTGCATTGCTTACAGTTGTGAGTCAGGATTTCGGCAAACAAATGCCGCCGTCAATGTTGCCGCCGTCAGCACCGCCGCCGGATTTTTACTCTTTGGTCTCCCGCCTTGCTTCGGAAGCATTGAGCGGCATCAATGTCCGCCGTTTCTTTTGCGTCCGCCGCTTGACACTGCTGTTATTCTGCGCTGTTCTTTGTTCCGCAACGCTGCCGGCTTTTTTTGTTTTATGCGGCGAAACGGCAGCGATTTGGCTTTCCCGTAACATTTTTATTTCACAGCAGGACTATCCCCGCCGGTCTCTGCTCATTGCCGACGGCTTTCAAGACGGAACAGTACGTATCGGCAGAGGCAGCACTTTTACGCTCTCTGTCCGTGCCGATATGTCGAAGCCGCTGGTGCCGGAAACGATTCGGATACGAACCGATAACCAGTCGGTTACTGTCGAACAATTTACCGTTCAAACAATAGACAGCACAGATTATCGTGTCTTTACGCATACCTTTCCCGAACTTTTGGAGCCGCTGACACTGCAAGTGCGCGGGGCGGATACCGTACTCGGTCATCTGCGCATCGAAGTCTTGCCGGTGCCGGTACTCACCAACTTTACGTTACATTTATCGTATCCTGATTATATGCAGCGTCCGCCGCAAACGCTGCCGGTTATCGGACGGACAATGATTCCAGACGGAACAAACGTCACGCTGGAAGCATCGGTCAATAAACCGCTGCGCCGATGGACAGCATACGTTGGACAAGAAGAGATAGCGGGGCAAGAAACAACGGACAGCAGCGGCGGACTGGAATCCTCTATCATCCGGTGTCCGTTGTCTGTTTTCCGCAATGATATGCTGCTGAATTTCCGTCTCACCGATATTGATGGTCTGCACAATCGGCAGTTGATACAAGTTGATTTAGGCGTGATAAAAGATAAAGTGCCGGTTGTTACGGCACGTCTTGACGGTGTCGGGGCGGCAATTACACCCAATGCCGTTGTGCCGGTTGCCGGAGAACTGACTGACGATTACGGTATCGGCTCTGCCGAATGGGTTGTTGAAAGGGTTATTGAAGGCGAAGCATCGAAACAGGAACGTCAGGCATTGAAAGTACCTAATGGAGAATCGTCATCGTCCGTGATTCCGCTTGCACTTCAATACGATATTGCTCCTTTGCACGTTAAAGCGGAGAGCAAATTAACGCTCTTTGTGTCGGCAAAAGACAAGTGCAATTTAGACGCTAATGCGGGACAAATCGGCGAAGGACCGCACTGGACTTTTGAAATTGTAACGCCGGAACGTTTGAAAACGCTCCTCGAAGTCCGCGAGACAACGCTTCGGCAGCGGCTTGAAGTGATTATCGGCGAGACGGAACGGACGAAAACGATGTTAACACTGCCGGTTGATGAGTATAACATTTCCCGAATGTTGCGGGATACACAAAAGGAAGTCTATGACCAGCGTTCGATTGCGGAGGCGGTGGAATTGATACGTCAAGAAATGATTAACAATAAAATGATGACGGAGGATTTGCAGCAGCGTTTGACGGGCGGCATTATCAATCCGCTGCGCAGCATTATTACTGCCGATTTCCCCGAATTGGACAAACGTATTGAAGCGTTAAAACTTGAAGCGGATTCGGCGAAGGCTCCCTGTTTGGAACAATTTGATTCGGTTATCAAGCGGATGCAGTTTGTTCGGGACAATATGCTTTCACTGGAGAGTTTCAACGAGGCAGTGGAACTGCTGCGTTCGATTTTACATCGCCAGGAGCAACTGCGCAACGAGACGCAGGAAGAAAAGAATAAGCGGCTGAAACGGTTATTGGAGAATTGAACGAATTTCGGTACCCCGTCAGGGACGGTAACGGGAACTGATAGTGAGAATGGGGAAACCTGCGGCGGTTAACACGTCAGAGCCGCCATCGCAAGATATATTTTGGGGCCGGCATAGATAATTTCTAAACAGAAGGCGGTTTTGAAGTCATTCTAAGCCATTTTTTCAAAGCGGTCAATCGTTTCGGCGGTCAGTAATTGAAGCGGAACTCACATTCTTTGAGAAACAA
>JAITOZ010000293.1 GCA_031289675.1 Planctomycetaceae bacterium
GCCAGTCTGGCAAAAAGTACGTTTCTCTCCAATATGTCGCACGAAATACGGACTCCGATGAACGCCATTATCGGAATGACGGCAATCGCCAGTGCCTCCGACGACAGCGAAAAAAAGGAATATTGTCTCACAAAAATCACCGAAGCCTCAACGCATCTCCTTGGTGTTATTAACGACATTTTGGATATGTCGAAAATCGAAGCGAATAAATTCGAACTTTTCCACGCCGATTTTTCGTTTGAAAATCTGTTACAAAAAGTGGTCAGCATCATTAATTTTCGGGTGGAGGAGCGGCAGCAGGATTTTTCGATCCATCTCGATCCCAACATTCCGGCAGTGATTAAATCAGACGAACAGCGTCTTTCGCAGGTTCTGACAAATCTCTTATCCAATGCGGTCAAATTTACGCCGGAGAAGGGACAAATACGTTTGAATACGGCTCTTTTGGAGGAAAAGGACGGCGATTGTATCATTCGCTTTGACGTAACCGATACCGGAATCGGTATCACTGAGGAACAACAGTCGCGGCTCTTTAACTCTTTTGAACAAGCGGACAGCAGCACTTCCCGTAAATTCGGCGGGACAGGATTGGGACTTGCTATCTCGAAACGGATTGTCGGGATGATGGACGGTCATATCTGGGTGGAATCGGAATCGGGAAAAGGTTCGACCTTTGCCTTCACGATTAAAGTGAAGCGGCGGAGCGAGGAAAACATGGATAGTATACGTTCCAATGTTACTCCCGATAATCTTCGTATCATGGTGATTGATGACGCGCCGGAAGTTTTAGAGTATTTTTCCAATGTTACTCAAAAACTGGGCTGTCAGTGCGATGCCGTTTCGTCGGGAGAGGCGGCTTGTGAAAAAATAAATTCCAACGGTGCTTACGATCTCTATTTTGTCGATTGGAAAATGCCGGGAATGGACGGCATCGAACTTTCCCGCAAAATTAAAGAACACAACCCTAAACTGCCGGTGATCGTGATGATTTCCTCGACGGAGTGGAACGTCATCGAAAAAGATGCCCGTGCGGCAGGTGTTGACCGATTTCTGCAAAAGCCGGTGTTTCCGTCGGATATTGTTAATTGCATTAACGAATGTGTCGGTGTCAAAGAAGAAGTTGCGAAAAAAGGAGTCGTTCCGGAAGGTATTTTTGAAGGAAAACGTGTTTTGCTCGCCGAAGATGTGAAGATCAACCGTGAAATCGTCATCGTCCGGCTGGAACCGACTAAGGTGCAAATGGACTGTGCCGTCAATGGACTAGAGGCGGTCGAAAAATTCATTGCCGCATCGGGAAAGTACGATATGATTTTTATGGATATGCAGATGCCGGAGATGGACGGTCTTGAAGCGACGATTGCCATTCGAGCCTTGAATATGCGTGAGGCGGGCGAGGTTCCAATTGTAGCAATGACCGCGAATGTTTTTCAAGAGGACATTGAAAAGTGCCTTGCCGCCGGAATGAACGACCACATCAGCAAGCCGCTCGATTTCGCTCTCGTCATCGATAAAATGAAAAAATATATCTAATAGACTTGTTCCACAACCTGCCGGCGTTTACTGTATCTCAAGATGAAAAAGGGAAATGATCATCGCGAAGCCGCAAAGAAAGTGATTAGTGACGAGTGATTAGTGACGAGTGGCGAGAGTAAATGCGGGGAAAATTCGGAAGCGAAAAATCGCCACTCGTCACTAGACACCAGCAACTAATAAAAAGCGGTCTTCGCGATTAAAAGCGGTTCCGGAACAAATCTAATAGACTTGTTGCGGAACATATGATCCGTTATTAGCGTTGACGACTCCGCAGATGAGGGTCATTCTTGCGAGATGCGTGTTGCGCCGATTGCGAAAGGGCAGTGCCATCATCTTGAACGACTTTATCCTTATCCTTGAATAAAACGCAGAAAAATGCTATAATTCACAAATCGTAACGAATTTAATTTTATGCAACAAGTCTGTTGTACGGAACATCGGAAGCCGTTCACTATCAATACTCAATGACCGCCGCACAAAATAATACGGACAACGACTATCAGCAAAATGCTGCCGGTCAAAGTTCACTCCAACTCCAAGCACTCAAAGACCACAGTACCACGCCCATCTTCTTTCTTGATGACGGCTTCCGATTCATCTTCGTTAACGCCGCCCTCTGTCAAAAAATAGGTTACAGCGAAAAAGAACTCCTTGGACAGCCTGCCGCAGTGATTTATCAGGATTCTCCCGAAATCCTCACCGACCTCCAAAGACACCGCAAAATCATCACCAACAACACTGCCGATAGATTCAAACTGGAAATACCCATCAGCACCAAAGACAAACGGGTTTTCTGGGCGGAAATCAACGCTTCCGCCGCTCGGCAACCGAACGGAAAAATCGCCCAACTCATCGTTGTTCTTAACGACATCACAGTGCGCCGGCAAATGATTCACGAGATGAAGTTGGACCAATACCGTCTCAATGCCGTCCTCGAACTCGTTCAAATGACCGGCAAAAGCGAGACAGAAATCATAGACCACGCCATCCGTTCCGGAGTTTATCTTACCGAAAGTATGGCAGGGTACATCGTTCTTCTGGAACACGCCGCCGACATTCTGCCGTTCCGTGCGATTTTTGAAGAGAAGGCATTCAACTGCCATCTGCCCACATTCAACGAAAACGGCTCACCTCACTCCCTCGCTCCCACCCTGACCGAATGTCTCGGCAAAAAAGGAGCCGTCATTCACGATGATTTCGATGCCCTGCCCGGTCAACGTGCTTTTCCGCACGGACATTTTCACGTCCGTTCCCATATGAACCTGCCGATTATTATCGGCGACACCCCCATCGGAATTTTTGGGGTCGGTAACAAAAATGAAGCCTATAATGAAACCGACGTGAAGCAACTCACCCTTTTCGCCCAAGGCATTGCCGGTTTGTTTGAACGGCAGCGGCAAGCGGAAGGTTTGAAAAAAGCCAAACTTGAAGCGGAAAACGCCAATCAGGCGAAGAGTCAATTCCTTGCCCAAATGAGCCACGAAATCCGAACGCCGCTCAACGGAGTCATCGGTCTTTCCGATTTGCTGCTCGAAACGGTATTGAGTCCGAAACAGTTTGAATACACACAGTTGATAAATGATGCGGGCAAGTCGCTGCTCTTTTTGATTAACGACATTTTGGACTTCTCGAAAATCGAGGCGGGCAAGTTAGAAATCGACAACGAAAAGTTTGAACTGCTGGCAACAGCAGAATCGGTTCTCGGAATCCTTGCGTCCCGCGCTCAGGACAGAAACCTCGAATTAAATCTCTTTTTCAACAAGAATGTTCCCCGCATTGTCTGGGGAGATGCCGGCCGTATCCGGCAGATTTTGCTCAACTTGGTGGGAAATGCTGTCAAGTTCACCGAGAAGGGCGGTGTGCGGATGGAAATCCTCACGGAATCCTTTACCGAAGACAGCATCATCGTCCGTTTCAACGTTCACGATACCGGTATTGGAATTCCGCAAAAACGGCTCGACCGCCTTTTCAAAGCATTTTCACAGGTTGATGCGTCCACGAGCAGAACCTACGGCGGCACCGGTCTCGGTTTGGCTATTTCGATGAAACTCGTCCATCTGCTGAACGGTGAAATCGGTGTGGAAAGCACCGAAGAAAAAGGTTCGACATTCTGGTTCACTGTTCCGTTCAAAATCGAAAAAACCGTTATCGAATGTTTGCAGAGCGATTCCGCAATTTGCCCGAATACACAAGGTTGTCCGTATGCCGTTGAGGGAATTTGCGATGCGCTGATATATAAGGAAGTCAAGGAAAAATACAATATTGCCGGACGCAAGATACTGATTATTGACGACAACAATTCTCAAAAAAGGGCGTTGCAATCGCAACTGGAAGATTGGGGGGTGAACTGCACTCTTTGCGATTCCGGTGCTGAAGCGATTCATTTGATTGTCAACAAAAGACGGAATTATGAAATTATTCTGGCGGACAGAACGTTAGCCGATGTGTCGGGTATCCATTTTGCCAAACAGTTAGCCGAATCGGCGGCGGAGCGGAGTATCAAGATTCCGCAGATGATTTTTCTCCGTGCGATTTCGGACGAGCCGGACTTGTCGTTTTTGCCGGCGGACAGCAGCGAATCTATCAGCAAACCCGTTTGTACATCGGCACTCTTCGATGCGCTGATGAACCGGTTCTATGCCGCCGATATGCGTATTCAGCGGGAATCCGGTGTGATTGACCCGAAGGCATTGGAAAGTCAGACGGCATTGATGAAACGCCGCGGACTCAAACAGATAAAGAATCGGGAAACGGCGGCTATTCGTTCTCCGGCAGCGAGACCGGAGGCAACTCATATTCTCGTAGTGGAAGACAACAAGATAAATCAGATTGTTGCGAAGAATTTGCTGCAAGAGTCGGGTTACACGTGTGATTTGGTAATGAACGGACTTGAAGCGTGTGAAGCGGTACGCAAGAAGACTTACAATGTCGTGTTGATGGACTGCCAGATGCCGGAGATGGACGGTTTTGAGGCAACAGATTTGATACGCAAGTGGGAATCAGCACAGAGCAAGGGGCATACGCCGATTATTGCGCTGACGGCAAATGCAACGAAAGAAGACGTACAGCGTTGTTACGATTGCGGAATGGATGCGTATTGCAGTAAGCCGATTGACCCGGTTGCGCTGATACGGCAGATTGACCTCTGGCGCAGCAAAGCGGGGGAATAATAGACTTCGGCACGTGTGAAAACGCAGGTGCTGCCTATCAATAGACTTATTCCCAACCTAATGCTTTGTGGAGCATAGCACAGACGGGATTCGTCCGTAGGAAATGTCTTCGCCTTTTGTTACGGCAGGGGTACGTCATTATTTTGAATATTTTAATTTTTACGTTGATGTTCTCAATGAACACTCGCCGCCGGATAAATCCGTGTTCGATGCCTTCTCCGGCTCTGATAACCGCTGTCCGCAAGTATTATCACCGCCAAACAGACCAATAACATCTCTTTGCATAAAACGGGAAATCGTGAACACTGCCCATTGCCGCCGTCTAGGCACGCATTACATCGTCTGGTGCAAGGTCGTCCTTGTCGGCATAGGGGTGCGTAAAACTTTATCGGTATTTTTTTTGACAATAATTTTTTGACAATAAGGTTTTCCTTTGTCTGCAACCCTTGTTTTCCCCGGTACCCTTAATAGCACAGGTTACCATTCATTGCTTCCCCTTATTTGTAAATTAAGGGAATAAGGGTAAAGAGTTTGGAGACGCATTACTATTAAGGGGTCGGAAAATGAAAATAAGGGGTTACGCAAGTTTTGTCCCAGTAGGAATAAAAACAGCACCCGACAAATTTTTACGCACCCTCGGCATAGTCGACATCTTGCAGCGTCAGAACATATCGCTGGTTTTCAACGGGACGAAGATTAGCAGCCGCATTACGGACACGGTCAAGAATCATCCTCTTCTGCCGCTGTGTCGCCGGATAGGTCTATTTGAAATATATTGAATTGTATTAAATCCGGTTTGACAAAAAAATAAATTTTTGTGCGGCATTTTCCTACCTGCCGGCTTGACCGGAGGGGATGTCCTTTTACTCTCCGCTAACTAGGGCAACCCGCACGCCGAAGTAGTTGCTCGCGTAGTCGGGCGCGGAGTTGCGCCGACTCGCCGACCGGCAAACCTCCGCGTCGTAGCTCCAACTGCCGCCGCGGAGCACGCGGTTACTGCCGGACGAAGCACCTAAGGGGTCAGTCAGTTCAGCAGTCGAAGCCGTCGCACTTAGATAATTGCCGTACCAATCGCTGCACCACTCCCATACGTTGCCGTGCATATCGTAGAGGTTCCAAGCGTTTGCCTTCTTCGTTCCGACTTCGTGCGTTGTGCCTTTGCTGTTTTCATTGTACCAAGCGTAGTCCGACAACGTAGTTGTCGGCTCTCCGAAACAGTACGCCGTTGTGCTGCCCGACCGGCAAGCGTATTCCCATTGAGATTCAGTCGGCAGCGCAAACCGGTAACCTTTCGACGCAACGCCAAGAGCGTTTAATTTCCCAACAAACTCCCGGCAAACGTTCCAATTAACACGTTCCACCGGTCTTTTCGCCCCTTTGAAATGACTAGGATTATTTCCTGTTATCGCCTCCCACTGTTCCTGCGTTACTTCCGTTTCAGCAAGATAAAAACCCTGCGAAAGCGTTACTGGATGGAGTTGTTCGTTATTGTCTCTGTTCGCTTCCGACAACGGCGACCCCATCGTGAATGTTCCTGCCGGACAATAACGGAAACGCCATTTCACATCTTCAATCGTCACTTCCAGCAGTTCGCCCGCCGGTTTTTTATCGCTGCTCTTGTTCACGAGACCCGGCACGTCAAATTGAAACGTAACGCCTTCCAATAAAAGTGCATCGCCCGTTGCCGT
>JAITOZ010000302.1 GCA_031289675.1 Planctomycetaceae bacterium
AGCAACAAATTATTGATGCAATCTTACGATTTGATAAATGATTGTTATACATAGAGTTAGAGTAAATATCTAACTCCTAAACTTGTCAAGCCCCTTGTAAATTAAGGGAATAAGGGTAAAAGAGTTTGGAGACGCATTACTATTAAGGGGTCGGAAAAGGAAAATAAAGGTGTGGCGAGTGGTTAGTGGCGAGTTTTCGCTTCCGAATTTTCCCCGCATTTACTCGCCACTCGTCACTTTCTTCGCGCCTTCGCGATGAAAAAACGCTTAGGGAACAAGTCTATTAAATCCCATTTTCACCTCTATTTTCCCCGTATTGCCGGAAAGCAGGACATACTGCGAAAGACACTAAATTCGTCATATCAAAATTGCCGTGTCTCCGCAATTAAAAAGCCGTCCGCATTACCGTTTGACTTCGTGGTACAGATAACCGCTGCCGGGGATTTCAACTTTATAACGCCCCTGCTCGTCCGGCATTGTCGGCGGAGTTGCGTCCCAAGTGTAACCCGACGGCGACATCGGCTCCTCTAAATCTAACGCCTGCTGCCGCGTCAATTGTTTACCCGTCCGGGCAACCTGCCGTCCCATAATGCCCGCCATCGTACTGTTCGCCGCCCAAACTCCGTCATTACGGTACGGAATATTGCCCCGAACCGCCCGGAGCAGATATTGATGTTCGATAACGTACATATTGCCGGGCAATTTAATGTTCACCGGCTCACTGCCCTTCACATTAATAGTGCAGCCGCCGAAACCGCCGCTCTTCGTCGTTGCGTAACCCTTCGTGCCGATAATATGGTCTGTCACTTCACTGTAACACTTATTTATCTGCCGGCAGAACAGATAACCCGTGCGTCCGCCGCCGAAGTCGTACACCGTGTCAATCGAATCGTAAATGTCGCCCGCCTTCGGATATTCCGTGCGAACCATTCTGCCGCCGCTGCCGAATGCCGACACCGGCTCCTCGTCGCCGAAACTCCAAAGCAACTTATCAACACTGTGAATCGCCTGTTCAACGTTGAAATCGCCCGAAAGCCAAGTGAAATTGTACCAGTTACGAACCTGATACATCATTTCCGTATCGTTCGCTTGACGCGGTCTGTCCCAAAGCCGACCGGTCATATACGAAACACGTGTCGAAAGCACATCGCCGATGGCTCCGTCGGCAATCCAGTTCATCATTGCCCGAATGTTATGGTCATAACGCCAGCACAGACCGGCAACGATATTTAACTTTTTCTCTTTGGCTATTTTGGCGGATTCGAGAACGCTCTTGATACCGGCACCGTCCACGGCGACCGGTTTCTCACAAAAGACGTGCTTGCCTTTTTCGACAGCGTATCGTAAGGACAACGGACGAAAATGCGGTACTTCGCAGAGCAACACGACATCGCAAAGGTCGATGACTTGTTTGTATGATTCGAGACCGCTGAATGCCGTTTCGTGTGTTGCGAGTATTCGGTCTTTCCATCTTTCTTCTTTGCGGAGATTATCGACGGCACTTTGTGCTTTTTCGGGAAAGGCATCGCAAACGGCGGCGACTTTGGTATTGGGGTCGGCTTCGAGTGCATTTCGGACGGCACCTGTACCTCGTCCGCCGCAGCCGACGAGTCCGAGTTTAATGGTGTTGTCTCCGGCGGCGTGAACGGCGGGAATTGCCGTCAATCCGGCAATGCTTGCCGCGGCGGTCGTCGTTTTGAGAAAAGAGCGGCGGGTCGTGAACATAATGAAATCTCCGTTAGGGTTTGGTTGGGCAATGACGTTTATCGGTTACGTCATCTCCTGACTACATTGTCTATTGTCCCCTATCATCCGCTCTTTGTCAAGAGTTCCCTTGCCTTTCTGCTTATGTTCCGATATAATTACCGGAATGAAAAATCACCGCCGCATCGTTTTATTTCTCTCTATTGCCATCACGTGCTTGCTGTTCGGTGCTGCCGCTGCCGGTTATACTTTGCACCATTCCTACAGCAAACAGATTAAAGACCCGAAGTTTTTACAGTCCGCCCTGCAAAAGATGAATGCAGGTCAGCGAGAAAAAAAGAAAATCATTCAGCCGGTTTTGGTGCGCGTCAGTGCGGCTAAAAAGGAAGCCATCAATACCGTCCGCCCGTTTCACGGTCACCTGACCGAAATCCAACTAGCAAGTGTCTCGACCGAAGTCTCCGGTCTGGTCGTTGCCCTGCCGATAGAAGCCGGTCAGAGAGTTGAAGGCGGAAAAACGCTTATTGCCCAAATTGATAAAACGTGGCTGGAACTGGCTCTTGCCCAAACGGCAGCGGAAATTAATATCCTTGAACAACAATATGCCTATCACAAGTCTGAACTTGAACGGAGCGAAAATGCCGGCAGAGCCGTTTCAGAAAGCGAACTTGATAACCAGCGGATGCTCCGCGAACAGTTTCATCAGTCGCTGGAAAAAGCAAAATTGGCATACCGCGAAGCCAATGAAAAGTTGCGGCGGACGACGATACTTGCCCCTTTTGACGGTTATATTGTCCGGCGGGTTGCTCACTACGGCGAATTATTGTTACCGGGGGCAACGATTGCCGAAATCGTTTCACTGGGAAAGATTGATGCCATCGTGAATGTCGGCGAAGAGTTTATTAACCGCGTAAAAATCGGTACAGATATGCCGATAATCATTGACAAACTCGGCATCGAAGTTATCGGGAAGGTTCACGCTATCGTGCCGTATGCTGTTGCGGAAACACGAAGTTTTCCGGTCATTGTCCGGCTCGACGACCGTGACGGACTGTTAAAAACCGGTATGAGTGCCACCGCTCTTGTATCGATTACCGACCCGAAGGAAGAAATCGTTGTCCCCCAAGATGCTGTTTTGGAAAAACCGGACGGTTCGACCGTTTGGACGGCGGTTGAAGAAAAACGTGAAGACGGGACATCGGTTTTTCTTGCCAAACCGGTGCCGGTGAGAGTTGCGGCACAGACTGCCGGTTCATGCGGAGTCGAACCGGAAACTGCCGAAGGCAAAAAATTACTTGTTGCCGGTACGAAGACGGTTATTGAAGGTGCTGAACGGCTGACAGCGAATCAGCAAATCCGCATTGCCGAACTCGACCCAAAGTTATTACAAAATTTGCCGCCTGCTTCAGGACACAAGAGAAAAGACAGTAATTAGGGAGGAGGGCTTTACAAAAGCGTTTTACAGACTACACTATGACCGTTAGGTTTTTCAGGTTTTCGTTGTTTTCGGGAATAATTCCAAATTTTTCACAAAGGATTCAGAAAAGTTTGAATTTTCTCTTGACATAGGTTTTGTGCGTCTGCTATAATTCTTGCATTGACGCTGGGGAAGTGTACCGTTTGACAGCGGACAACATTCTTTCAAGGACACAGCGGTCTTTTACCGAAATACCAATAGGAACAATCGCTTGACAGGGAAAAAATGCGTACAAGAATGTGCTGCTGTGCCTACCCTGCAGCGGTCTGACCTTTGTCGCCCAATAGCCTTTTTATATGCCTGTTTTCATTGACCAATGCTATCAATACCGGACGATGCCGAAAAATATATTTGAAACATTAGTAGAAGTTGGTCACGATGAAGATTTTGTTCCTGTTGTAACCGAAGATTTCCGCCCGACGGACGCACCGGCAGGGTCGCCTGCCAAATTGGAGGTCTTTGCCGAACGTCTCAACAGGGGGCTTCCGTTGTGGCATCCCGAAGACAGAGTCGATTATATGGGGCTAACCGGTGCAATGAAGCCCAGAGAATTGCAAATGAATTGATAATCACTCTGCGTTCTCTGCGCATTCGCCGTTAAAAAATATAAAACAGAACAAACAAAACAGTTACGAAAATACCCTATTATTCGTTATGCAATCCGTTCTCGTAACCGGTGCCAGCGGCTTCGTCGGTTTTCATCTCGTCCGGCAATTACAGCGGGAGAATTGCGAAGTCCGGTGTCTTGTCCGCGAAACATCATCAAGAGAATTTCTAAAACCGTTCAATCTCCGGTATGTTACCGGCAGTATTTTCGACAGAACAAGTTTGCGCCGCGCCGCTGAAAAATGTGATACCGTCTTTCATCTTGCCGGACGCGTTCGCGCTAAAAATTATCAGGAATTGGAAGCGGCAAACCGATTCGGGACAGAAAATACCGCTATGTCAGCGGCTGCGGAAAATGTACAGACATTTGTTCACGTCTCGTCCCTTGCGGCGGCAGGATGTTCCAAGCCGAAAAGCCCGAAACGGGAAACGGATGAACCAAAGCCGATTTCAGGTTACGGTCAAAGTAAACTGGCAGGCGAAAATGCGCTGCGGACATTTGCCAGCGATATGCACTGTACCATTGTCAGACCGGGTATCGTTTTCGGCGAAGCGGACAAAATGAATCTCGAACTCTTTAAGACCGTTGCCAAGTTGGGCATTTGTCCGAATCCGGGATTCAGCCGCAAGATGTATTCGTGGATACACGCTTCGGATTTAGCTGGCTTATTGATTTCCGCAGCCCAAAACGGCGAACGGCTGCCGCCGTTTATCCAGGCCGGAGACACCCCTTTCCCTACGCCGGCGGCGGGACAAGGCATCTACTTTGCGGCTTGCGATGAGGGAAGGACGTTAGATGACGTTGCTTTGCAAGTCCGCAGAGCATTGGGCAGGAAGCGGATTATTTCGTTACCCTGTCCACCTGCGGCAGTTTGGATGATTGCCTCTTTCTACGAAGTCAAGAAAAGAACGACCGGAAAAGACGTACCGTTTGATTGGGCAAAGGCATACGAATCGCTGCATCATTGGACTTGTTCGCCGGAGAAAGCGGAAACACAACTGGGCTTTTCGCCGCGGCACTTTGACGAACGAATACAACAAACGATAGACTGGTATCGTGATAAAAATTGGTTATAACAAGAGTGTAGAGGAAAAATTGATGTCCGTAAATAACATAAAAATCGGTCTTTTCGGCATTGGTCTGGAAACATATTGGACGCAGTTTGACGGCTTACGGGACAGACTGCTCGGTTACCAACAAATCATTGCCGACAGCATTGCTCAACACGGCGTTGGCGTTGTCAACTGCGGTCTCGTTGATAATCCGATTGCCGCCCAAGAGGCTGCCGGCAAACTCAAACAGGAAGATGTGCAACTCGTCTTTCTGTACGTTTCAACGTACGCTCTTTCGGCAACGGTACTGCCCGCCGTTCAGAAATTGAATGTTCCCGTCATCGTTCTCAATTTACAGCCGGAAGCCGCCATTGATTATGCACGGTTCAATGCTCTCGGCGACCGGACGAAAATGACCGGCGATTGGCTTGCGAATTGTCAGGCGTGCAGCGTGCCGGAAATCGCTAATGTTCTGCTCCGTGCCGGTATCGGCTTTCATCAGGTAACCGGTGTCCTGCAAAACGACCCTATAGCACAGACGGAAATCAGCGATTGGATTGAAGCCGCCAAAGTTGCCGAAACAATGCGTACCAGCCGCATCGGATTACTCGGTCATTATTACAGCGGAATGCTCGACATCTATTCCGATTTGACGAATCACAGCAAATACTTCGGCAGCCATTTTGAGTTTCTTGAAATGGCGGAGTTGCAGCACCTTCGGGCAAATGCAAATTCTTCAGCGGTCGATAAAAAAGTGTTACAAATTCGGGAACATTTTGACATTCAGCCGGATTGCAGCGAATCGGAAATCCGCCGTTCGGCTCAAACCGCCGCTGCGCTTGATGCTATCGTTTCTGTCCATAAACTGACTGCGCTCGCTTATTTCGG
Source organism: Planctomycetaceae bacterium (assembly GCA_031289675.1). Classification (GTDB taxonomy): domain Bacteria; phylum Planctomycetota; class Planctomycetia; order Pirellulales; family Thermoguttaceae; genus WRKP01. The sequence continues at coordinate 5,729 of JAITOZ010000302.1, forward strand.
TAACGGCACCGGCGATGAAACTTATGTTGACCTCATCGGCAGCGTCATTGTCGGCAATTCAATGTTGACCGCTGCCGGTGTTCCCGTTGCCGGCGAGTATGAAGTCAAAAATGTCCAAGCGATGAAAATTCTTGATTCGTTCGGGGCGGGCGGTTCATTCACCGAGTTTTACGCTCTTGATTTTAACGATGACGTTATTTTGATGGGACACGACGGTCCCGGTCATATTAAAATTGCCGAAGGAAAAACGAAGTTAAAGCCGCTGAAAGTTTATCACGGCAAAACCGGACACGGTTTGAGCGTGGAAATGAGTGTGAAATCGGGACCCGTTACGCTTTTATCGGTGATTGATGCCCCGGACGGAGTGTTACGATTATTGATTGCCGAAGGAGAATCGGTTCCAGGACCGATTTTGGAAATCGGCAACACGAACAGCCGGTATCGTTTTTCGCTTGGTGTCCGCAAGTTTATTGATGCTTGGTGTTCCCGCGGACCGGCTCATCACTGCGCTGTCGGCGTAGGACATATTGCCGATAAACTTGAAAAGTTTGCCGCCCTTATCGGAATGAAAGCCGTCCGTGTTTGTTAGCAGCGGTTCACACGTGAACTTGTGTACTTTGGATGCGAGGGTGTACGTTATTTTGGGGAACAACTAATATTACCGGCACATATTGCCTACAATTCTCAATTCTGCCCCCCCTTCTTATCATTAGACACACAGCGGACAAGACTTATTGTGCAACTATTCTTTGTACTCCTCCGGCACAACGATTGCGGGAAACGCACTCATACGCCAGCCGTATCGTTTTACGTTCGGACTGTAATACCGCACACCAGACATCTTTATAAAAAACGTTTCAGGCATTCCCGATGCCCCGTTGTATGTCACCGCAAAGTATTTCACAATGCGGTCAGATTCCCCTTCGGCAGAGATTTCCGGTGTGCGGTAATAGGTAATCTTTGCCTTATGTCCGAGTGCCGTAAGCGTCCGCACCATTTCATTATCCGTAAATGTATGGAGACTCTGATGCTTGAACTTATCGGCATACTGCTCCTTCCACCATACCTCTGTATCCAGAGAGGTTTTCTCCGGCGGAAAAGTGAAAAAACTTTTCATCTTCGGAATGTTGCCGTCCAAAGCGGCAGCAAAATAACCGCGGAAAAACTTATCCGACTGCCGGTTGAGCATCATAAAATAGCACTGCCAAAATGCCGCAAAAAGAATCAGAAACAGGACGGGCAGGAATATGCCGGCATAAGCGAAACCTTTACCGGTCAGCGTGCCGCCGGAGTTTCGGATAGAATACAGTGCGGGAACAGCAATCAGAATACTGATGACAGCAATGAACGCAAGCCAGACATTGACGTATATCAGTGCCGAAGCAATACCGAATAAAAACGAGATGACTGCCGGAACACTCACACGGGAATAAGCCGCATCGCCTTCGGATGCTTCATTCCAATTCGCTGAAAAAATTGAATTGCTCATACTTGCGTCATTGACATCGGAAAAGGGACAAGGGACAATAGGGCGGGGTTCAACCGCCAGCCGCCTGTTATCTTACCTATCCTTTTTTATTTGTCAATTCCTTGCGGTGTCAATGCGGCATCAATTTTAGCAACTATTTGCCCGCAACAATCCTTCAAATTGATGTTTCGCCGTCTTTATAACTGGGTTCTCTCTTGGGCAAATACACCTTATGGTTCTGCGGCATTATTCGTTATGGCATTTGCCGAAAGTTCGTTTTTTCCGATACCGCCGGATGTGCTGCAAATTGCCCTGTCGGTGAGCAAACCCCGCCGGGCATTTTGGTATGCAGCGGTTAGTCTTGCCGGTTCGGTTCTCGGAGCAGTTCTCGGTTATTACATTGGATTTCAACTTTGGACGATGACACAGACGTTCTTTTTCGCTTATATCCCCGGTTTTACGCCGGAATTGTTTGACCTCGTCAGTCAAAAATATGCCGGCAACGCGTTTTTAGCGGTTTTTACAGCGGCATTCACACCGATACCGTACAAGATTTTTACGATAGCCGCCGGAGTTTGCCAGATTTCGCTCTGGACACTGCTGCTTGCATCCGTTGCGGGGCGGGGAATGAGATTTTTTCTCGTTGCCGGTTTGATGTTTGCCTTCGGACCGCCTATCAAAGTCTGGATTGACAAATATCTCGATGTACTGGCTATTGTTTTTACGATCCTCCTCATCGGCGGCTTCGTCATCGTGAAGTTTCTTTTCGCTTAAATAAGACATAAAACGTAACTCCATAAGGAAGGTTAATTTATCCCAATATTATACATTATTCAACTGCTCAGTTTTTGAGTACCACTACTCTTCACAAACTTTTATGTTACACTTAAAGGAAACTGTGAGTTCTGTTCCAACGATCGAGAAGAAAATCGCATTAAAGTCCTTAAAATATTACTCAAAATACGTGACGATGCTAGGCAAGAGCCGATGTCAATTTACCACGCTGCCTGTAAAGAGTCAACGCCAACCAATTCGTTGCGTCTATTTGCAGTTATTTCACCGCTTCGATAAAAATACCGCTGACATCGAACCGTTTGTAACCGGGATAGCGGCTGCGCAACTCCGCCATTGTCTTGCGGGAAATGTAATGCCGCCAATAAGGAACGATTGACCAATGGGAAAATGGTGAACGCTCCATCAATGCCGCATAATCTTCGTAAAAGAGATGGTTCAATTTATCTGTATGATAACTCCAATGGCATAATGCCTCCAGTTGTTTATTGCCGTGAGGCAGCACCAGACGTTCACAATAACGGCGGATTTCTTCTTCTGAATAAAGCAAGTGAGTGAACGGCGGAATACGGTCTCCACCAATGTGATTAAAATTAGTTCTTTTATTCAACCAGTAATGATGTCCCAAAGGTCCCGACCAAATCGGACCAAAAAAAGTACAAAATGTCCCGCCGGGACGAAGAGACCGATAGATGTTTTCAATCACTTTGTCTAATTGATGCACGTGTTCAAAACAACACAGCGAACTGGCAACATCAAATTTTTCTGTAAAATAATCGGGAATATCGGCAGCGTTACCGCTAAACTTACAGTAACGATGTGCATTGAAATTTATTTCAGCCTCTTCGAGAGGAAAACTCCTAGACCCCGATTTATCGGCAGTATCGCCTACCGCAGCAGCGGGATTGGTACCATCATTTAATTCTTCCCAATATTGTAAATAATCAACGCAAGTCCATTTTGCCGCCCGTAAATCGTCAAACAGAATTTCCGCCGGATAATTACTACCGCCGATTTCCAAGACGGATTTCCCTTTCAAATTGATATGCCGCTGTAATTGCCAGGCAAAACCGATATGGTCAGGACGCAAATCATCATATTGTGTCCGATAACGTTTGCCGTATCGGGATAATTTAGGGCGGGCAACGAGCCAACGGCACATACCGCCGAACCGTTTCCAGTATTGCGATAGTCCGTTAAATTCTGGAGGCAAGAGGATTAACATTCGGCGAAAAAGGATGGACAGACTTTACTACAAGGCATCAATTATAACGTATCAACGAATAATCATCAAGGAAAATCCTCTATATTTTTCTAAAAATAACACCATTGGAGAATTTGCGGTGAGTAGACCTACACCCACCGCTCTTGCGCCGCGAATGACTCCCTCACTTCCCGCTGCCTATAATTACTCTTGCTTTTTCACCGAAAAGCCGCTAGTATCCGTTTATGAAAACAGATGTCCTGCAATTTTTGAAACAATTATCCGAAGCCCAGTACCGAATGATCGATGTCTTGCAGCGGAAACAAGTGCTGCTGGTACGTCCCGACAGCGATGCGTTTTCGGCAATAAGTATTGAAGAACAGCGTACAGTCGAGACAATGCAGAGTCTCATTGAAAGACGTGAAGAGTTGCTTGCTTCGGCGCGTCTGCAAAACATTAACGGCAGTTCCATTGAGGCACTGTGCGGATTTTTGTTTCCCCGAAACGACGATGTAAGCAAGCGGCTTATCGAAGCAAAAGGGCGGACGAATCAAATCCGTTTCCTTGCGTTTACCAACTGGACGCTTTCCCGAAAGTCGCTGGTCCACATTTCGCAAATTTTAGAATTTATTGAGACAAACGGACAGGGCAAAGCCACGTATAAACCGCAAGATACCGGTATGAACAAGAGCGGCGGTCTCATCGACAAGGCTGCGTAACGTTTGTTTCCGATACGTTGATTTCTAGAGACTCCGCAAAAATTGCGCTGAGGCAAGAATTCCTTTTTGAAAACTTTCAAGCGAAAATTTTTCGTTAGGCGAATGAATGGCATCATCTTCCTGCCCCCAGCCGGTGAACAACACGTCCGCTCCTAATACCTGATGGCAGTCCGCAATAATCGGTACGCTGCCGCCCTCACGGATAAACACCGGCTTCCTGCCGAACGTCTTTTCCAACGCCGCCGACATCGGCTCGACAAAACAACTCTTATCAAGGTCAAGACACATCGCCGCCTCACCGTGCTGGCGTTCCAGTTCCCAAGTAATACCGGAGGGAATAATACCGGCAAGGAAAATTTGCAGAGAGGTAAAAATCTTTTTCGGCTCCTGCTTCGGCACCAGGCGGAACGTGAACTTTGCCGATGCTTTTGCCGGTATAATCGTTTTTGAACCGCGTCCCTGATACCCCGCCGTGATACCGTTGATGTCAAACGATGGTCTCGTCCAGCGGCGTTCGTTCACCGAGTATCCCGCTTCGCCCCAGCAGGATGCGCTGTCCGGCGGCAGATTCAAGTCCGCAAAAAATGCCGATTCGTCAAACGGCAATGCCGTAAATTGCTTCCGCTCTTTGTCCGTTAACGCAAGCACATCATCGTAAAAATTCGGAAGGTTGATTTTTCCGCCGGCATCGGTGAATTGTGCAAGAATTCTCGTCAGCGCAAGAGCCGGATTATACACTGCGCCGCCGTAGATGCCGCTGTGTAAATCGCGGTTCGGTCCCGTCAGATGCAGTTCTGCGGCAAGGATACCGCGGATGCCGTAAGTGATTGTCGGCTGTCCCGGCGCAAACATATTCGTATCGCTGACCAAAATGCAATCACAGGCTAATTTGCGTTTCCCCGTTTCGGAATAAACGTAATCGTGCAGCGACTGACTGCCGACTTCCTCCTCGCCTTCGAGAATGAATTTGACTTTGCACGGCAGCGAGCCTTCGGTTTTGAGCAGCGATTCGACCGCAAAAAGATGCGTCAATGACTGCCCTTTGTCATCGTTCGCCCCCCTTGCATAGACGTTTCCGTTATGGACGGCAGGTTCAAAGGGCGGCGTTTTCCAAAGGTCAAGCGGGTCAGGCGGCTGAACATCGTAATGACCGTAAATGAGAATGACGGGCGCATCAGCAGCAGGTTTTTCCGGCGTGTATTCTGCATACACCAGCGGGTTGCCTGCCGTTTCAATCAGTTCGCTTTTCATACCGAATTCCGTCCCGAACGACTGAAACTGCCGGACGAGCCAATCGGCACTGCGGCACATATCCGGCTTGTTTTCGCTGCAAGCACTGACGCTTGGTATCCGCAAAATTTCAAAAAGACGGGACTCAAAGTCCGCCTTGTTGGAACGAATGTAATCGTCAAATTGCATAGGGGTAGTGAAAAGCAGGGAGTAATTTGACCACGGTCAGAAGGAATGAGTCCGAACCGGCAGAGTTTGCCCCTCGTTCGGCAAAATATAACTTTTTGCTGAAAATAAGTCAAGCCCCCATTTAAGCAGAAATAGTGTCAACACTCTCTAACTCTGTCCGGCAGATTAACGTCCCAGCAGCCGCTGCACGTATTTTGCCAATATGTCCGTTTCGAGATTCACTTTCCCGCCGATTTGCAGATTACCGAGCGTCGTTACCTTCAGCGTGTAGGGTATCAATGCTACGCTGAATCGGTTCGCTTGACAATCAACCAAAGTCAATGAAACGCCGTCCACGGCAATCGACCCCTTGGATGCGAGAAACTTGTCCAGTGCCGGCGGGACGGCAAAATAATAATCCAGCCAATCGCCGTGATTCTCAATTTGTACGAGTTCGCCCTGTCCGTCAATGTGTCCAGAGACAAAATGCCCGCCGAGTCGGTCGCCGACGGTCAACGCCCGCTCCAAATTGACGGGACTGCCGACCGCCAACGCCCCCAAATTGGTACGCTGCAATGTCTCCGGTCCCGCCTGAAATGTTAATGTTGACGGTGTTTTTTCGATGACCGTCAAGCAGCAGCCGTTGATAGCAACGCTGTCGGCAACGTTTGCCGAGGCGGCAATGGATGGTTCTTCGATAACCAGCCGGCAGCCCGGCGGTTCGGAGACCAGTGCGGCAACAGTGCCTAATTTTTCAATGATACCGGAAAACATTGTTGACAACAGGTTTGAAATTTTAATGTGAGCGATTCCAATGCTTCATAATCATATTGAGCAATTCGTCTTTGTTGACCGGTTTGGAAATGTAACCGTTGCAGCCGGCGGCGGCGCATTTTTCCTTGTCGCCCATCAAAGCGTGCGCCGTCATCAAAATAATCGGCACTCTGTATTCCTGTTCCCGTAAAACGGCTGCCGCCTGAAAACCGTCCATCACCGGCATCTGCGTATCCATTAAAATAATGTCGTAGAAAATACCGTTGTCAATGTTTTCGTTAATCTTCTTCACCGCCGCATCGCCGTTTTCACTAACATCGACAATCGCACCGGCATAGCGGAGTTGCGCAGAGACAACCATTTGGTTGGTAACTACGTCATCAACGACCAGCACTCTCGTGTGTTTGAGTGACTGTCCTTCCTTTTCGGATTCTATCCCCTCAAGTCTCGCCGGGTCCCGAATGGCTAAACCGGGTTCCAGTTGCGACCCCTGCGGCAGATAGGATTGAAATTCCAATACCGATTGTACCGCCGATTGCTTGTCTTTCGGAATAAAAACGTTCAGAAGGAGCGAAAACATCATACCGTTATGACCGACGGGAGAAACCAGAACCGCTCCGTCCAATAGTGAAGCGATACGTTTTCCGAAATTCAAACCGAAACCTTCATCGTATAACGGCACAGAATTATCCGGCATTGCGGCATCATTATTCTCTATTTTTGATTTTGACTGTATTTGCGACAGCGGCGCACCGCCGGCAACGACATCAATTTGCAGCATCGTTAAAGCGGCGAAGAGATGCTTGCTGTCCATTGCAATAATAGAGGGAGTTTTGTCCGATGTGCTGACCGGCTCACCGACAGCGGCTTCAAAGTCGGTTGTCGGCGGTTTCGTTGAACAATGAATTTGAACAGCACCGCGTTCGGTCAAATCAACGGCGTGATTGATAATGCTCGTTAATATCTGCCGCATCCGAACGGGGTCGGACAAAATGAGCGAAGGAATATCATTGCGGAAATTGACACCAAAGCCCAGATTTTTAGCGGCAATATCCGGTTTCACTACCCGGCAAACATCGTCAATAACCGATTTGAGGGACATAGGAACCATCTCGACTTGCAGCATATTGGCTTCAATCTTGGCATAGTCCATAATGTTGTTAACCGCCAGCGTTAAATCCTGACTGTTCTTGTTGATTATTTCAAAAAGTCCTTCGGTTTCCTCCTTCATTTCGCGGCTGCAATTCTGTGCGACCCGCTGCGTCAGTACGTTGGTGAAGCCGACAACGGCTTCAAGAGGTGTCGTGATTTCTTTGTTCATCACAGACATAAAATTGCTCTTGGCCTGTGTCAAATGTTCTGCCCGCATTTGAGCGGCAAGCGTACCGGCAGCGGCTTTTTTCAGTTTTTGCAGATTTACAACAATGACAGAAACTGTAGCAACAACTGCCGCATAAAGCAGCAAATGGATGATGAATGTCTGAAGCAAAACGGCGTGCAGCCGCTCGGCAATACGGTTCCAATCGCTTTTGAAAACATCAATGCCGAGAATCGCTTCCGTGTAGGGATGTTCGCGGTCGGGAATCCTCAAATCATGCAGGGGAACAACAACGGTAACGAAATCGCCGTATTGCGGACTATGCACATTTTCATCGATAGCCGTTTCGCCGTCAAACCCTTTTTGATAGACATCGAACCACTCATCGTAAGGAGAGCCGAAGTCCTCGCCGGATTCATTGTGTCCGTCAAATTTGTTGTCTTTGTTGACATCGGCGGGGCAACTGATAACCCAGCAGCATTTGTTGACTGTTCCCGGAATACGCCGAAGCGTGTAGATATAAGCAATGAAGGGAATGTCGTCACACCATTTGGTCTGTAAATCGAGAAGATGCTGATAGATTTTTTTCTGATTTTCGTCCGTTAAATCAGTCAGTTGAGCGTGTCCGAGCGATTCTGTGGCGGCGGCTAATACTTTGGCGGTGGTTTCCAAATTGTTGACCCAAAGTTTGCTGTTCGCTTGCTCTTCACTAATGATATGGCTGTATCCCGTAAAGATGATAATGAAAAACGGTATCCAGACGAGAGCGGTATATGACGGCTTGACACGCAGCCGTATCATCCAAGCGGTGAACGCTGCCATCAGAATAACGGCAACGGTAATGATAATGCCGATGTCCCAATACTGGAATATCTGCGCCGTTTTGAAAGCCAATAAACTTGGGGACATACGCACACTCGTTAGAAAATACTCTTTTCCCCATTTTACAGGAAGGCAGGAAAAAAGACAAGGACAAGAGGGTTGCGAAAAAATGAAAGCGGAGCCGGCAACGGAGTAAATGACTGTACCTGCAAAAATTGTTGACACGCATTCGGCATCTTGACAGATAACAGGGGATAATAGACTTGTTTCAGTATCTACTACCCCATCAATTCTAAATTTATGTGGTTACAGCCATTATTTTTCAAAGAGTTATAATGTTTTTGTTGTTTGATTTTGGGGCTGGCATAGATAATTGCTTAGAACTGGCAGATATAAAGTCTAACGCTGCGCAATTGCGCGAAGTGCAGGCAAAATTACAGGAACTTTTGACAAAACAAGCCGCCACGAAAAAACAAGAACCCGTCAAGAAGCCGGAAAAGACGACCGAGCGCAAGCCCGCTCCCGCTAAAAAAGCCGGCGATTAGGGCGTGAATTTTCCCGCCGACTTCGGAACTATATCCAGAGCCGCTTGCGGCTCCGAAGGATTGCGACTCTGAACATCTTGCGGACAAAACCCGTCCGTGTTATACTCAACAAAGAATTGCAACCGTAGGTTGCGGAACAAGTTCAATACCAATGATACCAATGAAGTGTTTATCGATGCGGTACTTACCGGCGAATTGTTTCGCTGTTTCCGTTCTGTTTTGCGTTTTGACCGCCTCCGTCTTTGCGGCAGAGTTGCCGCTGCACATCGGTGCTGACCAAAACCGTCAAAACCAATTTCTCGGTACCATCCTCGAGTACACGTTTTACGAAACGTTAACGCCGGACGGCATCAAAACGCTTGCCGACTCGCCTGTCGATAAAAAGTCCCCGCAAATAAAGGGACGCATCGAACCCGACTCCAAAATGAAGGATGCTGCCGTCCTGAACAAAATCGGTGCCGCCGCCGGCTGGATACGTCCCGATAGGCACAATCAGGGCAACTGCCGGATTTTCGACCGCATTACCCCCGGCGAAAGCGACGGCTGGCTGCTCGATTTGTTTCCGGGACGGAAACTCCGTCTGATTCACGAAGACATTACGATTAGAACGGATATGGAAATTCCCGTCGAACAATGGACACACGTCGCGGCAGTGTTTGACGGTAACAATGCCGCCGTCTTCGTCAACGGCAAGCAGGTTGCGGGTGAGAAGCAAACGGCAGCAACAGTCGTTTCGGATAAAACACCGGCGAAACATTCGGAAATCATTTGGTGTTCCAAGCCTGCCAAAAACTGGTTCGAGAATATGCCCATCGGCAACGGACATCTCGGCGCAATGCTTGCCGGCAGCGTGGAAGATGAAATCATTTCGCTCAATCACGATGACTTGTGGTCAGGCGAACCGCGGGACTTGCAGAAACCGGAAACGTACAAAGCACTGCCGGAAATCCGCAAACTGCTCCTCGAAGGAAAAAATGCCGAAGCCCAGAAAGCCGTCAACGCCGAAATGCTCGGACCGTGGCAGTGTTCGTATCAGCCGCTCGGCAATCTGGAGTTGCACTTCGATTACGGTAAGAAAAATGAATCGGCAGCGAATTACCGCCGCGAACTTGACCTGCGGGAAGGTCTTGTACGCTGCTCTTATGATGTCAACGGTGTACACTACGAGCGGGAAAGTTTCGCCAGTTATCCCGACAACGTCATCGTCTTCACCGTCCGCAGCGATAAACCGGCAATCAATTTAGACATAAAATTGACAACAGTGCATAAAACGTTTGATACATCGTCAGCCGTTTCGGATAACTCCCTTACCGTTGCCGGTTATACTCCCGTTCAACTCAACGTTTATGACCGCGGGGCGCACAATATGCTTTATGATGAAAACCGGGGAACGCGGTTTTTCGGAGGAGTGAAAGTTACCAGCGAGGGCGGAGAAAATTTAACAGAGGAATATGTCATCACCGAAGAGGTTAATGACAGCAATATGCTTAAAATCCGCAATGCAAAGTCGGTTCGGATTTATTTTACCGCAGCAACTTCCTACATTGACCCGTGGACAAATCCTGCCGTTGCGAAGGAAGAATTCCTGAAGACGAAACTGAATGTACCGGAGAAACCGGTTGAGGAACTGAAAAAGACGCATATTGCCGATTATCAATCGTTTTACAATCGGGTCAGATTAGATGTTAACGGCGAAAAGCAAAATGTGCCGATGGAAAAACGGATACAGAATTTTTCGCTGGCAGACGACCCGCAGTTGGCGGTGCTGTATTATCAATTCGGGCGTTATCTGCTGATTTCCGGTTCGCGTCCCGGCTCGCAGCCGATGAATCTGCAAGGAATTTGGAATAAAGATTTCATTCCCGCCTGGGCTTCCAACTGGACGCTGAATTGCAATGCCGAAATCAATTACTGGGCGGTCGAAACGGCGAACCTTTCGGAACTGCATCAGCCGCTTATCCGCCTGACGAAAGAATTGTCGGCAGACGGAGCAAAGACGGCAAAGAATATGTACAATGCCCGCGGCTGGATTGCTCATCACAACGCCGATGTCTGGCGGACGACATGGACAGTCAGCGGAACGGGACTTTGGTCGATTTATCAGGTCGGCAGTGCCTGGCTGTGTCATTCCGCATACGACCATTATTTGTTCACGGGCGATAAAAAATTTCTTGCCGATTTTTATCCCGTGATGAAAGGTGCGGCGCAGTTTTATCTCGATACGCTGCAAGAGGATACACACGGTTATTTGACGACCAATCCGGCAACGTCCTTTGAAAATCAATACCGCCGTCAGGACGGTTTCGCCGGCTGGGCAACATGCGGAGCAATGCAGGACATTCAGATAATCCGTGCGCTTTTCCGTAACACGCTGGAAGCCGCCGGAACGCTCGGCATTGATGCGGATTTCCAGTCGGAAGTCGAAAAAGCGATGAAGCGTTTGCCGCCGAACACGGTGAGTCCGTCCCGCGGCGATTTACAGGAATGGGTGGAAGATTGGGATCCGTCCTCGCGCAACGGTCAAACGGCTCACGGCTGGGCGTTGAATCCCGACTGGGACATTTCGCCGGTTACAACACCGGAGTTAGCGGCAGCGATGCGGAAGACGCTGGAACTGCGCCGTCCTTGGGAAACCTATAATTGTGCTTCTTGGGTCAGCAGTATGCCGGCGGGCTATTGGGCAAAACTCTTTGACGGTAAAATGGTCGAGGAGGTGTTGAACCGTCACGTCAACAGGTCGGTGAATTCTTCGTTGAATTCGACATTCGGCGGCAAGGGCAGCGGTTCGTGGCAGAACGACGGTAATTTGGGAATGACGGCGGCGATCGGCGAGTCGCTTTTGCAATCAGTGCCGGGCGCAGTGCCGGAAATCCGTATTTTGCCGGCGTTATTTCCGTCGTGGAAGTCGGGCAAGGTCAGCGGTTTGTGTGCGCGGGGCGGTTTTACAGCGGACATTGTTTGGTCGCCGGAGGAGATAACGGCAACGATTCATTCGACCTGGGGAACAAAGACCCGCGTCCGCTGCGGCGATAAAGTAGAAGAAATCGAAATACCGCCGGGAGGAGAAAAAACGATGACAACCGTACCGAAAAGCGGTAAATCAAAGTGTGAAAAAATCGACCCTCAAAAGACATCTCATTATATACCGTTGTCTATTGAAAAGTTGGGTTTTATTGATTAAAGAATTAAAAGAAACGGAATAGGGAGCGGTGCTTGTTATTGTCTAAATTTCAAAAAACTGTGGTCTTCGCACCTTCGCGATTAAAAAACCAAAAATGATTAGGAAACAATCCTATTATCTGGCAAATCAGCCCAAGAAGGGGTATAATTCAGAGTATGAGTAATGTCAATTTCCCCATTTCAAGACGGCAATTTATGGCAACCGCCGGTTCTGCCGGTGTTTTAGGAACGGCGGTGAACGCCCCCGAAGTTTCGGCGGAAGACATTTCTGTTACAGAAAAAGAAAAAGGGCTGGTTTTTCTGTTTCAAGGCGATTCTATCACTGATGGAAATTGGGGACGAAACAAAGACCCGAATCATTTTTTGGGACACGGTTATGTGTTTGCCGTCGGCAGCCGATTAGCGGCAGACTTCCCCCAAGCAGGATTCGTGTTTCACAACCGCGGCATCAGCGGAAACCAGATAACAGACCTTGAAAAACGCTGGGAAAAAGACACCCTGTCGTTGAAACCGAATGTGTTGAGCGTTTTGGTCGGCGTGAACGATGCCGGCGCACGCATCTATAACCGCCCCGGCAATTACGATACCGCCGCATTTGAGAAACGGTATAGCGGCTTGCTGCGTCAGTGCAAAGAGGCGAATCCGCAAATCCTTTTCGTATTAGGAGTTCCGTTCATTTACTGCATTGCAGGACAGACGGCTGTTTGGAAAGCGTGGGAAAAAGAACTGCCGCCGCTTGCCGAAGCAGTCAAAAGACTGGCAAAAGAATTTGATGCCGTTTTAGTCGATTATCCGGCAATGTTTGAGCGGGCGGAGAAATCGGCTCCGCTGGACTACTGGACGTGGGACGGCTGCCATCCTACCATTGCGGGACACGAATTGATGGCGAGAGAATGGATAAAACAGGTCAGTGTCCGGCTGCCGTTTTTGAAAAAATATAACTATAACTAGGCTGAAAAATTCTTGCCGAATCAAAGATAACTTTGCAACAATGAACTATTCAATGCGGCGTACAGACCGAGCCGTTACAGACGCTGAAGCCGTTTTGCTATTGGACACTGCCGAGTACGGTTTTCTCTCAACAGTCGGAGCCGATGGTGTGCCTTATGGAATTCCTGTCAATTTCGTGCGGGACGGCAACACGCTCATTCTGCACTGTGCTGCCGAAGGACGCAAGATAGATAATATCCGGCACAGTCACAGCGTTTCATTTTGCGCTGTTGGTCGAACAGAAGTTCTGTCTTCGCAATTCACCGCCCGATACGAAAGTGTCATCGTTTCCGGCACTGCCGAATGTATCGAAGACGCAGACCAAAAAACGCTGCAAGAATCGCTTGATGTACTGTGAGGAAAGGAACAGACTTGTATGCCAGCCCTAATTTTTAGGGCGTATGAGGAATCGGTGCGGACTGGAAACAACAGAAGATATTGTTTTTCAGCATTTTCCTGTTATACTGAACCTTACTATGATAATCAACGATTGGACGAATCAGGCTGAACAAATCCGGCTGCGGTTGACTCAACTGCGGGACTCTCTTTGACTACGCTGATAAAAACGCACAGGCAAAGAACATCGAAATGGAAATGACCGCCCCGAATTTTTGGGACGACCAGGAAAAAGCACAGCCGCTCGTCGGAAAACTCCGCTCCCTGAAAACGCTGCTCAAACCGTTCGATGAAATGATTGCCGAGTTGAGCGACCTCGACTTGATGTTTGAACTCGATGATGACGAACTATCTGCCGAAATACCGGAAAAATTAAAGCATCTCGAAGAACAACTCGAAGAACTCGAAACGAAAGCCCTGCTCAACGGACCGTATGACGGCAATGCCGCTATCGTTACAATCAACGCAAGGGACGGCGGAACCGATGCGAACGATTGGGCGGAAATGCTCTTTCGTATGTATTCGCTCTGGGCAAAGCCGAACGGTTACGATATTGAACTGTTTGATTGGCAGGAAAACGAGGAAGCCGGTATCAACAGTTGCGGTTTCGTTGTTCGGGGACCGATGGCTTACGGTTATCTCAAAGGAGAGTCGGGTATGCACCGTCTCGTGCGGATTAGTCCGTTCAATTCCGAAGGCAAACGGCAGACAAGTTTTGCGGCGGTTGATGTTTCACCGGAAATTGACGATTCCATCAATATCGACATTCGGGACGAAGATGTTCGGGAAGACACAATGCGGGCAAGCGGAGCCGGCGGACAGCACGTCAACAAAACATCGAGTGCCATTCGGCTCACGCATATTCCGACGAATACCGTTGTGTATTGTCAGATGGAACGGAGTCAGCACAAGAACAGGGCGATGGCGTGGAAAATGCTTCGGGCACGGCTGATACGTGCCGAGGAAGAGAAGCGGGAGTTAGCAATGGCGGAAAAATACAAGAATATGGCGAAGGTCGGTTTTGGTTCGCAAATTCGGAATTACTTCCTGCATCCTGACCAGCGGGTGAAAGATTCCCGAACGGGTTATCAGACGGGCAATTTTCATCAGGTTCTCAACGGTGACATTCAGGGTTTTCTCGAATCGTTCTTGCGCTGGCGGGTAAAAGAGTGAGAACCTATCGCTATACCGTCCGGTATTAACCAGGTTAACGCGACTCTTTCCCTGTGCAAATTTGTTCTCTGAATAATAGACCCGATAGTAGTACGCTTTCCGTTGAGCGGGAATATATGGGAATGGAACGGGAATTCGGAGCAACGGAAGCCGCTGCGTTTGTCAAAAATAAGGTGCGGTTATGTTCTAAAATTACTGAATGATCCAATTATATCCGAAAAACCAGAAATTTATCACCAATCCGACACAGATTTTTTGCATTTGCTCCGACTTTGAAAAACGAATTCCTTTCCGCACCAAT
>JAITOZ010000079.1 GCA_031289675.1 Planctomycetaceae bacterium
GGCGGAGTTTGTGTCGGCATTATGATTATGATTCGGCAACAAGCGAAACGAA
This sequence comes from Planctomycetaceae bacterium, assembly GCA_031289675.1. Lineage (GTDB taxonomy): Bacteria > Planctomycetota > Planctomycetia > Pirellulales > Thermoguttaceae > WRKP01. The sequence goes on from JAITOZ010000079.1 coordinate 53, forward strand.
GGTGTTGTGAGCTTCTGTATTTTATATGTCCTGCCGCTTGACCAAATCAACTGCTTCAACTTATCAATTTGACAATGAAATAAAAAAAAATCAATTTACGCCTCAATAATTATCCCAACCACCTAAATTACCACGCCCCCTAAGATACCGGACAGAAAAACGCCTTGACATTGCGCCCGCCGAAACCGATAATATACCTCAATGGAACGCGTTGCTTGGCATCCGGCATTTGTCGAGGCTATCCAAATGGAACTCGAAGAGTACCGGGACTTTTTGGAGTTTATGGCGGAGTACCAACTGACTTCCGAGCCGCTCCAGATGGACATACTCATCGTCAAGAAGGAGCCGGGAGTGTATATCGGCAAAAATATAGGACAAATTTTTCAGCACTACAACGTCATTGAATATAAGAGTCCCGAAGATTACGCATCGGTGAGCGATTACGATAAGACGCAGAGTTACAGCCGGTTGTATGCGTCGCAAAACGGTGCCGATACGAACGATATGTCGGTAACGATTGTCGTTACAAAAAAGCCGCGAAAACTGTTAAAGTATTTATCGGCAAAGTTTATCGTTACGAAAAATCAGCCGGGCATTTATTATGTCAAGGGCGATACGAGTGATACGCAAATTATTGTAACGGGTGAGTTGCCGGAGGCGGACAACCTTTGGGTACGGAGTTTGAGCAATGCATTGTCGGCAGGCGGTTTGGAGGTGATACTGCGGGAAAAAGAGCGGCGGGGCAAAGCGGCGGCATTGAATGCGTATATTGATGCGGTGTTGCGAGCGAATCCTTTAACATTTCAGGAGATACGGGAAAAGATGAAAATAACATTTGACGAGGCGATAGAGAAGTGCGGTCTTGCCGCAAAGTGGGAAGCCCGAGGCAGAGAATGGGGCAAAGCCGAAGGAAGATCCGAGGGTGAAGCATTAGGCGAAGCACGGGGTGAAGCATTAGGCGAAGCACGGGGCGAAGCACGAGGCAAGGCGGAAGGGCAGGTTTTGGCGATACTGTGCGTTCTCAAAGCCCGATTCGGCTCGATTCCGCAGGCACTGCAAGACCGCCTTTTTGCCGTTACCAACTTGACGCAACTCGAAATATTGGCGGGGCAGGCGGCGGTCTGTCCATCCGTAGACGTGTTCAGCAAGCAAGTTTAGCCCCCTGCCAGTGTCGCTGCGGGAACGCACGGCAGCGGCGCGGAATTGACAAACGGCTGGAAACAAAGGACAATGGAAACCGAATTGCGGCTCCTACAGTCTCACAATAAACAATGAAAAGATTACTGCCCGTAAAATTACTGCCCGTTCTATTTTTCCTGTCCTTCATTTTTGTAACGCTGACTGCTGTCCGTGCTGATGAAGGTATGTGGCTCTTCGATATGCCGCCGGCGAAACAGGTCCAAGAAAAATACGGCTTTGACATCACGAAAAATGATTTCCTCACCGGCATCCAGTTCGCAACGTGCCGATTCGCCAAACGCGGCACCGGTTCGTTCGTCTCCAAAAACGGCTTGATTGCAACGAATCATCACGTCGGGGCAAGAAGTATTCACGAACTCAGTACGCCGGAAAACAACCTCATCGAAAAGGGTTTTTATGCGCAAACGCTCAAAGATGAACTTAAATGTCCCGGGCTGGAAGTCCTCGTCCTGAAACACAGTGCGGATGTTACAGAAATTGTCAACGCCGGTGTCAAAGCGGAAATGTCTGCCGAAGAAGCCCAAAAAGCGAGGAACGCTGCCGTTACCGCCGTTGAAAAGCGGGCTGCCGAAAAAGCAAAGGATGCCGCTGACAAAGCAGAGAGCGGAAGTCTGCCGCTGCACTATGAAGTTACCCCGCTTTATCAAGGCGGCAAATATTATCTGTACAGTTATCGTGTCTATAACGACATTCGGCTCGTTTGGGCTCCCGAAGAAAGCATCGCTTCGTTCGGCGGAGACCCCGACAATTACGAATATCCCCGCTACTGTATCGACTGTGCGCTCTTCCGTGCCTATGAAAACGGAAAACCGGCGGAGATGACGCATTATTTACGGTGGAACTCCCAAAAAAAACGCATTAACGAGACGGAGGTTTCAGCCGCTGCCGCCGAGGAACTCGTGTTTGTCTCCGGTTTCCCCGGCAGAACGGACAGGGCTTTTACGAAAGAACATCTGGAGTTTCAGCGGGACGTGTATTTTCCCTGGCGGTTACAAAAATTATACCGGCGTGAAGTCGTCTATTCCGCTTTTGCCGACCGGAGTTTGGAAAATGCCCGGCGCATCGGCGATGATTTAAGAGCGGTTCAAAATTACCGCAAGCGGGCTGCCGGACAACTGCAAGGTCTCCAGACACCATCGCTTTGGAAAGATTTCCCGTCCGCCGAAAAAGCCGGAGAAAACTCACCGGAAGCAAAAATCAAAAAGGCGTGTGATGATGCACGGAAAGATTTGTTTTATGTGTATGACCTTTTTGAAAGCGGAGAGGGTGTCAACTGCAAGACATTCCAAATTGCCCGGACGCTTTATCGGGCGGCTTATGAATTGGAAAAACCAAATGCTGAACGGCTAAAAGAGTATCGGGACAACAATCTCGAATCGCTGAAACAGACGTTGTTTGCCGATACACCGGTTTACGAAGATGTCGAAATCGAAAAACTGACCGATTCGATAACGATGACAATTGAGCAGCGGACTGTAAGAGGATTCAACACAGAAGTGCCGAAATCACCGAGAGAATGGGCAACAGAATTGATTTGCGGTTCCAAAGTCCGGGATGTTGCCGAACGGAAACGTCTTTTTGAAGGCGGCAGGAAGGCGGTTGAAGAATCGGATGACATAATGTTCAAAGTAGTCAAAGAAATGGAACACGACTCACGTTCTGCCAGAGAACAATACGAAAACAGGGTCGAAGCCCCGATGACAGCCGCATACGCTGAACTGGCAAAGCAGCGTTTTGAAAAATGGGGAACGGACATTTATCCTGATGCAACTTTTACACTGCGTTTGTCTTACGGCATTGTCAAAGGTTATCGGGAAGATGACGGTACGGCAGTTGCACCGTTTACTGACATAGCCGGTATGTTTGAGCGGGCGGCTTTGCAAAAGAACCGTGAACCGTTTGACCCGCCGCAGAGTTGGAAAGCGGCGAAGGCGGATTTAGATTTGAGTACGCCTTTTAATTTTGTAACAACAAATGACATTGTCGGCGGCAACAGCGGTTCGCCGATGATTAACGCAAGCGGTGAAATCATTGCTTTGGCGTTTGACGGGAACATTTATTCGCTCTCGAATAATTTCATTCACACAGAGAAGCAGAGCCGATGCGTCGGTGTTTGTACTTCCGTCATTACCGAAGCGTTAAAGAAAGTGTATCACGCCGAACGCATCGTAAAAGAATTAGAGGCGAGGTAAAGCGGTGGATTTTTTTGAGCCTTATATGTTACAAATTTCCGGCTTATGCAGGAAATACGGCGTTCGGACACTTTATGCGTTCGGTTCGGCACTGACGGAACGTTTTGACAGCCGAAGCGATGTCGATTTGATAGCGGACTTCGACAAAGAATCGGGGGCAGATTACTTTGATAATTATTTTGATTTTAAGTATTCGCTGGAGGAGGTTTTCGGACGGAACGTTGATTTGTTAGAGGGGATGCCGATTCGTAATGTGTATTTACGCCGGGATATTGAACGGACGAAAAAATTACTGTACGGATGATACGGTATGGATGACAGCGTCAAGAAACATTTGGAAGACATCCTCATAGCGATTGAAGAGGTAGAAAGTTTTATGCCGTCAGAAAAGCGGTATGACGATTTTTTGCTGAATCTTCAACTTCGGCGTGCGGCGGAAAGAAACATTGTTGTCATTGGCGAGGCAATGAACCGGTTTGTTCAATGTAAAACGGGCATTGATGTTACTAACTCCCGAAAAATCATTGATACCCGCAACCGTTTTATTCACGGTTACGATACGGTATCACCTGATATGATTTGGAGTATTATCGTTAAACATCTCCCTTTATTGAAACACGAAATCCAAGAGTTGCTGCAAATGCAGTAAAAATCGGCAACCGGATGAAGTACGATTATGACATTACGGCATTATGGCGGGCGGCATTGATTTAACATTTCAGGTTTTGAAACGGACTCAAAATCAGTCTGCCGATAAACTTTTGGAAACGGCATTCAAGTCGTCGAACGAAGAAATCCGCCGGTTAGCAGGTATTTCTCTGATTTCCCGCCGAGGCGGCAGCGGCATCGACACTATCATCCGCGATTTTGAACCCGGCGACACCTTCCTCACCGGTCTTATCAGCGATAACCGCGCCAAAATGATTCCCGGTCTCCGCTCTGCCGTTGTCAGTCCCGACCCCGTCTTGGCAAAACAGGCGTTCCGCCTTGCTTATGCGCTGGAAATTTATGAAGTCCTGCCGTCAATGTTCACGTTCTGTTTCTGGTCTGGCGGTCAGGACAAGCATTTACAGCAGCGGCAAAATGATATGCTCAAATTTTCCGACAAGTACATTCAAGCATTGGAACGCAACGAACCGCACGAGCGGCATCTTCTTTTTAATACGCTTTTTCCTGAAATAGTGAAAACAATACGCAGCAAAGCCAAAGACTTCCGTCAAGACAGCAGCGAATTGACGTTGAGCGTGTTTCTGCGTTTTTATCCGTTTTTTACGGATGCCGAGAGCGACCTGAAACAGATATTACGGATAGCAAGTGCGCCGCTGTATCTGGCGGCGTACCGCCGTCTCCTGACGGATTCATCGCCGTATCTGTTCCAATTTATTGTCCGCTGTCTGGACAAATTCAATCCGCCGCCGCTGGTCTTGCAAGTGCTTTCCAAACGCTTTGATACAAAATTTTTGTCGGCTGTTTTCAAACGTATTAAAGAACCGCTGCCGATGGAGATAAAAACGAATATTGCCGCTTTGCCGCCGGTCGAGTGGCTCGAACAAATCGGATCCGTATTCAACCAATTTGACGGCGAAGCATTGCAGGGCTTGGTAACATTTTTGCAGCACCTTCCGATGTCCGATGACGAATTGGAAGCGGCTCTTTTGCGTATTTTTTATCACGGACAGGGCGAGGGAAGGACGGCAGCGTTCAATGCGCTCAAACCGATTAAGAATGATAAAATCAACCGGGTCATTTGGGATGCGGCGGACGACAGCGACCCTGATATTCAGGCTGAAGCGTTGACGGAATTGAACAGCCGCAATCTGCCCGGTGCAGGTTCGCGGATTATTCAGTTTGCCAGCAGTCCCCATGTTCGGGTTCGGGAAACGATACAAAAACTGCTTCCGAATTTCAAATTGGTCTGGTTTATGGACGTGTTCGATAAACTTGACGATGTTCGCCGCCGGCAAATGTTTGATGTCGTTCGGAATCTCGATGATAAGACGGGCGAAAAATTATCCGTAATGCTCGAAGCGGGTGACGAAGTTGCCAAATCGCGGGCCTTGATTTGCCTGAATTATTGTAACGATTTAGTTCCGAAGGCGGAAAAATCCTTATGCTGGCTTTTGCTCAACGGAGAGAAAGCGGAACTCCGCCGTCAAAGTGCCGAAATACTCGTTGCCGGTATGAGCGATGAAAGCCGCAGTGCGCTGGTGCAGGCGTTCCACCGTGATGCGGATGCCGATATACGCAATGCCGCCAAAACGGCTTTGGAAAACCGAAAATAATAATTAACCGCAAAAACATAGAGTCCGTGGGGTTTTTGTTTTTTAATTTGCCGCAAATGGACGCATTGATTATGAATCAATAGGCAACCCCCCAAACATTCGTGTATCGGTGTATCGGCAGCAAAAAACGCTGTGAACTCCGTGTTTTTGCGGTTCAATAAAAACTCTAATGAGGTATTATGATGACAAGAAATCGAAGAATGACCGTTACCGTTTTACTCGCAGCGTCTTTCTTTTTTGCCGCAGCGGCGTTTGAATACAGTGCTGCACAGGAGGGGAAGCGTATCAATATGTTTGATACAAAGCCGGGCAGCGATCAGAACAAGAAGCCGAAGAAGACGAAGAAGACGAAGTCAATGGAAGGCGATACCGAATCCGTCCGGCAGATGCAGCAATCGTTCCGGGCGGCTTTTGACGATGACGATCCATCTGCTTATAAAAGCAATGCCTTGACGTATTACGGCATTTTTTTTACGGTTTTGGGCTGTTTCATTGCCGGTATTTTTTACTGGAAGTTTTTGTTACAAAAACGTGCGGTACAGTCTTTGAACAATCCGGTATTTCTCATCAAAGAACTCAATGCCGCCCACCAGTTGACGCGGGACGAAATCAGTTTGATGCAGAAAGTGAGCGATTTTAAGACGCTGCCCGATGCACTGACACTCTTTGTTGAGCCGGAGTATTTACTCAATGCGCTGGAGGACAATGCGTTTGCACCTTCCCGTCATCTTATTTCTCCGCTGCTTCATAAATTGTTCGGCATCGATGCCGCCGCCGTTGCTGGAAGTTCGCTGCACATCACGACCGGCGAATGGCACGCGGCAAGTGTGTAGCAGGTGAGTGGAGAGTAGCAAGGGTGAGTGACGAGTGGAGAGTTCGCAAGCGAGGGGCAAACTCTGCCGGTTCTGCCTCATTCCATTCGACCGCAGGTCGAATCACTCACCACTCGTCACTGCAATCCGCTTTTTTATTTCGGCAAGCAAAGCAGCGGCATTGAGCGGCTTACTAATGTACGAGTCCATTCCTGCCGCAATACACTGCTCTTCGTCGCCCTGCGTCACGTTCGCCGTCAACGCAATTATCGGAACTCGCCCCGGACACTTTGCCGTCCCTGCCGCTTCCGACTCCCGTATGATTTTCACAGCAGTAAAACCGTCCATCTCCGGCATCTGGCAGTCCATCAGGATTAAATCGTAAATGTTCTGCGAAACTTTATCAACGGCTTCGATGCCGTTCTGTGCAATTTCGTAACGGTAATTTGCCGACTTCAGAATTTCACCGACAACAATCTGATTGATGCGGTTATCTTCGGCAACGAGAATCAGCGGCGAATCCAAATCGTCAATAACCGTATTGTGGTTTTCAAACGTCTCCAGCGTCTGCTGCACCGATTGATTTTCAAAAAGTTCTTTGCGGAGTTCCTCCCGCTTGACATCTTCTGTACCATCGTCTTCGATGCCCGTAAAAAGACTCAAGACCGCATTAAAGAGCGATGAACCGACTATCGGTTTCGTGATAAACCTGACCTTGTCGAGCGGTTCGCCCAACGATTGCAGTTTTGCCTTGTATGCAGCGACATCTTTCGAGAGCGGCAGCAAGATGATACATCCTGTTTCGGGTGAAACCTGACGGATTTCGTGAGCCAAGTCCGCTCCCAAAGAGCCGCCTAATTGGTGATTGACTACGGCAATGTTGTACGGATTGCCCGCTTTGCAACTTTGTCTGACCGCATCGGCAGCGTATCGGTAGGCGGCAAACGAATCGGTATTCATTCCCCAAACGCCGAATTGTTGTAACAGCGTATCCCGCAGTAAAGTGTTTTCTTCGGCAACGAGAGCAAGTTTATTCACAAAGATAAGATTTCCGTGGCGGAATGTATGCGGCTGCGGCATTTCATCCGCCGGCAGGGTCTCCGGCAGTGTTTCTGTTACGGCGGCTTGGAGCGGCAGGCGGAACCAAAAGGTCGAGCCTTGTCCTTCGGTCGAGTCTACACCGATTTCCCCTTTCATCAGCGTTACGAGTTGTTTGCTGATGACCAAGCCCAGTCCGGTGCCGCCGAATTTTCTTGCCTGCGACGAGTCCACTTGAGAAAACGATTGAAACAGCCGGTTGATACGTCCTTCGGGAATACCGATTCCTGTATCCTGAACAGCAAAATACGTTACAAAATATGTTTTTGTATCAATAATTTTTGTCTCTTCGATTTGAACGCTCAACCGGACACCGCCTTCGGACGTGAACTTGACGGCATTGTTGACCAGATTGACAAGGATTTGCCGGATGCGGTTCATATCGCCAACAACTTTTTTCGGAATTTCCGAAAGAAACAGCGAACATAATTCCAAGTGCATCGTTTCCGCTTTGGGCGACAGAATACTCAAGACGGACTCAATCACTTCCTGCAAATTAAATTCAACGGTTTCGAGTTCAAGTTTTCCGGCTTCAATTTTTGTGAAGTCGAGAATGTCGTTAATGAGCGACAAAAGGTATCGTCCCGATTCTTTTGCCAATTCGGCATACGTCCGCTGCTTGGAATTTAACTCCGTTCCGAGCAGCAGGTCAGACATTCCGATAACGCCGTTGAGCGGTGTCCGAATTTCGTGACTCATATGAGCAAGGAACTGCGTCTTTGCCTTCGAGGCTTCTTCTGCTTGTATCCGTTTCTCTTGTTCGCTAATGTCGAGAAAACTGCAAACGCATATTTCGTTTTCTCCGCTGTGCAAACAGTTCGTCGTCCGCAGTCCAACGACGGAGTCCCCGCCGAGCGTTTTCATCCCCGTTTTTATTGTCAGTGCCGGCGTTTTTTGTATAACACTCTCCCAGTAGTCCGCAAAAGTTTCCTTTGTAACGGCGGTATCGAAGTCCCAAATCGAATGCCGGTCGAAATCCTCGATGCTGACTAATTCGACCATATTGCGGAACGATTTGTTGGCGTAAGGCACTTTTCCCGAAGAGTTAACCCAATAAACCGGGATAGCCAGATTTTCAAAAACGGTCTGCTGCAATTCAAGCGTTTCCTGATAATTGACAATTTCCGTTACATTATGCAGCATCACGCCGATTTGCCGACCAAAGGGAAAGAGCGTACAATGATAGTGGTTTTTTTCGCCGCCGAAATGGATACAGATTTGCGATTTCCTGACCAGCCCGCTCGTAACGGCTTTGCGGAGACCGGCTCTCCAATCCTCTTCACCTTCACTGTCGCCTTCCGGTTTGACACTGATGCGGTCTGCCATCAAACGAATAACAGAAACGCCCAGCAGTTCCTGCCGGCTTTTCCGTAACAATTCGCATCCTTTCAGATTCGCATCGGCTATCGTGTAGTCGATAGGGTCGGCATCTTGGTCTTTGATGATGTCGAGGACAAATAAAGCACTGGAAATGGTCTCGAATAAGTTACTGAAATGCTCAGCACTCTCTTTGAGTTGCTGTTGGGCAAACCATTCTGCCGTTACCTCTTTGCACCGCCAAATCCGCAATTCCCGGCTGGTGCCGGGCAGTTTTTCTTTTGACAGTGCAATTTGAAATATCTTGTCGCCCTTCGTGAGAATCAGCAGTTTTTCGTTTTCATTGTACTGTTCCATCAGAGGGCGTATCTCACACAGGTATTGCGGTTCGCCGGTCAATTCTGTCAGCGGCGGTGCCTCTTGTGTGCTGCTCCCCGAAGTGTCACCGCTCGGCAGACTCGTCTCCGCAGGGCGGCACCGGAGCGAAAATTCATTGATGATGCCGAGAATTTTCTCGTTGTAATGCAGGACTTCCCCGTTGTCAAGACAAGCGAGAATACCGGTGTCGGATGTTTCGAGAACGGCTTTAAGAACCGTCTTCTGCTCTTCGATGTGCCGGACATACTGCTGCTGTTCTGAAACGTCCTTCGCAATTTCGACAACATTGATAATCCCGCCGGTTTCGGGGTCTATTATCGGATTACTCTCTAATTCAAACCAGCGTTTGAGGCGGGGATTAAAATAACAGTGCGAATGAGATTGACCGTCCTGAAAGGTTTTCAGAACGGGACAAAACGGACACGGTTCCGTATTTCCGGTGATGGCTTGATAACAGGTCTGCGTTCTGTCGAACAGTTCCGGTGTCGTATCGGTGATTACTCTGTTGCAGTGGACAACCTTCAGGTCTCTGTCAAGAATCATCACTCCGTCCTGAAGAGCGTTGAACGTAGCATCGACCAACGTTTCCTTTTGGCGGAATTGGGTTGGAATATCCTGTGCATCGGTTTGTTGTGCGGATTTGGAATCAGACATTGTAGCAGGAGAGTGAAGAAAAACCGCCCGGCTGTATTATAAACTATTGTCCGGCAAAAAGGAACGTGCCGAGCGGCGGGGTGTTAGTCCCCCCGATAGCAGCCGTTTCTTTTACACCGATTCTTTCCGTTTGACAAGACGTTTTTTTTCAGCCGGCTCTCCACTCTGTATTGTCCCGTTATATGTTACCCCGCCTATTGTTTGCACACTGTTTTCTCTATTCTCGATTTGCGGTAGCGTTTTTTTGCCGTTATCAAGTTTCCGGCTGCACAGCAGTATCGGTAGAACAATCAGCGATGTGAACAAACAGCACGCCGTACCGATGACGAATACTCTGCCGAGACTCTGCAAACCCCGATGCGATGCCGCCATCATCGTACCGAAACCTATCATCGTTGTCAGCGTTGTTATCACCACCGCCGAAGCGGTGGACGGCGACAATTCGTATCCCCCTCTTTTTTTGTTACCGTTATTGATGCTGCGGTTATTTTGGTTACGAAAATCGTGAATAAGATATACGCCGTTGTCAATCCCGATACCCATTATCAGCGGCAGGACAATCATATTTGCCGGATTCAGCGGCAAATTCAGCCAGCCGATAGTTCCGAACATCATCGTCATACCAAGTACTGTCGGTATCAATGCAGCGAGAGAATCGCCGAGAGAGCGGAAGTCTAACAACAATAAGACAAAAATCACACCGAAAGCATAATATGCTGCCGTGATAAATCCCTGCTGCATTTGCAGCGATGATTCATAAGTTTGCAGCGGACTGCCCGTCGCCTTCGGGTCAATGTCCCGAACTGACTCGACAAATTTTTCGAGTTGCGCCATATCCCAAATGTTTGCCGTAGTATAAACCCGCATTAAATGCTGACCGTGCCTGCCGATAAAACGTTCCACTAGCGGCTCCGGTAAATCCTTCTCCGTCGGCGGCTCAGGGTCGGAGACTGCATAGAGTTGAGCATAGAGCGGTGAAAGATGAGTGCGTTTCGCCGACTCCTCATGAATGTCTTGGATGAGTTGCCGTTTTTCCTCGTTTTCGTCCGGCAGGAGCGACACGATTTCTTCTACGGTTAATTCGGGATACCTTTCGGCAAAGCGTTTTTTCCGTTCCCTCAGTTCTTCCTTCGTTTCAGCGATGGACAGGGCAAACCAGATATTTTTACCGCCTTCATTGACATCTTGTTCGAGGAGTTTCCGCTCCCACTCAACGCTTTCCAAACCTTCCGGCTGCAAATTTAGTAAGTTATAGTCGTACCATACCTTGGGAATCCCGCAGCATAATGCGGCAAAGCCGATAACGAACAGAAAGAGCGTCAATTTCGGAAACCAAAAAAACGGCATAATGAGCGGTTTGACGTTATAAAGCTGCCGCTTCGCTTGTCCGCTGTGTTGTTGATACGCACCGTGCTGTATGTTACGCTGCTGTGCCGGCATCTCTTGAGGGGCGAAGAGGACAATGAATGCCGGAAAGACGGTAAAAGTCGCTGCCGCACACAGCAGGATTCCTCCGCCGGCAATCGTTCCGAGTTCCGCAATGCCGGTGAACTCCGCAAAGGAGGCAGCATAAAAAGCCGCCGAAGTCGTTAAAGCACCCGTCAAAATACCGGGACCGACTGCGCCTGCCGCCTCGACCAGTGCGTCTTCGACGGGCAAAGCCATACGGCGTAAATCGAGAAACCGGGCTAAATAATGCACGCTGAAATCCGTACCGAGACCGATAAGCATTGCCCCAAAAGCGATACTTAATATATTCAGATGTCCGACAGCGAACGTGATATATCCCATCGTCCACGCAAAGGCAGCGGCTAACCCCAACACGGCGAAAAACGGGTATCGCAGTGAACCGAAGCCGGCAATGAAAACCAGCGTTACTCCGGCAAAGGCAAGCAGCGTTGCTCTCGTCATCGCCTCGTTGCTCAACGCCATTTCATCGTTTTCGAGTACCGGCATTCCCGTTAAACCGATGACCGAATTCGGATATTTTTTGCGTACTTCGGCAATCATTGACCGCAGTTGAGCAATCGGCTGCGTTCCTTGTGAAAACTGTGTTTTGTCGATGTCTTTGAGTTTCAAAAGAATGAAACCGAAGAAACCGTTCTTTGGCGGAAAGGCATCATTTTTTACGGGAAAAATGAAATAGTTGTGTTTGCCGAATTCGGCACTGTTCTTGTCAATGTTGTTTTCCGAAAGTACGGACGTGAGTTTCGCTAAACTTTGATTTGTGCCGGTCATACCGCCTTGCGGACGATGCAGCGATTGCCGGATTTGTTTAATGTCTTCGAGAGGAACGTAATGGAGTCCTTTGCTTTGGAGTTTCGACAAGTCGATACCTCCGAGTACGCTTTGAAACAACTGCGGTTGGTCTTTTATTTGTTTCGTTAATTCATCAAAAAGACCGGCTAATTCTTTATTGTTTTGCCCCTGGGCGGCAATGATGACTTCGCTGCTGTCGCCGAATTCGTTAACGTATTCGAGCCACAATTGGTTAAAGCCGCTTTTCGGATTGATAAGGTCGAGACGGCTCATTTTCATCGTGAGATGATGCGCTGCGGCATAGAGAGCGGCAGCGGCGATGACGGCGGCAATGAAAAGGACGGTGAGCGGACACCGGCAGCAGCTGCGGGTCAGCACAGCGAGCGGCAGGGAAAAGAACGGATTATCCGGCTTATTTTGTGTCGAAGAGGTCATTCCTTATATTCCGAATGATAGCGAATCGGGACATAAGGAACAAGAGCAATTCGGAGGGCATAAAGTCAACACTCATTCCCGTCTCTGCACACCGCCGCTGTCTCTATTCCCAAATCAGATCCAGCACACCGGCAGCGAAGAGAATGAGGGAAATACAAACGTTCAAGTGAAAAAAAGCCCGGTTGATTCGGTCGAGGTTTAGCGGCTTGCCCCTCTTCGGGGCGGTCATAATATGTTCGGCAATCAGGACGGCTGCTGCCGCAGCGAGACCGGCTCCGTAAATCCAGCCAAAAGGCTCAAAAACATAAAGAATGACCGCGAACAACGCCGCCGCAACACAATGGCAGAGAGCCGATAATTGAAGAGCCGCCGCGACACCGTATCGTCCCGGCACACTAAACAATCCGCTGCGTTTGTCGAAGTCCGCATCTTGAGTTGCGTAAATCAGGTCAAAACCTGCCGTCCAAAATAAAACCGCCCAGCCGAGCAGAAGCGGTGCCGGTTCGTATCGCGGCCTGACCGCAATCCAAGCGGCTATCGGGGCAAGCATCAGCGATGCACCGAGCCAAAAATGAGCGGCAGATGTCTGCCGTTTTGTATAACTGTAACAGAAAAGAAACAGCAGTACCGGCACGCAGGCATAGAGCGGAATCTTGTTGGGAAAAAAGAGCAGAGTCGAGGCAATAAATCCGGCAGAACAAATGGTAACAAAAATAATAACACCGCCGGCAGATACCAGTCCTTGCGGCAAATGCCGGTTGGACGTGCGGGGATTTTCGGCATCGAGTTTTCTATCGGCAAGACGGTTAAAACCCATTGCTGCACTGCGGGCAAACACCATACACAACAAGATGCCGAATAGGTCGAAAAGACGCGGCACTTTGCCTTCGGCAAAATTTAATTTCAGTGCCATTGCATACGAAAGCAGCGCAAAAGGCAGCGCAAAAAGCGTGTGCGAAAAACGAATAAGACCGAGATAGCGGCTGATGATGTTCATTTTGATATTTTTTTCACTCGTCTCTGCAACCAATCTTATCTGATGTAAAGGTTAGGTTCTCTGTCCTGCGGGAGACAACGCTCTGCGGCGTGGCGTTATTTATGCGGTATCCGTTTTTATTGCCGCCCCATTATCGGCGGTTTTCAAGATGCGTCAACGGCTCCGTTGATATTCCCCGCTGACGACCGCAATCCGATTTCAATTCCTTTTCCTGCCCGCGGCGAACCCAGCCGTAAGCCGGAATGTTGTTAAACTGCGGATGACAGCCGCCCGCTATTTGCTATTTCCACTCGTTTCCGCTCCAGCCGGTAACTTCGATGTTCTGTTTCGGCATAAAGAAGGAAATACCGATGCACGCCAATGCTGCCGCCGTCCAGATTCCGCCCCAAATCAGCCAAACCCGATGCGTGTCCTTGACCGCCTGATAATTATCCTGAAAGTTATAACTAAACGTCGGTGTTTTCAACGTGCGGAAATAGAGACCGAACTCAAAGGGCATTAACGAGTCGATTCCTCCGCCTGCCATCAGAAGAACATTGATGTCGTCTCTGTCAAGCGGCGTTGAGTTTTGCAGCAGCGGTTTCTGATTGGAGCCGAACCAGAAATAGACCCGCTTATTAAGAACTTCATAAGGCTGCGGCGGCGAAAGCAGTGTCCAAACGAAAAAGCCAGCACCCGGAACGAGCAGTATGAAGCCGAGTAGAAGCAAGGATTTCCGCAGCAAACCGGTATGCTTTCCGGCAGGTCTGCCGGCAGGAGTTGCTTCGTCAACAGCCGGAAGAGTCTTTAATTTTACGAGCGAAGGAACCGGCAAGACTTCTCCGCAAGAACATACGGCTGTTTGTCCCGCCTGCGCCGTTTCAACGTTGACGGAAAGCCCGCAAGGGCAGGATAATTTGTATTTCATTGTAACACCCCGATTGCAACATCGAAAAATTGCCGGCTATTAATATGGACTGTTGTGTATTAATTCGGGGCGACAGGACTCGAACCTGCGACTTCCTGCTCCCAAAGCAGGCGCGCTAGCCAGACTGCGCCACGCCCCGAACAATCTTTTTTCTACAATCCTCTGCCTACCTTTTTACAGTAATTTGCGATATATTCAAGACGTACAGGCTGTGCTATGCACAATTTTTCTGTCTGCTCCAGCCGTTCGTTTTATTCGGTTTTCGTACGTCTCTATGTCCCGAATAACATTTTTTCGTTTTTGCCCGCCGTCTTACTGACCGCTAATGCTGCATTATCTATGGCAGTGCTTGCCGAAAAAAGTAAGAAAATACAAGGGAAACCGGCAGCCGCTGAAGACAGAAGCGGAAGTATGGTACAGATTTGTCCAAACACCGCAGCATAGTTGAACGCCACTTCCGCAAAATCAAGGATTTCCTTCGAGTGTGCCGGTTACAATAAAATAAAGAGCCTATCTAATGACAAAACGTAAGCGCAAGAGCGGCAGGGCTGCTTAACCGCCGCCGCTTTTATACGAAAGTTGTTCCCTAAGCGTTTTTTTGTTTTTTAATCGCGAAGGCGCGAAGACCGCTTTTTATTAGTGGCTAGTGGTTAGTGATGCGTGATGA
>JAITOZ010000108.1 GCA_031289675.1 Planctomycetaceae bacterium
GCCGTTGCCTCGACTTCGGACATAACTTTGGCGGTAAAAAAAGGGCGCAATCCGCTTTGGGAAATCGTGATACCCGAAGGCTTGCATCAAGTTACTTTCTCGCCGAAAAGTACGTTTGCGGGGCAAAAACCGAAGTAAAAGTAAAAGCGGACGGAGCAATACCATAGGAGGCAGAGGCTTCAGCCTCTGCCGTTTGTCAAGTATCAAGATTTCATTCGCTCGCTCTATTCGCCCGCTCTATAATTCCCAGCCCTTTCGCCGCTCTTGGGTAAGGTACTTGTCCGCTTCGGGATTGTCCGTTTTCATTTCTGCGGCATTCCAGGTGATTTTCTTGCCGACCCGATAAGCCAACGCTCCCAAAAGCACCGTTTCCGCAACCTTACCGCTGTAATCAAAGTTGCACGTCGTTTCGCCCTGACCGCTCTTAATGGCATTAAGCCATTCCTCCGTGTGTCCGGCAGACTTCGGAATGGTTTGCTCCGGTGCCTTGAATTCCTGGTACGTTTTAATGTCCCCGTAAATTTTGAACCCATCGTAATTAGCAAGCAGAACGCCTTTGTCGCCGATAAACAGCACTCCGCCGCCCCAGACAGGCATTCCGAACTCCGCAAGCAGTGCCGGTCGTGCGCCGCCGTCATACCAGAACAGCGTCAAGGCTTCGTGCTTATCCGACTGCGGAAATTCATACTTGGCAGTTACTCCGCACGGACAACATTCGGGGTCGTTGTGCGGTCCCGTCGTTTCCGCCGTCGCAGGATATTTCAAGTCCAATGCCCAGAAAGGCAAATCAATGTAATGGCAGCCCATATCACCGAGCGAACCGTTGCCGAAACGCCAGAACGACCGCCAGTTTCCGCCGAAATAACAGGGGTTGTACGGCGTTTCCAAAGCGGGTCCGAGCCACACGTCCCAATCGAGATTCGCCGGTATTTGATGCGTTCCGGCAGGTTTGGGTTTGTTTCCCCACCACGCACCAGCCCAGGCGTGAACCTTTTTGACTTTACCGACCGCTCCCGCCTGAATGTGTTCGACAACGCGGCGGTAATTGTCCGTAGCGTGAATCTGGGTACACATTTGCGTTTTCAGGTTCTTTTCCTTTGCAATTTTCTGCATCAGGCGGATTTCGCTGACATCGTGCGCCAGCGGTTTTTCGGTGAGGCAATGGATGCCCAACTTCATTGCAGCAACGCTGACGGCGGCGTGGGTATGGTCCGGCGTGGAAACGATAACGGCATCGAGTTTATCGCCGTATTTTTCGAGCAGTTTGCGGAAGTCGGCAAACTTTTCGGCTTGAGGTATGCCACCGGCGGCTTTTTCAAGCGTATTCTGGTCAGTATCGCAGAGGGCAACGATATTTTCACCCTTTTTGACAGCATCCCGATGCGACATCCCGCGCCCGCCGGTACCGACGAAGGCGACGTTCAGTTTGCCGTTGGCATCTTTTGCTTTGAGGAACGCCGGAGCAGCCGACATTGCCGCTGCCGTTAAAGCACCGGCTTTGATAAAATCACGCCGTTTCATTAGAACTCCTTATTGTGGTTATTGATTGTGGAAACCGATTATAACAGAAAAAGAAACAAAAAACGAAGAGGTATAGAAAAAACACGTCACGGGAGCGTAAAACTTTATCGGGTATTTTTTTTGACAATAATTTTTTAGAAATAATTTTTTGAACATAAGGTTTTTCCTTTGTCCGAAACCCTTATTTTTCTCCGGTACTCTTAATAGCACAGGTTCCCATTCATTGTTTCCCCTTATTTGTAAATTAAGGGAATAAGGGTAAAAGTTTGGAGACGCATTACTATTAAGGGGTCGGAAAATGAAAATAAGGGTTACGCAAGTTTTGTCCCGGTAGGAATAAAAACAGCACCCGATAAATTTTTACGCACCCCCACGTCACTGTTTGCAGGATTTTGAAACCGCCGGTGCTTCGTTTTTCGTTTCGTTTGAAGAAAAGAAACGCACCGTCATTGAGCAGTTGTTCGGGAATTGCAAACGGAGTATTGAACCGCTGCAATCTACAATACAGTTCAACATGGCATAAGCGCACGGGCAGAGGGAGTCAGCCCTCCGATGGAATCCGTTTTACTTGATTCCTCTTTTTTTCTTAATCGCTTCTATTTGCCGGCGTTTTGTTTCCAAAACGTTGGGGGCTAACGGTTTCACTTCAATCAGAGGTTCGGTCATATCAATCAAGAGCATCTCATTTCTGCCCGCTTTGACTGTAAACTGAACATCGGTCGTATCAAACCGGTGATATTTCTCTGGAATAATGTTTATCGCCCCAATTTTGAAGTCGGGAAAGTACTCCTGAACTTCATACAATGCCTGAGAGTCCACCGGCAAAAAAGTCTTTGCCAGCGTAATCTTATATTCACCGGGATACACCCCATCCTTCGGCTTTAACGTCGTCATAACAAATTGACCGTCCGCTGCGCTGATGCCGGAAGCACCGCGCGAACCTGCGGCACGATTGATGGGTTCCATCGAAACGGTAACGCCTTCCAAAGGTGTTCCCTGATGCGTGATTTTTCCTTTAACCGTATAAAGACCGCGCAAACCGGCTTCACGGCAGCCGAAAATCAAAAGCAGCACAAGCAATAATGTAATGTTTTGGTAACGCATAATAGTAATACTGTTTCCGTTTTGAAAATGAGTGAAAAGGTTTTGAAAAAACTGATTGCAGGGACGTTCTTGTAACGGGTTGCGGGTGACGAGCGGCGGGTAAATACAGGAATGACAACCCGTCACCTGCCGCCCGCAACTCAATAAACCGGTTACGGCAAACTTGCGGACTCGCCGCCGGCAGCACTGCCGAACGCTCCCCAGACTCCATAGATAGAAGGTCCGCTTATTGAATTCCTTGCATCATCTGCGGGGGATCCCCAATCAACGGTATCCGATACGAAGCGGACAGAACCATCGGCAACTACAGCGTTGACACCGCCTGTGTGGTAACTCGTCGGCGGCAGGAAAGCGTTGTTCCGCGGTCCGTCTCCGCCAGTGTTTGCCCCGACCGAAGGAGAGTTGGGCGGAGTGATGAAGAATGCCCAGGTATAACGCGCTTCGCTGCTGTACCAGCGTGTCCCGCCGAAGCCAACCGCCGGCTGCGTACCGGTGAGACTGACCGCTAATCTTGGAATAAATGGTTGACCGGCATCATACCTGATATCGAAAGAGGCCCAGTTGCCTCCGCTATAAAGTATCAAATCCTGTGCATCCACCGCAATATACGCTTTCACCGATGTCCGTACGGAAAAATCAACCGTAATTCTCTCGTTCGTTCCGTTTGTTCCGCAAGCCCGTTCTGTTGCCAGAGCGGTATTACTCAACCCATCGGAGATGTCCGACAGTGCCGTTGTCTTTCTCCATTTGAAGGCTCCGCGTCCGAGAAAACCGCTGACATCGGGATCGGTGTCTCCGTTCTTTCCTCCATAGTTTCCCCAACCTTCCGTTTTGACGCAGGTATCACCGCCGTTGACGACATAGTTGCCGGTACGGTGGAGATAGGAATTATTATTATAAATTTCGGTAACTTCTTTATTGCCGTTACCGTCTGAGGGGCAAGCCATAAAGTCCGCATCAGCCCAGCGCAATCCATACAAAGGGTCGCCTGCGGTGCGGGTGGAAGGACCGCCCAAGCGGTCAACGACTCCGTAGTATTGACGTGCATCAACCGCTGCTTGTGCATCGGGGGCATCGCCGTAGGCACCGGGTCCTACTTCAGCCCAATTTGTTTCGTACTCTATCATCCAGTTGTCGTATCGGGCGGTTTGTTCCATAAAAGGCAGAATGAATATCCACGCGGACATTCCCTTTGCCCAGTCTAAACCGGAACCGGAATTGACGGAGCCGTCGGCTTCCCCGTTGTAGGGACCGTAGGTGTCGCCGTTAGCAGGAAACTCATTTTTCGCATCGTGGTAGGTGTGGCAACTGAGTCCGAGTTGCTTGAGTTTGTTTGAGCATTGCATTCTTCGTGCTGCTTCCCGTGCGGCTTGCACAGCCGGAAGCAAGAGGGCGACAAGAATACCGATGATGGCGATGACGACGAGGAGTTCGACGAGAGTGAAGCCTATCCTACGGGATTGTTCTCTCTCTCTTACACTTACGTGAGGTCAATTTTGCAGCACTTTGCTGCGGTGAAACAGTTGTGAACATGGCGTTCTCCTTTTCAAAAGGCGGTTTTTGCAGAGGCACTGTACCCCCGCTGTCAGCAACAGTGTACTCTATCAACGAACAAATGTCAAGCGGTTTCCGGGAAAAATTTCAATTTTTTGAAATTTTACGAAAGCGGCGGTGAGTAGACCTGCCCCCCCCGCTCTTTGCGGTTGCCGACTCCGAATACATTCTGTATAATAATGTATGCCCGTATGCCGTCACGAAAGACTGACGGGAACGCAAATTTTGAGTACAGAACAAACCGATATTTCCATAACCGGACAGCCGAAAGGCGATGTACGGCAGATATTTCACGAAATAACTCAACTGCCGCGCGGCGATATGCCCCTTACCGCCTTTTGCAGCGAATTTCTCAACCGCGTCGTTGCCGCAATGGGAGCCGCCGGCGGTGCTTTTTGGACGGTTGAAAACGGTACGTTAATGCTGACGTACCAAATCAACATTCAGAACCTCAACCTGAAAATCGGCGAAGCCGACGAACGGCAGCATAGCCGGCTTATCACGCATATCACCAGCAATGCCAACGGTGCCGTTCTCGTTCCGGCACACAGCAGTTTCGGCAACGATGCCGACGATAAAGCGGAATCCGGCGGAAATCCAAGCGACTATCCGCTCCTGTGTTTTCCGCTCCGTACCGAACTCGAAACCGCCGGAATGGTTGAAATTATGCTGCGTCCCGGCGGCAGCGGTGCCAGTCCAACCGTCAGTCAGGCGCTCCTGCAATTCTTTGCGCAGTCCGGTGCTGTTGCCGTCGATTATTTCAAGAACCGGCAACTCCGCAACTTCGCTGACCGGCAAAGTCTTTGGATGCAACTCGAAGATTTTACCCGAACGATTCACCAAGGACTTGACATTAAAACAACGGCATATACACTTGCCAACGAAGGACGGCGTTTGATTCAATGCGACCGTGTCAGCATTGCGCAAAACTTCGGCAGCCGCTGTAAAATCACGGCTATCAGCGGACAGGATGTTATCGATAAACGTTCAAAAACCGTCAATCTGCTCGGCAGATTGGCAACGGCAGTGGTCAAAGCCGGCGAACCGGTTTGGTACTCCGGCGATACCGCCAATTTCGCTCCGCAAGTCGAAAAAGCCGTTGATGCTTATGTTGACGAATCGCATACCCGAATGATTGTCGTCTTTCCGTTGATGCGGTCAAAAAAGACCGAAGAAACCGAAGAAGAGCGGCGCAAACGCAAAGAAAAACCGGAGAAACCTTTCGGGGCATTGATTATCGAACAGATTGAAGACCGCCGTGAATCGGACGGAATGAAACAGCGGATTAAAGTCGTTGCCGAACACGCCGGTACGGCATTGGGCAACGCTTTGGAACATCATCACGTCTTTTTAATGCCGCTATGGAAATTCATCGGTAAATCCAAGATACTCATCGCTGCCCGTCATTTGCCGAAAACGGCTGCCGCTTCGGTTCTCCTCATTGCGTTAATAGCGGCACTGATTTTTCTGCCCTGGAAGTTTCAGATTTATTGCAGCGGAACATTGGAACCGATACGCAGGCAGCGGATTTATTCGCCGCTGGAAGCCGAAATCAAAAAACTGTACGTTGACCATCATTCGCCGGTACAGGGACCGTCTGCCGGTCAAGACGGCAAAGCGCATCGGGGAACGCTGCTTGTCGAATTGCGGTCTTCTGAATTAGATGCATCGGATGCGCAACTGCACGGGGAACAGCAGGAAGTGATTGAAAAAATAACCTCGCTGACAAGAATGATGCAGGACCAAGACCGGCGGATGACGGATTACGATAAGGCGGATTTGGCGGGACAGATGAAACAAGCCCGGATACAACTGGAAACGGTGCAGCAAAAATTGGCAATTTTTGAGATGCAGCAGAAACCGGACTTATACATCACGTCGCCGATGGACGGAGTGGTTATTTCCTGGGATATAAAACAGCGTTTGACCGAAAAGCGTCCGATAAGCCGGATGCAGTATGTTATGGAGATAGCCGACTTAAGCGGCGATTGGCAACTGGAACTGGCGATGCCGGAAAAAAAGATGGGTTACATCGGCGATTCAAAAAAGGTTGAATTTGTTTTGGCAACTGACCCGTCAAAAAAATATGAAGGAACAATCGTTGAGGTTCACGACCGTGCCGAAGTCCGAACCGATTTGGGCAATGCCGGCAACAATACAAGCGGCTTGAATACGGTGCTGATTAAGGTATCGCTTGACCAAAAGGAATTGCTGCCGGAGATATTGCGTCCCGGTGCGGAATGCAGCGCACGGATTGACTGCGGCAAGCGTTCGTTAGGATTTGTGCTGTTTTATGAAGCCATTGCGTTTGTACAGAAGAATATCCTGTTCCGATGGTTCTGAACAACGTGGTTTTGATAAGCATTGTTCAGACAAATTTGATTCGGATGAGGCGGCAGAAAGCGTTGCCGTTCCGGTCAATCCTTTCGCAACAAAATTTTGGCTTGCCGGCGTGTTGGAGTACCGTTTTACGGACGGTGAGAGTGCAGGTACGCTGCTTGAAAAAATACGTCAGCACCGGATTTGCCAGATAGTTGGTCCAAAGGGTTCGGGTAAGTCAACGTTGATTCAGACGCTGCGGCATTGCTGCGGTGATTCGGTTTGTTTTCTTGACGGTTTTGAGCAACTGCCGTTTTATCGGCGTTTTGGTTATCGTTTGGGCTGGATTCGGTGTGTGTTATGTGTTCATCGTCCGCTTTGGGGAATTCCGGTGTTGTACCGCACCGTGCCGGATTTTACGGTGTTTCGACAGTTGGTGTCGGAACTTTATCCGCAAAGCCGTTTCGATGCCGAGACGCTACGGCGCGTGTTTAGCGGTTCGGGCGGCAATTTTCGGACAGCGTTTTTTGAACTATATGACATTTTAATAAAACCGTACTAACGTTTGACAAGTCCTTGTTTCGTGATACAATGACCCAATGTTTGTGTTTTTTGCTCCCTTCGTCTAGTGGCCCAGGACACCGGATTCTCAGTCCAGTAACAGGGGTTCGATTCCCCTAGGGAGTATTTTGGCACTATTTGTTGCGTATGCCGCCCCTTGCATTTCGTTGCAAGTGTTTGCATTATAATAAGTTGCGGCTATCTTGCCTAAATTAACTTTAGCCGATTTCAACCCCCCATTCCGGCGGTGACCTGTGCGCATTCCTGTACGTCCTTTTGTGCCGGAATTTTCCCCACTTTCCTGCAAAAAGCGTTAAAACGGTTTTCATCGTCTTCCGTCCAATCCTAATCGGAATAATACTCTTCGCCGAAGCAAAAATACGTGTTCGCACATACACCATAAGACGGTCGAAAAAATACTTTTCAACAATGCAAATTGTTGCTTATTTGTAAATTTTATCTTTTACTGGTACAATGATACTGGTAAAATAAATGTATGGAAACCGGCGATATTCTTTTACACAGCGGGCTGCTGACCGAAGAGCAACTCGATGAACTGCGCACCTCGCAGAAAGATGAAATGCGGAGCGGCAACAGAGAGTCCGTACGCATTGACCAAATCGCCGTCCAAAAAGGTTATATCACCGAAGAAGCCGCTCTGACGGCTATCGGCAACGAACTCGGCATCGGCTTTGTCGATTTGCCGGACTATCCCGTCAATCTCGCTCTGTTAAAAGATTTTCCCGTGCGGTTCGTTCACCGTGAACGAATCTTTCCCGTAGGACGCTACGAAGATATGCTGGTCGTGGCAACCTGCGACCCGCTCAGTCTCTATCCGCTCGATGAAGTTGCCTCCATTACCGGAATGCACGTCCAGCCGGTACTGGCTCTTAAGTCGGAAATTGAGAAACTCATCAAAAACAATTTGGGTATCGGCAGCGAAACACTGGACGGTCTCACTGCCCAAGCCCAAAAAGAGGCGGGACAATCCGGTCCCGATACCGTAGAGTTAATCGGCGACCTCGAACTCGATAACTCCGAACTTTCGCAGCAGGCACAGGAACCGTCGGTTATCCGCCTCGTCAATGAAATCTTTCTCGAAGCGATTGAGTCGAGAACAAGCGATATTCATATCGAAACGGAATCGGACGGATTGTCGATACGTTTCCGAATCGACGGCGTGCTGCACGTCCAAAATTTTCCGGCAGAGATAAACCGGTTTCAGTCGGCAATCATCAGCCGCTTGAAAATTATGTCGAAGTTGAACATTGCCGAACGCCGTCTGCCACAGGACGGACGGATTCAACTGAAATACTCCGGCAGAGAAATTGACGTTCGTGTTTCCGTGATACCGATGATTCACGGTGAAGGAATCGTGATGCGGCTTCTCGACAAAGGAGCGATGGAGTTTTCGCTTCGCGGTCTCGGAATGAATCCGGTCATTTACGGACAGTTCTCCAACCTGATACGTTTGCCGCACGGAATTATTCTTGTAACAGGTCCGACCGGCAGCGGAAAAACGACAACGCTTTACAGTGCCTTGACGGAAATCAAGGATGCGGCAACGAAGATTATCACAACCGAAGACCCGGTGGAATACCGCTTGAGCGGCATTAGTCAGATTCAGGTTCACGCAAAAATCGGTTTGACGTTTGCAGCATCGCTTCGGAGTATTTTGCGTCACGACCCGGACATTGTTCTTGTCGGGGAAATTCGGGATTTGGAAACGGCGGAAAATGCGGTGCAGGCGGCTTTGACGGGGCATTTGGTTTTTAGTACGCTGCACACCAACGATGCTGCGGGGGCTTACACCCGATTAACCGATATGGGCGTAGAACCGTTTTTGGTATCGAGTTGTGTCGAAACGGTGATGGCGCAGCGGCTTGTTCGGAATCTTTGTCCGCACTGCAAAGAGGCTTATGTACCTAATCCGGCAGAGTTGCCGCCGGACTTTCCGCTTAAAGAAGCGGAAGAGGCTGCCGCTGTTACCTTGTACCGTCCGGTCGGGTGCCGGGAGTGCCGGCAGGTCGGTTATCGGGGACGGAGCGGGATATATGAATTGCTTACAGCATCGAATCCTATTCGGGAGATGACCGGCAAGCGGGCGACGGCTTGGGAAATCAAAAAGACGGCATTGGGCGAGGGAATGACGACGCTCCGAATGGACGGCTGGCGCAAAGCCCTCGCCGGCGAAACCTCGGTGGACGAAGTCGCCCGGGTCACGAAACAGGACGAACACTTTTAATCTGCCCTGGACTTGTTCTCTAACTAACTTTTGCTGCGAATACACGGGTGTTTGACAATGTTTTTTGGGGTTGAATCGCAGAATTCACAGAGGGACACTGTGAACGTGAAAATGACCAAAATTTTCCATATCCCCTCGGCGGTTACAAACAACATTTTCAAACAGGAAACAGTACAATGACAGGCAACTAACAACCGGCAAATGTTTCTAACGATGCAGCGGACTGTTTTTTTTGTCATCGGGTTTTTGGTTTTTGTGCCGCAAACGCAGGCGGTTAAGTATGTTCTCAAAGACGGACGTACTCTTGAAGGTTCGCACGCTTTATTGTCCCGTGTCGATGAAAAAGCCGATACGCCCGAAAACACCGTCCGTCTTATTGTGGTCATTGACGATGGTTTGCGACAGACCTTTTTATCCAAGTCCCGCATTGCCGACATCAACGAGGAACAATCTGCTGTGCCGGAAAAATTCAAGACCGGCATTATGCAAAATTCGGACGGCGCAAAGTACCGCATCATCGGGTCTTTTCAAAATACGCCGTTTGACAGATACGGACGGCGGCTCTTGGAAATCCGGCACTTCGGCGGTGTAGAATATGCCGAACAGGGCATTACCGAACTGACCCCGCATTACATTAAAGTGACCGGCTTGCGCAGCGATAATAAACCGCGGGTTTGGGATATGCGTCTTGCAACCGACAGCGTGCCCCGCGACCAAATTACGCCGATACTCCTGAACCTCGTCAATCCGCAAAACATCGAAGACCGGATGAAACTCGTCCGGTTTTATTACGGCGGAAACCGGTTCAGCGATGCCGAAGACGAAATACACTCGATACTCAACGATTGGAAAAACGATGAAGACGTGCAGGAGCGTATCAAATCGACAGCATTTCTTATCCGGCAGCAAAAGTATCAAACGGTGATTGATGAACTCGAACACCGCTGGAACGGCGGACAATATCAATTCGTCAAAAAGTATCTTCTCGAATTAGAACAGGACAGCAATTTACCCGACAGGCTTCTCGAACCGCTCAAGCGGATGTTGCAGCGTTACGATAATTTCGATAAAAAACATACAACGATTATTGCCGACCTGAAAACACTCGCCGGAAAATTACCGAAAAGCGGACAAAACCCGCTGATACCGGAAATCATTGACGAAATAGACAATGGACTCAACGGATACACACTCAAACGGTTAGCAGCGTACGAATTGTACGCTGCCGATGCGCAACTTTCAGCGGAAGAAAAATTGGCGTTCGCTATTACCGGCTGGTATGCCGGAGCCGGTGCGGACAACAGCCGGCTTGCTGTTGCCGTAATGCTTCGCAAAACGCAGGAATTGGTTCGGCAATATCTTTTCAGCGGAGATGATGATTTAGAACGCAAAGCAATTCTTATACAACTCAATACAATGGAAACCGCCCGACCGGACTTGATAGCGGGAGTGCTTCGGGAATTGAATATTGCCCCTGACGGAATCACCGGCGGAACACACGGACAATTTTCGTTACCGAATCCGCTGCTGAATCAATTTTCTGTAACAGAAAATATGCCTTCCGGTATAAAATATGAGATTCAACTTCCGCCGGAGTACAATCCTAATCTGCGTTATCCGCTGATTGTTTCTCTCAACGGTGCGTCTCAAACACCGGCAATGCAAATTGACTTTTGGAAAACGCAGGCTTCGCGTAATGGTTACATTATTCTGGCACCGGATTGGAATCCGGCGGAGCGGCACAAGCCGTCTTATGATTTTTCTGCCTTTGCGCATACCGCTGTTTTATGCAGCGTTAGGGACGCTTTCAAACGCTTCAGTATTGATACGGATAAAGTGTTTTTAACGGGACACGGTGCAGGCGGAACCGCCGCTTGGGATATTGCGCTGGGACATCCTGATATGTGGGCGGGGGCAATGCCTTTCAATGCCGCTGCTTCTATGTACATCGAAGTCTATCGGTCGGCAGCGCAGTACGTGCCGCTGTATTTGGTTTTCGGCGAATTAGACGGGTTCGGAACAAGCCGAAAATGGGACTTGAATGCACCGATACTCAATAAATATCTGCAAAAACAGGCATCGCCGCCGGATATTACCGTTGTCCGTTACACCGGCAGAGGCGATGAAGGTTTCTCCGAAGAGGTATTACATTTATTCAACTGGATGGAACGCCGGCAGCGGAAGGTAACACCGCCGGAATTTGAAACCGACACCGTTCGGGCTTGGGATTCCTTCTTTTGGGGAGTCGAATTGTCCCGGCTCAAAAATATGCCGGAGAACATTTTTGAACCGTTTGAATTTCCCCCCAAACCGCTGAACGCTTGGAATAAGCGGGTGCGTGTCAGTTGCCGGTTACAAAAAGCAACGAACTCGGTGTATATTGATATTAAACCGAAGGTGCCGAAGGTGCAGATTTACCTGACACCGGAAATGATTGATTTTAAGGCGAAGGCAAAGGTCGAGGTGAATGACAAACGTGTCAGTCCGGCCAACGGCATTATAGAACCGAGTATTGCGGTGATGTTGGAGGATGTCCGTACCCGCGGCGACCGGCTGCATCCGTTTTGGGCGGTACTGGAATAAACAATCAAATATCAAGAACGGTTAGAAAGCAAAATATAATCCTGCGGAGAAATATCGTAATGAAAACACTTGTATTGGGAACGAACAATAAGAAAAAGGGTATCGAACTGGCGGAGTTACTTTCGCCTTACCGTATCGAAGTCAAAACTCTTGCCGACTTCGATAAAAAACTCGACGTTACTGAAGACGGGAAAACATTTCTCGAAAATGCCCGAAAAAAGGCTTCGGAACAAGCAGCGTTTCTCAACGCCTGGGTCATCGGCGAGGACAGCGGTCTTTGCGTCAATGCTCTTGACGGTGCGCCCGGCATTTATTCCGCCCGCTTTGCTTCTTTGTCGGACGGTTTGGACTGTTCCGGTCAGGATTTTTCCGGTAAAAATGCTTCCGATGGGGCAAATAACCAGCGGCTTCTCGAACTGTTGAATGACACCGCTTGGGAAAAACGGACGGCACACTATACTTGTGCGGCAGTGTTGTCCGACCCGTCGGGAACGATTCGGGGGGAAAGTGAAGGCTGCTGCCGGGGCATCATCCGTTTTGAACCGTCAGGCAGCGGCGGCTTCGGTTACGACCCGCTCTTTGAAATTGCCGAATATCACAGGACGTTTGGAGAAATTTCAGCCGCGATTAAACGCACCATCTCCCACCGAGCCGGAGCGATTCGGAAACTTATGCCGCATATACTTGCCGCATACGCCTGAAAATAATGCAACCCGCCCTTCTATCGGGGGGGGGCTAACACCTGTTATTACAGGGCGATGGCTTTTTCGGGACAAGCATCAATGCAAGCACCGCATTCGGCACAGGTTCCTTCGTCCACGGCGGCTTTTGCGTCCTCAATTTTCAGCGCATCAAGCGGACACTGCTGTACGCATTCGCCGCAGCCGACACATTTGTTTTGATCAATCGCTACTGCCATAGTGATTTCCTTCGTTGTTCTTGGTTAAGAAAGCATCTTTTACTACGGACATTTTACCGCAAAACACCAGTATTGCAAGCGGTGTTACCGCGAGGAAAAAAAGAAAGAAATTGGTGACTTATCTATAGATTTGTCGAAAATTTATTCCCCTACCCATTTTACAAACGCCAGAAAGTGGCGATTACTTTGAATAAACCGTTGCCGGATATCGAGCGTAATGCTTTTACTGGTCGGTTCAAACTCTTCAAATATATTTGTTCCGACAGCATTAGCGGTGCTGTCAAGGGTTTCCCAATCAGGAAACAGCACGCCCATTATCGTTCAATTTTCGGTTGTGTCAGGAATTTATTGATTGAGTCGTAGCAGTCCCTTATTTTTTCCGGTACCCTTAATAGCACAGGTTTCCATTCATTGTTTCCCCTTATTTGTAAATTAAGAGAATGAGGGTAAGAGTTTGGAGACGCATTACTATTAAGGGGGCGGAAAAGGAAAATAAGGGTTATGCAAGTTTTGCCCCGGTAGGACGAAAAACAGTGCCCGACAAAGTTTTACGCATCCAATGCGGGGAAAATTCGGAAGCGAAAACTCATCGCTAGACACCAGCAACTAATAAAAAGCGGTCTTCGCGCCTTCGCGATAAAAAAACAAAAAACGGTTCTGGAACAAATCGAATGTCCGGCAGAGACAAATTTTCCGATTCGCTCTTATCTTTCCTGACCGTTACAACCGGTACTTTCCTCTTTTTCGTTCTATTCGTTTGCCGATACAGGGAAATGTCCATTGGATTTCGCTAATACCGTCAAACACGATGCGGATCAACCTCGCTTTCATACCGGTCTTGTTCCTGTTTGTTCCGCTTGCTGCTGCTCAAAGCGGCGGAGCAGTGCCGCATCCTGATTCAGAAGAGCGGCTTCGGATACAGATTGACCAGAATTTCGTACAGCCGGCACGGAGAGAAACCGAAGGTATTCTCGGCGGTATTATGCCGAACCTGCACGGAAACGATGCCCTGCATTTCGATTACTCCTACACCGGCGGCGTGTTCAACAATGCCCGCGGCGGAGCGCAAAGTTCCCATTCAACCCGATACGCCGGCATTTTCGACATCAGTGTCACTGCCGATACCGGAAAACTCGGTCTCTGGAAAAACGGAACGTTTTACACGCACGCTTTGTTTTCTCACGGACGCAATCCCTCCGATTTCATCGGCGACTGGCAGGGGGCGGCGGTGTTTGCTTACGAAACGCCTGCACAGGTTTCCGAGTATTGGTACGAACACCGTTATTGCGATGATTCCGTCGCCGTGCGTGCCGGTAAAATAGATGCCGGTGCGGACTTTTTTTATCTTAATTCAACGGAAAATTTCATTAACTCTTCGGGAACTTGTGTTCCGACAACGGGAATTCCGACTGCCCCCGCCGATGCTTGGGGCATAATGAGCAGCGTCAATTTGTCCGATAATTTTTGTTTCAAAATCGGCGCCTTCGATGCCGATGCGGACGCAAATCAATTCTGGATGTCCGGGAGCGGCAACATCTATACGGCTGTCCAGTTTGACTGTCATTACACGTTGTTTCGGCACTTGCCCGGCTTTGCTTATATCGGCGGCTGGTATAACGATTCGGAAAATCATTGTTACTTAAATCACACACATTTCGGCAAGAGCGGATACAGTGCCGGTTTCGAGCAGATGATTTACCGCCGGAATTATACCCGCAAAGAGGATAGACGCGGCTGGACGTTTTTTGCGCAATTCAGTCAGCCGCAAACGGACAGAGAGAACGATTTATTCCGGTTCTACGGACTCGGTCTCCGCAGTCTGGGATTCTTTGAATACAGACCTGACGATGTGTTGGGCTTCGGCATTTTTTCGGCAAGTTTCGACAGAGTATTGCGGTCAAATGATTCGCTGAATGCTGCGGAGACGGCTTTCGAGGTCCATTATCATATTCATTTCACGGACAACGCTGCCGTACAGCCTGTGTTACAATATATCGTTCATCCCGGCGGTTTGTACCGCAATGCGCTTGTACCCGGTATAACATTTCAGGTTGTATTTTGATTTTGCCGGCGGCGGGCAGGGAGCAGGAAATGGTTCGCCGCCCGCCGCTCACAATTTCCCCCCAATGAACTCCCCGCATCTCAAAAGTTTTTTCGCTTCGGGTCTTTTTCATCTTGCGCTTTTGCTGCTGATGGTATATCAGTTTTCCTCTGTACCGGCAACGCTGACAACACAGGGCGAGCGGTATGCCACGGGCGGCATCCTTCTCAAAATACAGGGCGAAGCGGACAGCGGGCAGCAAGAGACACAAAGCCATGAACAGGCGGAACAGGCGGTAAAGAACGAAGACAAAGGGAGCGAAGCGAAAGCGGACGGAGAAAAGTTGCCGGACATTGATAGTGCCGCCGGTTTTCCGGCAGAAAAAGGCGGCAGTGCGGACGGACGAAGAGAGGGGACATCTGCCGGCACGCAAGGAGAAAAGAGCGGCGGCGTTTCGCCGGACACCGTCCGTCTTTTTGACACCGAAGGCAAGGGTTCGCGTTTGTTTTACGTCTTTGACCGCAGCGGCAGTATGGACGCTTCACGGATGAGGAAAGCCAAAAAAGAATTGCTCCAAAGTATTCGTTCTCTCAAAGAGTCTCACCAATTTAACATTCTCTTTTACAGCGGGCGCAGCGAAATGATTCTCTGGCAGCCGGAACGTAAATTGATTTTTGCGGCAGAAATTGAAAAGGAGAGAGCCGGACGGTTTGTTGCCGGTATCCTGCCGGAGGGCGGTACGCGGCATTGTGAACCGCTTTTAGAAGCGTTGCGGCATCGTCCTGATGTGATTTTCTTTTTGACCGACGGCGAGCGGCAGGACGATTTAACGCTTGCGGAATTGAACGAAATCCGCAAAGCAAACCGGTCTTCGGCACAGATTAACGTCATCCAATTCGGACAAGGGTCTCTAACGGATTTGCCTTCCGAAGCACTGCAAAGTTTGGCAGAGCAAAACGGCGGACAATATCAGTACATTATCGTGAAAAATGAAGAGTGAATAAGAGAGTTAGTTCAAAAACAAGTCTTCCTTCCCCCCCATAAAGAAGAAAAAGGGAGCGGAAAACTTTATCGGGTATTTTTTGTTAGGGGCTGGCATAGATAATTGCTTCTCTCAAAGGGCAAGCATTGTAATTGAGGGCAGAGCGATTTACACCACAGCCGCAATGATTCTACACCTATACCTTTTTTTACGAGGGCGGGACGATTGCAACACCAACCCTTAACGGCGGCACTTTCGCACTGGTTTTGTAGGGCAAAATTATTGTTTCGTTAAGAATTTCTGCGTTGGGGTATCTGCAAAGAATATAATCGGGAATTTTATTTTCCTGATATTGATCCATATCCCACAGAATCATTCCGCCATTTTTATTCACGTCAGCGTCGCTTGCCCATGTTCCGGTGATCAATTTATTGTTACAATTTTCTATACCGCCGTTATCGAGCCGCCAATAAAAAAGAACGCTGGGTCGATCTTTCATTGCCCATGCCGCATGTCCGCTGATATGCCAATCACCACTCAAATATCGACACGGTGTTGAATATCGAGAGTTCCAGATTTGTTCACATTTTATACCTAGTTCACGAGTTGGAAAAAATTTCTTTTCATAGTTGTAGTGGTTGATAAAAAAAACCGGAATAATCAGCAATAAAACCGCTATTGCTGTTTCCGTTACAATAAGAAATAATAGTGTTCGTGAAAAAATGTTTGACAATTCTTTTCTTTGAAATCGTAGAATAGCCCACGTTCCCAAATACATCCAAAGATGTACTCCATAAGATGCGCTGATATTACATTTGGGGCTTGACAAGTTTAAGAGTTATTTTTTCATAAGTTTTTTTATAATTTTGGCAAGGTTTTCTTTTCGATGGTTGAAGCGGAATTCCGTTTCCTTTAAGTGTATCACAAACTTA
>JAITOZ010000112.1 GCA_031289675.1 Planctomycetaceae bacterium
CGCCCCCCTCGGCAAGTTTATTGAGCATAACGAGAGAATAATTGGCGATGAACAATCAGTAATGTCCACTGAAACATTGTCCGCTATCGGTTTTTGATTGTCAATTACTTAAGACGGAAAGACAGACGGAGAATAAAGCCGTTATGTGTCCGCGATGTTTGCAAAAAAAACGATGACAAAAAAGCGGGGCTTTAGCCGTCTCCTGAACGTTAATAACACGTCAATTTGACGTGTTATTGACAATCCATACTGTTCCGGCTACACTGTCTCCGGTTTGAAATTATATTCTTTAACCATAGATGACTGTGGAGGATCGCAGAGAGATTTGTTATGGGGCTTGACAAGTTTATGGGTTAGATATTTAATTTAACCTTATTCATAACAAGCATTTATCTGCCGTAAGGCTGCGGTATATCAAGGGGATTTTATGACAAAACGAATTGCGGCTGCGGCATTTTTTGTTTTCTGCGTAGTAACCGGCACGCTGACGCTTGCTAACGAAACGACCGATTTTTTCACAGTAAAACCTGCTCGGTCAGAAAAGAGCGGCAACACAACCCGATACTATAATGCCGATGGTTCCTACGCAGGTCGAAGTGAAATGAGCGGGAATACAGCCCGATTTTACAACAGCAACGGTACTTCGGCAGGACGCAGTGAAAAAAGCGGGAATACGACCCGATTTTACAACAGCAACGGTACTTCGGCAGGTCGGAGCGAAAACAGCGGCAAAACGTCGAGATTTTACAGGGCAAACGGAGTATCAGCGGGACACAGTGAAGAAAATTCATCGGGAACGATTCGGTATTACAATGCCGACGGTTCCGGTGCGGGACGGAGTTCCCAAAGCCGAACGACCATCCGGTACTATCGGTCAGATGGTTCTCCGTACAGCGTTAAACCTGTCCGGTAATCGGTTTGAATACTCAATTTTAACCCCCTTGCTAAAAGTCTTGCAAGGTGATAGAATAATAGAACAAAGGTAACAAAGTGAGGTTTAGAATGTCAGATATTGTCTTATTCGGTTTCGGTCCAGTGAGTTCGCCGACGACGTTAATCATCGTCGGCATCGTGGCGTTATTGCTGTTCGGCAACCGGCTGCCGAGCGTGATGCGGTCTCTTGGACGCAGTGTTGTGGAGTTCAAGAAAGGTGTTAATGGCATTGAGGAGGACATTGACGAAGCCGTCCGCAATGCCGATGACAAGGCAAAAAAAGAATTAGACGAGGAAACGAAATAGTCTCCGCTGCCCGGGGAACGCACGATGTCTATTAGTCCGATAACGGTGATTGCGGTATTGTTATTAGGGGTTTTGCTTTTCGGCAAAAACCTTCCGCAGGCGGCGCGTCAAATTGGTTCCGCACTGATAGAGTTCCGCAAAGGGGTGAACGAGTGGAAAGAGGCGGCAAAAAGGGAAGTGTTGAAGGAGGGAGAAAACAAGAAGGAAAGTGTAGGTGCTGTATTGGAAGAGGACTATAAACCGTCGGGAACAAAGTTTGTCCCGCCCTCGGAGTGAAGCCGGGACGAAGGAATTTTGCCGAATGTCGGCATAATAAAAAATATGGGCGGTTAGCTCAGTTGGTTAGAGTGCTGCTTTCACACGGCAGAGGTCACAGGTTCGAGTCCCGTACCGCCCAATGACGTAAGTTATTTATATTACATAACTTACGTCAATTTCTTTTTGTATTTTAAACGCCGTAAAACGGTCGTTACAGTGTGTACTACACACTTTACGAAGCCCCCTTTTTTACGGGAATCTGTCAAATGCCCAAAACTAATATCCCTTCGTGCCGTCTTCACAAGGCATCGGGACAAGCCGTTGTCTGTCTCAACAGCAAAATGCTCTATCTGGGAAAATACAAGAGTAAGGCAAGCAGGGAAAAATATGACGAAATCATCGGCAAGTATCTCGCCAACGGAAAAAGACTGCCGCCGACTCGTCAGAATAACGAAATCATCATTCAGGAACTCGCCGTTCGGTTTTTAGAATGGGCTGGCAATTACTACGGAGACAAAACACCTACATTCGGACACTGCCGGCTCGCTATAACTCTGCTTGTGCAGCACTACGGCAAACATACCGTCTCCGATTTCGGTCCCCTTTCGCTCGTGTTCCTGCAGGATAAATGGGTTGAGAGCGGAAAAGCGAGAAAATCTATCAACCGCTACACGGCAATTATCCGTCAAGCGGTCAAATGGGGAGTGTCCAGAGAGTTAGTCCCTGCCGATGTATAGCACGCCCTGCAATCCGTTGAAAACCTCAAGGCTGGACGCACATCCGCTAAAGAGTACCGAATAATCCGGTTGTGTCAGGAATTTATTGATTGAGTCGTAGAAGTCCCTTATTTTCCTGTATGTTAGCGTTCATTTCAATAAATTTACAACACTACCCCCTCGTTAGCGGTAAGGAAAAGGACATTCCATCAAGAACAGGCGAACGTTCAGAGCCGCCATCGCAAGATGGCAGACATTTCGCTATACTACGATAGCGGCTCTGATGATAGCACAAGCGAGAAAATCTGATACAATAAATCCCAGTGTATTTCACACCAAGCCCCTCATTCCCTTCATTACTCAATGAAAATTAACCATTTATTTATCACGCTTACCGTTCTCTTATCCGCTTCGTTCATTCAGGCAGAGGAGCAACTTTTCGCCGCCAAGCCTTCGCCTGAACAGGTTGAATGGCTTGCAATGAACACAATGTTCATTCATTTTGGACCGGCAACCTGGCAGGGACAGGACTATGACGACCATTCTACGCCGCTGGAAAAAATCAATCCTGATAAATTGTCAAGCGACCAATGGTGCGAAGTTGCTAAAAGTTGGGGAGCGGGACAAATTCTGTTCGTTGCCAAACACACCGGTGGATTCTGCTGGTGGCAAACAGACACAACCGATTACGGCATCAAAGAAACGCCGTACAAAAACGGCAAGGGCGACATTCTTGCCGAACTTTCGCAATCGTGCAAAAAGTACGGACTGAAACTGGC
>JAITOZ010000121.1 GCA_031289675.1 Planctomycetaceae bacterium
AACCGAAGTAGCCGATTTTGGACACGTTAAACTTCGTGTGCAGCATCGGCAGCAACTCAAACAACTTCGATTCCAATTCCAAAGGCGTATTTATCATTGTCTAGGGTGCTTCGGCTAAACGGTGAAAACACGGCGGATGTATTCGAGGCTTGACCGGAATACCTCTTTGGCGGGAAGCGTTTTCGGCGTACCCTTTTCGGCAGCCTGTTCCAGTACGAAATGCGGCGGTGTCTTGAGTTTTTTCAAACCGGCGGCGAGTTTCTCATTATCAATGTCGCCGTCGCCGAACGTTTCGCTCCAAACGTTCTTGACCGACTGCCGGAGATGAACCATCGAAACCCTGTCGGCATAAAGAGCCAAATGGTCGAACAACGCCAGTTGTGAATTACCGCAAGCCCGATAGGACCAATGCTGTTCCAAACAGAGCGAAAAATACTTCGGGGCAGTACCGCAAAGCAAATGATGAAACTCCCGACCGCCGAATTCCAACTCCGTTGTGTGATAATGGAGTGCCAGCGTTATACCGATCTGGGCAAGTGCCGCACCGAGTTTATCGGCATTTTGCGATTGAAATGTCAATTCCGCATCGGTTTTGCCGTGTTTCGGGGCAGCATTATAGACGATAATCCGGCTTCCTAATTCTTTCGCCTTTTCGCCGACGGCTTGCAGCCGGGCAATTTCCTTTTCGGCAGCATTGGCATCGTGCAAATTTCCGCCGACATAAACCGAACGGACGGCGAGACCGTGGTCTTTCAATTTTTTGCCGATATTCTCCAATTCGGCTGCCGTTCCGACAGTCGGTTCCAGACCGTCTGCACCGGCAGATTTGAGTTCGTCAAGACGGTCGAGAAAATTTTGGTTGTCCCGCCGGTAAATGTTGTTTGCCGTGTATTGATTTACGGCAATGTGAAGCCGGTTGGAATCCGCCTTGTCTTCGGCTTTCAGTCCGTTTTGTGCGGCGAGGATACCGGCAGCGGTGAATGTTGCCGCTTTCAAAAACGAGCGGCGATGGGTGATTGTGTTCGTGTTTGTCATTGTGCAATCTAGTCTGGTTAGGGTTAGGGTAAAAGGTGATTAGCCAAGGCGGGACTCGAACCCGCACGACCTTTACGGTCAAGGGATTTTAAATCCCTAGCGTCTGCCATTCCGCCACTCGGCCTCGGTTACAACATCGTCATTACATATACCGCCGCACAGTACACCGTATCACTACACGTAGTGAGGCGTTCCATAAATATCTTCCCATTCACCATCAAGCGGATTGCCGGTGAACCGGTCATTTTGCGTCATTAACGACTGCATCCACCGCTGCCGATAGTCGTAGGCAACAAATGCCATATAAATCAGTCCAATGGTGGTTACCGCCGTTGCAATCAGCAATGTCCCATAGGCAAATTGGTCTGACTTTGTTTCGGCTGCCGGCTTTAGAGACGCTTCTGCACTCGGCAGCAACGCCGCTGCCGTCTCGGCATTCAATATCGGTATATCAGCGGCACTTTGCTCTATCAACTTCGGTTCAACGGCAGCCGAATCGACCGGACCTTGTGCGTGCGGCGGCGGTGTTTTAAGTATTTCATCCAGTTCATTAAATGCCGTCGTAACCTGTCCGCGAACAGTTACCGGTGCCGTGTCCGGCAACACTTCCTCTGCGTCTGGAAACGTCAACGGCTGCGGTTCCGGCTTATGCGGTACTGTTTGATTTTGTGCTGGTTTATTCGGCGGCTGTTGTCGGATAGGCTGCAACGCTTTGAGCGGCGAAGACGCATTGACAACGGACAGCGGACACTTGACAATGGTACAAGTGCCGAGCAGACACAATGCCAGCACCAGTGATTTTAATGTCCGCAATTCTAACGCCGGTAATTTCAATGAAAGTTTCATACGACACCCCGTTTCCGCTTACTTGCTGTTCGATTACCCGCCGGCTCCCGCCGATTTATTGTACTCTCTTTATTATCCTCTGTCAATTATGCGTTGTCAACTGCCGCGTCAACTGTTTTGCTGCCGGCATATTTGAGATAACGGATACGGACGGTAATGTCCACCGGGGCAACCTTGTCCAACTTGATGACCAAGCGGTTCAATTGAACAATGCTGCGGCGCGGACTATGTCAAATACTTCTATGCCGACGGCTGCACTTATCCAAATCCGCAGTACAAGCCGCAATCCGTATCTTGCCGGCAGCAATGCAAAATCTTCAGGAAATGCTGACTCGAAACGTTACATTCCTCAGCAGGGAACGAATGAGCGGTATCTTGCGGATTCACTGGACAAAAACAGACAGCAGGCATTACAGTCCGGCAAGAAAAAAATGCTTCCCTTGCCGAAAAACGTTACAATTATCGAGTTAGACGATTTTTCGCGATTAACGATTTCGGCATTCCGTGTCAGCGGGACAACCGCAGTATTTCGGTTAGCCGGTGCAAGCAGTGATTGTGAATTGCCGCTAGAATGTATTGTCTCCGCCCGCTTTGGTGTTGCCGGTGTGAACGAAATACTTCATCCGCACGCCGATTGGAGCCGTCTCATCGAGCAGGGTAAAGACGTTTCTGCACAAAACGGCGACCGGATGATTATCGGTGCGCCGGGAGCATTTGATGTGTATCACGGTATTTTGAAAGACATTACGGCGGAGACGGTTTCGTTTGAGACGGAAGGCGAAACATTACCGATTCCGCTAAAAAAAGTGTTCGGCATCTTATTGTACCGTACCGGCAGCGGACAACAGGATTTGCAAAAAAGACAGAATTCACAAAACGGGGACACTTCGGCGGAACTATTTTTTTGGAACGGAACACATATTGCCGTCAGGCAATTCGCTGTAAAGCCGTTTGAAGGGGGAGACGGCAAAATACACTGGACGGCAAACGCCGGTTTCTCCGGCATAACACCGCTTGATGAAATTGAAGCGGTGAAATTCAAGCAGGCAAACGTCTTTTCACTATTAGAATTGCAGCCGGCTGTAATCCAATCGCCGAACGTTTTTAGCGTCTTCGATGAAGTCCGCCGCAAACAAATAACGCAGCCGGGACCGGTTGTGATTGACGGTGTTTTTTATCCGCAGGGGTTTCTGATACCGGCACCGGCGGAACTCGAATATAAACTGCCGCCGAACGTTACGGTGTTCCGGTCGGTTTTCGGTGTTGAAGACCGCTACCGTCCGTTTGCCGCAGCGGAATTGCAAATCACGGCGGACTCACAGATTCTCGGCACTTGGACGCTGCGGGGCGATAAAAAGTCCGTCAGGGTGAAATTGCATTTGCCGAAGGAAGCAAAAGTGTTACGGATGAGAGTTTCCGGTTTGAAAGACTTTGATGTTCCGGCAATCATTGTTGTTACAGAAACAGATGTCAGGTAGGAACAGCGGGGGATTAGCGTCAACACACTTTCATTTTCTAACCGCCGCCGACAAGGGTGACGACTTCGAGAACATCGCCGTTAACGAGAATTGCTGTATCGAAAATCCGATGCGATACGATAGACTTGTTACGCTCAACGGCAACGGGACGCTTATCAATATTCAGCCGCGTCAGCAGTTGCCGCACTGTACTCCCTTCGGGAACATCCATTGTTTCACTGTTCACTATTATTGTCATACGTGTTTCGTGTTTATACTGTTACGGCAGTATCAGCCGTTTTGGAGCGGAGAAGAATACTTCGCTGTCCAATGACGCAGCAATGCGACCACCTGTTTGGGATTGACGGGCTTGGAACAATAAGCATCCATTCCCACTTCAAGGCACTTGGCTTCGTCCTCCGATGTTACGTTTGCTGTTAAAGCAATAATCGGAATACGGCGTACCGGCTTTGTCTCTTGTTCCCACTGCCGAATTCGCCTCGAGGCTTCAAAACCGTCCATCAGCGGCATCTGGCAATCCATCAAAACCGCATCAAACGATTCTTTTTGTACCATTTCCAATGCCTCCTGACCATTAGCCACCAACTCACAGCCGATAGACGCATTTTTGAGAATTTCCGCAATGACAATCTGATTGATACGATTGTCTTCAGCAATAAGAACACGGATATGCGGCAATGTGTTCGTGTCATTATCCGGCGCAGCATCGTCCGGCGGCGGATTGATGAGCGATTCCTCTTGAACATATTCATCGCTGCCGGAATGATTTTTGCGGAACAGCCGGACAACCGCATTAAACAGGGCGGAGCGGTGAATCGGCTTGCTCACAAATTGCAGCAAGTTGGGACGTTTCCACTCACACTGACTCGGCACAAAGGAAAGAGAGGAACAATACACGATGGGCGTATCGGTCAGTGTTTCATCATTTTGAATCGAATGAACCAACTCCGTACAAACGGAATCGTTCCATTGAGAATCAATGACAACGTATTCAAAAGGTGTGCCGGACTTCACCGCACTGCGGAGCATCGGCAGCACTTCGGCGAAAACAGAAACGGCTTGGGGACGAAAATGCCACCCCGCAAAAAGTTTAACCAATGCCGGCTGCTGGAATGGGCTATTGCTCGCAATCAGAACCCGCTGACCTGCCGTACCGAAAGACTCCATAAAATGCTTGTCGGTGTTCACTTCCAAAACAAGAGTGAACCAAAAGGTCGTTCCTTCGCCGTCTTTGCTGCTGACCTGAATTTCGCCTCCCATCAATTCGATTAACTTTTTGGAGATTGCCAAGCCCAGACCTGTACCGCCATAGACCCGCGCCGAAGAGTCATCGACCTGTGAAAACGGCTTGAACAACCGGTCCAAGCGGTCTTGAGGAATTCCGATACCGGTATCAACAACTTCAAAACGCAGTTTGATATGCTTTGCATCCTGATAGTGTTCCGATACTGTAACGTGAATACAGACTCCCCCTTCGTGTGTAAATTTCAGGGCGTTTCCTGTCAGATTCAGAAGAATTTGCCGCAGCCGTCCTTCATCGCCGAGGACAAAACGCGGAACATCCTGACCGAAAGTGATAACGAATTCCAGGCGTGCCTGTTCAGCGCGGGTGGCAAGAACACTTGTCACTGTTTCGACCATCGTATAGACATCGAAGACCGTCGGACTCAATTCAAATTTTCCCGCCTCGATTTTGGAGAAATCCAGAACACCGTTGATAACGAAAAGCAGGGCTTCACCGGAGGCTTTAATCAATTTTGCATACTCCACCTGTTTCGGCTGCAAGGGAGTCTCTATCAGAAGGTCGGAAATCCCGATGACACCGTTGAGCGGAGTCCGAATTTCGTGGCTCATCGTTGCCAGAAACTGGCTTTTGGCGACGTTGGCGGCATTAGCGGCTTCTTTGGCGGTTTCACTGCGGATGCTTTCATCAATGCTTGCCCGCAGATGCTCAAGCATCGTATTGAATCCCCGTGCGAGTTCACCGGTTTCATCGTTGCTCGTAATTCCTGTTACTTCGACATCTAAATTTCCCTGCGATAATTCGCTGGTGACACGCAGCAGCCGTGTCAGCGGGTCGGTAATTTTCTTTGAAGCAAGGAGAATCACGGCAACAATAACAACCAGTCCGCTGCCGAGTGTCAGGATGCTCACCATCAGACGCTGATAGACCGGCAGAAAGATATCGGCTTCGTGAATCCTTTTGAGCAGCGACCAGCCGACACTTTTGAGCGGGGCGTATGCACCGAAGATACGTCTGCCTGTTATTTTACTTTTGGTAAAGTAGTGTCCCGTCTCTCCGAGAATCATTTTTCTTCCGGCAGCCCGTATCGTAGGCGCATCAAATTTGTCCGAAAGCGATTCAATTGATTCTTTGACTTCCCAATCCGGATGAGTGAGAGCCACAATAATCTGACCGGTTCCGCTGCACAGCATATAATCGCCGCCGTCTGAAGCGATTGCTTTGAGAATGTCCCGCAGGTCGTCTAATGCAATATCAATGGTTGCCACGGCGGTGAATTTTCCGTTAATGAAAATAGGCACGGAATAGGTACACATTAAGACATCGCCCCCGCCTTCGTCGTAATAGGGTTCCGACCAGCAGGGCTTGCCGGTCTTGGCGGGTTTTGCGTACCATTCCCACTCGTGATACGGATATTCTTTTGCCAAATCTTTATACAGAAACGTCTCCGCTTTCTTACTATCGGCTCCTTTTTCCTCGGCAACACTCCCCTCAATAACTTTGCCTCCTGCGGCATTGCTGTCGGCGGCACCAGGGCGGCACATATAAGGAGAAAAGTACCCCGCCTGATTGGGAAACGCATCCGGTTCGTAGGCAACGGTACTGCCGACGATAGACGGATTGTTTTCTAACATCCGCCGGATGTACCCGGTAATCTGTTCAAGCGAATCCGGTCTGCGGACGGTAACGTAATCTGCCAATCCGTGTGCTGCTGTTGAAGAGGAGAGCAAGACAACTTCACAGGTACGCGCGTGGTGTGCTGTTGATTCTGCAAGATACCGATAGGTACTGGCAGTTGCCGTTTTCAGTTCCATTACGGTACGAATGACCGTAACGGTTCCATAGACAAAAACCACCGGCAGACATATCAGCAGGATTAACTTGCGCCGAATCGGAAATTTGACAATCGTTTTGGAAGGCACCTTAACATTGCAAAGAGGAGAACGGAGTATAACACAATCCGCCATTTTGACAGAACGCCTGCCGTTTGTCAAGAGGAGACTCAACAAATCCAATCCGTAAAATGTGCAGCAAAGATTTTATAAAACATCTTAAAAAACATCTTAAAAAATATCTCCGAAAAATTGCCGTTGACAACGGCGGCGGTTTTAGTGTATATTACCGCATCGGTGATATACCGGAAGTAATGATAGTATGTGTTCGGCAAGGATTGCCGGATGCAACAACACCAAACTCATAAGAAAGGGGAGCAAGGATGCGAGCCTGTTGCAAAGGAACGGAGGCTGTCTCTGTCTATAAAACACTCAAACACGTATGTAAGAGTGTCAGACGTAATTCCAAAACGGATGTTCAAGCCGTCCGGTGCTGTGCCGATGCCGATGAAGTCCGCCCCGGCGATGTCTTTTTCGCATTAGACAACGGTACTCTGGAAGAAAAACCGGAAGAAACATTAGAAGAAGCCGCCGGTGTGGCTGTGCATAACGGCTGCATTGCTGTTGTTGCTCAAAAAAACATCAACGGCTTACACGGTGTTCCGGTTTTTACCGTTCCTAATGTTGCGGAATGCTACGCCGCCTTTTGTCAGGCTCTTTACGATTATCCGGCAAAATCGCTTAAAATTACCGCTGTTACCGGCACAAGCGGTAAAACCTCTGTATCCTATCTGATTGCGTCCATTCTCACCGAAGCCGGCTATCATACCGGTCTCATCAGTTCACTCGGTATTTCTGACGGCAGCGAATTCTATTATGATTCCGGCAATGAGTTACCGCCGGAACAACTCGCAGCCTGGCTTTACCGGATGATGATGAACGGCTGCACTCACGCCGTTATCGAAGTGTCAAGTCAATGTATTGCCGGCGGGCATCTCGGCGGAATTCAATTCGATGCCGTTGCTCTGACCAATATCCGAAAGGCTCATCTGGATATTCATCAATCTGTTGCCAAGTACCGCCGCTGCAAACTTGATATTTTCAAATACGCTAAAAAAAATGCGCTGGCAATTTGCAATGCAGACGACCGCATTACCGAAGCCGTCATTCCGTTGATTGACCATCCGCTGCTCACTGCCGGTTTGCGCAATCAATCTGCCGACGTAACAGGAACACTCCTCGAACGTTATCCAAGCGAACAAACATTTTTTGTTACTGCCGGAACGGAAACCGCCGCAGTAAGGACAACGGTTATCGGGGACGAACATATTCAAAACTGTCTCACGGCAGCGGCACTGTGTATCGGCTTTGACATCGACATCAAGACCGTTGCGAAGGGAATCGAAGAGATACAAGTGATACCGGGCAGAATGGAACGGATTGAATGCGGGCAGGATTTTAACGTATTCATCGATTCTGCCTCCGCGCCGGATTCGCTGACCGCTGTATTGCGGACTTTGCGGAAGGTTACGGAAAACCGGCTGATTTGTGTTATCGGCGCAGCGGAAGGTTTGAAGGAAGCCGAACACGGGGCATTCGCCGAAGCATTGGATAGGTATGCGGATTGCGCGATACTAACAGCGGAAAGAGAAGAATACTCCGAAGAATCCGCAGAGGCAATTTGCAATCTGGGCGGACGTTTTGCCGACCCGTATAAGGCAACGGTGATTGCGAACCGGTCTGATGCCGTCTCTTGGGCTTTGACGGACGCGGAGAGCGGCGATACGGTGCTGATTATCGGCAACAATGTCAACGCCGGCTCGCTGATGATACCGGAAGAGGAACAAGCAGTCAGTTGCGTGTAAAGACAAAGAGCGGCAGGGCTGCTTAAACGCCGCCGCTTTTATACTAAAGTTGTTCCCTAAGCGTTTTTTGTTTTTTAATCGCGAAGGCGCGAAGACCGCTTTTTATTAGTGGCTAGTGGTTAGTGATGCGTGATGCGGGAAATTAGGAAGCGAAAACTCGCCACTCGCCACTTTCTTCGCGCCTTCGCGATTATCATTTCCCTTTTTCATCTTGAGATACAGTAAACGCCGGCAAGTTGCGGAACAAGTCCAATGAAATTTCAACTGTGAAAAGTCTATTTACGTTTACGCC
>JAITOZ010000167.1 GCA_031289675.1 Planctomycetaceae bacterium
TCGTGATGATAGCGGTCGTGCTGAATGATTTGTAAATCACTGTCAGAATAATTGATCTTCAACATAGTATTCTCCGGTTGAGTTAGGCGAAGAATAACAATTGTGCGAATCTAAGAAAAGAGCAGTTTCTAAATGTGGGAAGTATACTTTCGTCTAATTGCCAAAGATCAATTGCGGTCACTGTATGTACAAAATACAATTTTTGAACAATTTTTCGTTTTTTGAACGTTATCGAAATGTTTTTGTGTCAGTTTTTCGTACCGTTTTCTGAAATTCATCCCGAATTTCGTTTTTGTACTTCAATTTTTTATCTTCGCACAAAGATTCTGGACAAGCACACTGCCCAATAAGGTTTTCTAATAGCACTACATACGGTATGTGCCTAATTTATCTTTCGATTTTTTCCAATCTGACAGCACTGATGATAAAATCCGGTAAAACTTGTCCGTATGATTGCGTTCAAGCAAATGACAAAGTTCGTGAACAATCACATAGTCAATGCACTGCGGCGGCATCTTGACTAAATCCAAGTTGAGTAAAATCTTGCCTTTTTTTGTACAACTGCCCCAACGTCGGAACATTTTTTGTATCAGCAACGTCGGCATTGCAATTTTGTACCGCTTCATTTTCGCAACACAATACTCTAACCGCTGCTGAAAATAACGTTTTGCCTTTTCCCGATACCAATTTTCTAACAATGTTTGAATTTGTTTTTTGTCCGATATATCCGCAACAGTAATACAAAAGTATCCGCTCTTTAACACACACTTCGTTGAAGTTGTGTCTGAACAATTTATCTTTAACCGGTATTGTTTTCCGAGATAGTGATGCGTTTCGCCGTTGACGAAACTTCGCAACGGTTGACTCGGCGGACACTGCTCAAAATAATTCAGTTGGCGGACGATCCATTTTGCTTTGCGTTTAACCCGTTGAGCAATTTCGGCATCGGTCTTATCGGCGGGGACGACAACGAACACAACACCATCGGGCAGCACTGTAATTTTTAATACCGGCTTTGCGTGCCGTTGAATGTTATAGTGAATTGTCTGCTTGCCGAAAATGAATTGCATTGTTAATGTATGTGTTTTGTAATATCGAGTAGTTTTATCAAGACATCGTCAA
Organism: Planctomycetaceae bacterium; assembly: GCA_031289675.1. GTDB lineage: Bacteria > Planctomycetota > Planctomycetia > Pirellulales > Thermoguttaceae > WRKP01. The sequence goes on from JAITOZ010000167.1 coordinate 1,123, forward strand.
GTATTTCAGTGTTCGTGATGCCGTTTTCAAACAGGGTATCTTCTAACTCTTGTTCCATTTGTTTGATAATATCGAGGTTCGTCTTCCAATGACCAACGGCATATTTGTGTATCACCGTTTCCAACTTTGCCGCAATATCCGCCGCTTGTTCATCGTTGCCGCTAATCACTTCACGAATGTTATGATAAAAACTCACCGCTAACGGTTTGTGTTGAATCATTGCCGGAACGGTTTCGTCCGCTCCTTGCAAAATCGTTCTCTCCGCATCTTGTGCCGCTTTCAACGCTTCCGCCGCCAGCAAACGTCCCGCCCGAATGTCGGCAATCAACTCTTCGAGCATTTCCGAAAAACGTTTATACAAAGCCGGGTCGCTGTTCCAACGTTCCGAAATCGTCCGCTTCAAATTGTTCGCTATCGTTTCCGCTTTTGATTCGTCACTGTCCGGTGACTCTAACAACTTTTGCCGGTCAACAGTGTTCGTCAAATCAATGCGTCCGGTAATCACTTCCACCTCACCGGCTAATAGATGCGTATCAAGCAACTTACGGATGCGGACTTCGTATTCCGAAAAGTCAATTACTTCGGCATACCGGCGGCGGACGGACAGCCGCAATTCACTGAAAAAGGTTAATTCGCCTTTGTAATAGCCGACTTTCTTCGTTTGCGTTTCAAGAAAATCCGCATTGGACAACGCAATCCCCAACACTTTCGCAAACTGATTGAAGCGGTCATAAAATTTTAACCGCAGTTCTTCGTCCGCAAAATGCCGGATGTACTGCTCTATGTTACGCTTTTTTATTTCTTTGAATGTGTCGATTAAAACGGCGTGAACTTGCGGCAGCGTGTCAACCACTTCGCGGACATCGGTTAATGTTCCTTCCAAGTCCGCCGCATCGAAACCGTCAAGCGAAGAGTATAAATCCAACGCTTCGCCGAGATTCGTTGATATGCCGCGGTAGTCAATAATATAACCGTAATCCTTGCCTTCAAACTTGCGGTTCACACGAGCGATTGCTTGTAAAAGCAAATGGTCACGCAAACTCTTCGCAATGTAAAGTACTGTGTTTCGCGGGGCATCGAATCCGGTCAAAAGTTTATCGACAACGATAATTATTTCGATGTTTGTTTCCGATTCATCGTCCGTTCCATTCTTGAAGTTGTTAATCACTGAACGATTGTAAGCCGTTTCGGTGGGATATTTCGCTGCATTGCCGACCGTTCGTTTCCAAAACGCATTGACTGCTATTTTGTTTTCTTCCCAAAGCGAAACTTCGCCTTCCCGTGAATCCGGCGCAGAAATCAATACTTCAGTTCGGATTTTATTCCATTCATCAAAAAACTTTTTGTAGAGAATCGCTGCCGCTTTACTCGGTGCAACAAGTTGGGCTTTGAAACCTGTTCTCTGCCAATTTTTGACATAGTGTTCCTGTATGTCCCAAGCAATCGCTTTAATCACCGGTTCGGAACGGTAAAGTATTTCGCTGCGGGAACATTTTCGTTTTAAATCCGCTTTTTGCGATTCAGTTAAGTCCTGCGTTTCCCGCTCAAACCAAATATCAATGTCCGGCTGGGCAACATTCTTTTTCACGTCCCGCCCTTCGTAGAGCAAACGGACAACAGCATCATCTTCAACGGCTTGCGGCAGCGGATAAGCATCAATGATACCGCCGAACTTTGCTGCGGTATTTTTTTCTTTGGATAAAACCGGCGTTCCCGTGAAACCGAGATAACACGCCCGCGGCAAGGTCTTGCGCATCTTGGCGTGAATTGTTCCGTATTGCGTCCGATGACTTTCATCAACGAGAACGAAGATGTCAGGGTCGCTTAACACAACGCCGTTTTTACCCGCCGCCGCTTCAAACTTGTCAATCACTGTAGTAATGACCGATGATTGACTGCCTCGCAGCAACTCGATAAGATTATTGCCGGACGTTGCCCGATGTACATCAACGCCGCAGTTGTGAAACGTCTTTTTAATTTGTTCGTCAAGGTCAACACGGTCGGTTACCAGCACGATACGGTAATTCAATATGTCCGGTTCGAGTACCAATGCGCGGGCAAGGAACACCATCGTTAAACTTTTACCACTGCCTTGTGTGTGCCAAACAACGCCGCCGGGACGTTGTCCGTTTTCGTCCTTGCGTTTGATGCGGTCGAGAATCTTGCGGACACAAAAATACTGTTGATACTGCGCAATTTTTTTCACGCCGCCGTCAACGATCATAAACCGGCGGACTAAATCAAGCAGCCGTTCCGGTCGGCATAATGCCCAAAGTAATTTATTCTGTTCCGTTTCTAAACCGGTATTTAATTCCAGCGGTCTATTTTTCTCTTTCCAGAACCGCCAAAAGTTCTCCTGTGTTCCGACTGTTCCGTATTTCGCTTGGTCGCCGGAAACTGCTAACAATACTTGAACAAACTGAAACAATCGCTGAATACCGTCTTCCTTTTGATTGCGGATATGCTGACTGATTGCTTGTTTGAGCGGGTCTTGACCGCTAGATAAATTCGGACGCTTACATTCGATTACAACAAGCGGAATACCATTGACAAACAGCACAATGTCGGGAACATAATGCTCATCCATTCCGCTGCGCTGCACTTTGAATTCTTCCGTAACGTGATAAACATTGTTTTCGGGATGTTCCCAATCAATATAACGGATAGAATGACTTTTCTTGTCGCCTGCAAGCGTTTGTTCTTTGCTGATACCGAGTGTTAGATTATCGTAAATCGTTTCGTTTTCCCGAATCAAACCGTTGCGGGGAACGGACTTTAATGTGAGAATTGCTTCCCGCAAATTTGCGTCCGTAAATTCAAACGTTTCGCCGTTGCGGGTAATCCGGTTCAACTTTTTTAACTGTTCAAAAAGAATCCCTTCAAACAACACTTCGGTTGTTTTGTTATTGCGCAGTTTTAACGCTTCGTCTAGTGAAAGATATATCCAGCCGAGACGTTTTAATAAATCCAATGCGGGTTGTTTGGATACGTTGTGTTCGTTGAAAGGGTTCGGCATATCACACTCCTAAATCTTTCAAACATTGTTTCAGTTTCTTTTTCGTTACCGCTAGTTCGGTTTCGAGTTGGTCGATTTCCCGCTGCACTTCGGCAACATCAATCTCTTCTTCCTGCTCAAACGTATCGACATAACGCGGTATATTCAGATTATATCCGTTCTGCTCAATCTCCTTCCGTGTTGCTTTGTAAGCATATCGCTCTGCCGTTTTGTAAGCGTTGTAATGTTTGATAATTTTCTCAATATCTTGCGAACGGAGTTTATTCTGATTCGTTCCGCTCTCAAATTCCTGACTTGTATCGATGAACAGCACATCGGTCTTTTTACGTCCTTTATCGAAAATGAGAATTGCCGCCGGTATGCCGGTTCCGAAAAACAAGTTCGCTGGCAAACCAATTACTGCGTCAAGCAAGTTCTCGTCAATTAATGCTTGACGAATTCTTTGTTCCGATGCCCCGCGGAACAAAACGCCGTGCGGCACAATCACGGCAACCCGTCCGCTTACCGGTTTCGCAATTTCAATCATATGCGAAATGAACGCAAAGTCGCCTCGGCTTTTCGGCGGAATCCCTCGGTGAAATCGCCGAAACCGGTCGTCCGCAGCGTTCTCCGCTCCCCATTTGTCCAGCGAAAACGGCGGATTCGCTACCACACGGTCAAACCGCATTAACTCCTCCTTTTCTAACAGCCGCGGGTCGGCAAGCGTATTGCACCATTCAATTCGGGCATTATCCGCGTTATGCAGAAACATATTCATCTTGCAAAGCGACCACGTTGAACCGTTGGACTCCTGACCGGCGAGATAATAATTATCGTTACCGATAAGTTGGGCAACTTTTATCAACAGCGAACCGCTGCCGCAAGCCGGGTCGCAAATCGTGTTTCCCGCTTCCGGTCGGACAAGTTGGGCTAACAGAGACGACACTTCGGACGGCGTATAAAATTCACCCGCTTTCTTTCCCGCACCAGCAGCAAATTGAGCAATCAAATACTCATAAACATCGCCGATAATGTCCTGTGTTTCCAAGTGCGACGGTTTCAAATCGAGTTTCGCAAAATCCTCCAGCAACGTTTTCAACCGCCGATTTCGTTCTTTCGTATTGCCGAGTTGTGATTCGCTGTTGAAATCAATGTTGCGAAACACATTTTCGAGTTTGCCGCTGTTTGCCGTTTCGATATGGGCAAGCACAACATTAATCAATTCGCCGATGTTCGGTTTATCCCGCCGGTCAAAAAGCGATTGAAAATGAGCCGGAAACGTTTCTGTTTCCAGTTTCACTTTCGGTAACTGAAACCGCCCGCGAGGAACGGCACGTTCCAAACGAACCGGGTCGCTGCCGTATTTCTTTTTCAGTTCCGCAAAACGTTCATCGAACAGGTCGGACAGGTATTTGATGAACAGCATCGTCAGAATGTAGTTCTTGTAATCGGACGCTTCCATCACGCCGCGAAACGTATCGCAGGCACCCCAAATAATGTTGTTGATTTCGTCTTTTGTCATAATTGTTCTTTCGGGTTAATTTTCCAATAGCCGCCGGTTTTCGGTGCGCCGCGGAATTCGATCTCTTTGTTATCACATAATTCTTTCAAATGCCGCTGCATTGTCCGCATACTTTCGCCAAGTTGCTCAACAAGTACCGGAGTATTGATGCCGGGCGTGTTTTCTATCGCCTTTAATAACCGCTCATCTAACGATTTTACTCCGTCATTTACTCCGCCACTTACACCGCCACTTACTCCGCCACTTACACCGCCACTTACACCGCCACTTACACCGCCATCGTCTTTTTGCGGCATTTTTTTCAACGAATCTTCGAGAGCATCCAGCATAAAATCGAGGAACGGTCTTGCGTCAATGCCGTCCGTGTGCGATTCCTGCAACGCCTGATAATACCGCGGCTGATTGTAATAAACCAACGTTTCGACCGGCATATATTCAAACAGCGGATTCCACTGATACAGCAGCAGCGTTTGCCAGAGCCGACCGATGCGTCCGTTGCCGTCGCGGAATGGGTGGATGTACTCTATCATAAAATGCACCGCCGAACTTTTCAGCAGCGGATGAACTTCCGCTTGCCGTCCCCACTCAAACAATTCGTCAATCCAATTCGGCACATCGGCAAAATGAACGCCGATATGTATCTTTTCGCCTTTGCTGTTCTTTACGGCAACGCCGACAGTCCGAAAAATTCCCGCTTCTTCTATCAAACCGCCGGCTAAAGTCCGATGTGCTTTCAACAAATCGTCTATGCTGAACGGAACTAAATCAGGAATCAACTCGTAAGCGGACAGGGCGTTTTGCACTTCTTTAATGTCTTTCGGCGGTCCCCAGACGGGTTTGCCGTCAAGGATTGCCGATACCTGTTCGACGGTCAAGCGGTTTCCTTCGATGGCGGTCGTTGCTTGAACGGATAAGATACGGTTCTTCCGCCGCAAGAGCATCGGGTTGCCCGACTGTTCTGCGGCAATTTTGACACGTTCTATTGCGGCGTAGATTCTGCCGATTTTATCGTGCCATTGCGGATTGAAAGTGAATGGTGTGTCCATTGTCTTATTCGACCAAAGTTCTCGCCGTCAGTAATGTTATGTTAATTATTTTTCTTTCGTTTCGGCGGATTGAGTTTCTTGACAGCCTTATCAAAATCGCTTTCAATCGCATCGTTCCGGCGGATCCGCTGCTGATTAAATTTTTCGTATTCCCCTTCGGCAGTTTCTTTTGCCGATTCGTGAGAAATTTTTCCGGCGTTGGTCAAAATATTCTTGTCATTGAGCGTCAGAAAGCCGTGCAGTTTTGTAATCCAATCTTGCATCGTCATCGGAATACGCCGCATTGCCTGACCTTCGGCAAATACGAGATATTGTTCAATGAGGTTATTCAGTGTTGCCAGTTCCTCTTCGGTAAGGTAATTTTTTGCAACCGCAACATCGCTTTTGCGGACTTTCGTTCCCCGCCAATTCGTCAGTCCCATATTCTTTTTGGAACTGTCCGCACGGGAATAGATAATTTCCGCCGCCGTTTGACCGGTGATTGCCCAGTGCATTTTGTTCTGTACCGTTTGAAAAAATTCGATGCTCTCCGGCTGAGTCGGGTCGTAATCAACACTTGTTGCGTAAATATCGGTGATTTTCTGATAAAACCGCCGCTCCGAAGTCCGAATATCCTGAATCCGGCGGAGCAATTCCTCGAAATAATCAAAGGGCTGGTCAGGATTTTTCAACCGTTCATCATCGAGGACGAAGCCCTTGATAATGTATTCTTTCAACCGCTGCGTTGCCCAAATACGGAATCGGGTCGCCACCGCACTTTTTACACGGTATCCGACCGAAATAATCATATCGAGGTTGTAATAATCCACCTGATAGATTTTACCGTCGGCGGCAGTTAGTGCAAATTTTGCACTAACTGAATCGGGGACTAATTCTCCTTCTTCAAACACATTTTTAATATGTTTTCCAATGACGGTTCTATCTCGCTGGAAAAGTGTTACCATATCGGCTTGCGAAAGCCAAACGGTCTCGTCGGCGAGGCGGACATCCATTTTCAGCCGTCCGTCTTCCGCTGCATAAACGAGGAATTGCCCTTTGTTTTCTGAATTGCTCATATTTTTATTTTTCCTCACATTATACTCTGATTTTGCCCGTGAGTAAAACCTGCATTAGCCCTTTCTTTTGTTTCTGCAAGTGCTGCAATTCCTTTTCTAACAAGCGGATTTCCTCGTCCGCCAAACTCAATATCGCCGCGATATTGCGCTGCTCGGAAAGAGGCGGAAGCAGTATCGGAAACGAAGATAAATCGGCGCGAGTAACTCCGTTGATACTTGTTCCTTGATTATAATTTTGTAAATGAGAAACATTGTGAGAAATAAAATACAATAGGAATAAAACATCTGCTCGTGTTTTATCTAAATATACTCCTGTTAAATCTTGGCTAATTGCAATGTCAAAAGGAGCAACCGCTATTTTGCCGACACCTGTTCTTGTAACAATTAAGAGTTCATCCTTACGGATGATATTTGTCGCACTATTTTGAACGGCTTCCGGTGTTATGTATCGTCTTATGTTGTCAATCCGATAATCAACAACATCTGCTCCGGTAATCCAAGGAATGTTTCCGTTCCAATACTCCTCAACTTGCCTTGATGGTGTTCCGCCATTGCAAAAATCTGTCGCAACATCTTCTAATTTTACATACTGCCAGTTTCCCTGTTCGCTTGATTTGCGTTGCGTAAGCAGCCGCTGCATTAACCCTTTTTTTCTTTTTCGGCAAGCGGTGATGAGTTTTCGGGTCAGTTCTGCCGCTTCGTCCCACGCCGATAACACCGCCGCTATCTTGCGCTGTTCGCATAACGGCGGAAGCGAAAAAGTAAATGCAGTTAAATCATCACGGGTTATTCCGTTAATGCTTGTTCCCTGATTACAATTTTTGAAGTATGAAAAATTTTGACAAATCAGATAGAGCATAAACAAGACATCGGCTCTTGTCTTGTCTAAATAAACGCCAGTAATATCTTGACTAACTGCTATGTTGCAGGGCGCAACAGCAATTTTACCAACACCGGTTCTCGTTACGACTAATAATTCGCCCTTGTTAATCACATTAGTTGCGCTGTTTTTAACACCTGCTTGCGTAATGTATCGTCTTATATTGTCAATTCGGTTGTCAATAATATCTGCGCCCGTAATCCAAGGAATATCTCCATCCCAGTATTCATCTACGGTTCTCGATGGTGTACCGCCGTTAAGAAACATTTCGGCAACATCCCCCAATTTTGCGTATTTCCAGTGGGCGGGGATCCGACCGGCGGGCGTGAGTTGGGAACCGGGACGGTTTGCGTTGGGAATTGACATCGTTATTTTTTTCTTTAATGCGGCGGGCGGTACTGTTCGTCTTTTCGTGTGGTTCGTGTTACCCAAATTAGGGACGCACAATTTTGGCAATATATTCAATCAGTTTTAGGAAGCGGTTAGTTGATATTCCTTTGAGTGGAATCCATTGACTTGCCGACAACAATTCTACGTCTGTATCATCATTTTTTCTGCCAAAATACTTTTCGGCAAATTTTTCTAGTAATGACTCTTTTTTCTCTTTCGGTAATGCATTCAAATAGGGACCAACGGTTGCTAATTC
>JAITOZ010000174.1 GCA_031289675.1 Planctomycetaceae bacterium
ACCCTTATTTTCCCCGGTACCCTTAATAGCACAGGTTCTCATTCATTGTTTCCCCTTATTTGTAATTAAGGGAATAAGGGTAAGAGTTTGAAGACGCATTACTATTAAGGGGAGCGGAAAATGAAAATAAGGGTTACGCAAGTTTTGTCCCGGTAGGACGAAAAACAGCACCCGACAAATTTTTACGCACCCGGTGAAAACATCTCTTTAGGGAACCTCTAAAAACCCAATATATCACACAGAAAATCCCCTATTTTTCAATCGCAAACTAATGCAAAGGAGGGTTATTAGAGGTTCCCTTAACTTTTTGATGATATTGTATAGATTGTTTTTTCGGTAATTGAATCGAAACTCACATTCCTTTGATGGTCACATAAAAGTCGGTGAAGCATAACCATTAAACTTTGCAAGTTTTCTTTTGGCTGGAACGAGCGGCGGTCAAACCTTCCGAAGCACAAACCCGCCGCAAAACCGGCATAGTGTTGTTTATTTTTCCTGTTGCCTCAACAATCCGACATCAATACAGACGGTATTGCCGAGTTGTTACAGCGAACGGTTATCACATTTTTGCCTGTTTTGAGCGGTTTCACCTTCGTTATCGAAATGTATTGATACTTTCCCTCTGACCTCCTTACCACCGCAACGTTGATACAATTCATACACACCTCTGCGCAAAATCTTTTACTCCGCAGAAAATCAGGTATGTTCCATTTGGATAGCCTCGACGAATGCCGTCGCCTAAACCAGCACTTGCAAGAGTTAAAACGCAAGCGGACTAAAAACACTCTCAACTTCCCGCTCCCTGCTGTTTGCTAATACGTAACGCCGACTAAATACAGTCCGCCCGGCGGGGCGGTCGGACCTGCCTGACGGCGGTCTGCCGATTCAATAATCGTTTTCATCCGCAGCGGATTGCTCTGCCCCCGACTGCCCTCTGTTCCAAGAAGCACCAATGTACCGGCAATCGTCCGCATCATATTGTATAAAAAACCGTCTGCCTCGACCTCAATACGTAGGAAACGGGCATTCATCATCGGTATTTCACAGCGTTCAACGAGAACTCCGCTGACCGTCCGCAGCGTTGTTTTTCGCGGCGAACCCTGTGTTTGAAAACAAGCAAAATCGTGTTTGCCGAGCAAATACTGTATTGCCTCGTGCATTGTTGCAATGTCGAGTGCTTCACGGTAAATCCAGCAATAATTCCGTGTCAGCGGACACGGCGGACGGTTGTCGTCAATCAAATAGCGGTATCTTTTTGAGACGGCATCGTTAATGGGATGAAAGGACAGCGGAACTTCCCGGGCAGTGAGGATACGGATGTCCGGCGGGAGAAAACCGTTGAGCGCACGGTAAAACACGCTGGCACTTAAAGTGCTGTCCGTCGAAAAGGCGGCAGTTTGTTTCAGGGCGTGAACGCCGGCATCGGTTCGTCCGCTTCCTGTAACAGAGATTTTTTGACCGGTAATTTTAAGGATGACTTTTTCGATTGTTTCCTGAATACTGGGAACGTCCGGCTGCCGCTGCCAGCCGCAGTAATTTTTCCCGTCATAAGAAATTTCGATTTTAATCCGCCGCATAACATTAATGACGCGTGGTTGGTGGCGAGTGATGAGTTTTCGCCACACGCAACACATCACTCGCTGCACGTCACTCGGTCAATGCCGGGTTCAAGAGACAACATCACTTCGGCAAGGAACCGCTTCCGCTCCGAGATAACAGCACCGCTTACCGTTGCCGTCCTGTTCTTGAACGTAATATTCAGGTTCGGCTCACAGAGCCGCTTTTTAATCCGCTCGGCAACTTCCCTGCCGGTATCGGGTACAAAGCCGGAACCGGCAGCAGCCGAGCCGCTGCTCTGCAATGGGAAACTCTGCGGCGGGGAACACAGCGGAAATTTGTTGAAGTCCACTTTCAGGCGGGGCGGGTAACGTCCTGTTTTGGTATCAACGGCTTCGGCAGCATTCAGATTGACCTCCGGTACAAGCGGTTCATCAACGACCAACACCCCCTCCACTGCCGACTTGACGCTGTCCTTGGTGACCGGTGCGGCAGACATTTTCTCGCTGATAGATTTCACAACGGAATCAATGGATTTTTCGGTATCCTGACTTCCTGTTGACAATTCTTTAATCACTGATTCGGCAGTCGGCACATCCGGCACTGCGGCGGGTACGGCAACCGGAACCTGCCCGCAGGAATCGGGACAGACCGTAATGCTGACGATAAGACCGACAGCAGCAATACTAACAGTCGTTAAGACACGGTACAACGGCAACAGAAAATTTCGTTTCCTTTTATCCTTGTTCATTTGTGCTTTACCGTCCTTGCCCATTTCCGTTGATACGTTATAATAGAGCCGCTGAGAATGGTAACCGCTTGGAGGGTATGCGAATGGCTAGCAGCCTCATTGGAAATGAGGTGCATCGAAAGGTGTTGCGGGTTCGACTCCCGTGCCCTCCGCTTGACCGGCATAAATCATTATTGGTCTATTTTATCCGCTAATTCTTTTACGGGGTTGTCTGCCTGTTTGATGGCATCATAGACTTCCCGCCGATGTACCGTAGTGTCTCTGGGGGCATCAATGCCGAGCCGCACTTTGTCCCCGCGCACTTCAACAACGACAACCGTAATGTTGTCGTTGATGACAATGCTCTCGTTCTTTCTTCGGGACAGGACTAACATTTTTGCGGCACCTTGCGAGCGTACTCTGTTACACTATGCCGTCCGTTACCCTCTATGTCAATCGGATTTACGAAAAAAAACACTGAAAAAACATTTTGCCGTACCGATTGTAACCGTTGTAACAATTATGCCGTCATTCCCATTCGATTGTGGCGGGCGGTTTGGAACTGATGTCATAGACAACCCGATTCACACCTTTAACTTCATTGATAATCCGCGTCGATATTTTCCGTAACACTTCGTCGGGAAGCGGCGACCAGTCCGCCGTCATAAAGTCGTCCGTTGTAACACAACGCACCGCAACAGCATCGTCATACGTTCTGCCGTCGCCCATAACACCAACACTTTTGACCGGCAGCAAAACCGCAAAGACCTGCGAAACACTGCGGTACAGTCCCGCCCGGCAGACTTCCTCAATCACCACCGCATCGGCTTGACGCACCCGCTCGATTTTTTCCCGTGTTACTTCCCCAAGACAGCGGACGGCTAAACCCGGTCCCGGAAACGGATGCCGCCAAACAAAATCCTCCGGCAAACCAAGTTCGATGCCGAGTTGCCGGACTTCGTCTTTGAACAGTTCCCGCAGCGGTTCAACGAGTTGGAAATCGAGTTTTTCCGGCAGCCCGCCGACATTATGATGCAACTTTATCGTTGCGTTGGCAGAAGTATGCGACTGATACAGTGCCTGACCGCTTTCGATAATGTCGGGATAAATTGTCCCTTGAGCAAGATATTTTGCCCCGTTGAATTCTTTTGCCGCTTGCGCAAACACGTCAATAAAACGGTGTCCGATGCGGCGGCGTTTTTCCTGCGGCTCCGTAACTCCGGCGAGGTCAGCAAGGAATCCATCGGCAGCATCGGCAGTGTGTAAATCAATATCAAAGTGTCCTTCAAAGGCAGTACGCACTGCTTCGGCTTCGCCCTGCCGCAACAGTCCGTTGTCAACCAAAATACATTTTAAGCGTTTGCCGATTGCCTTCGATAAGATAGCGGCAACAACGGCGGAATCAACGCCGCCGGAAAGTCCGCAGATGACTTGGTCATTGCCGATTTCGCTGCGGAGACGCTCAATGGTTTCGGCGGCAAAGTTTTTCATTGACCAATCGCCGCTGCCGGAGCAAATGTCTTTGACGAAATTTTCGATGATTTTTTGACCGAAGGGCGAATGGACGACTTCGGGATGATATTGTACGCCGTAAATATCTTTCGTTTTATGTTTGACGGCACAAATCGGACTGCTTTCGGACGTACCGAGCAGTACAAAGTCTGCCGGCAGTTGGGTAACGCGGTCGCCGTGGCTCATCCAGACCTGCTGATTTTTCGGCGTACTTTTGAACAGCGGAGATGTTTCACCATCGGAAGTTAAGTCTAATGCTGCTCTTCCGTATTCCCGATGTCCGGCGGATTGGACTGTTCCGTTGAAGGCGGCGGCAAGGTTCTGCATACCGTAACAGATGCCGAAAATCGGAATACCGAGTTCGTATAAGGCGGCATCGGCAAGACGGGGATTTTCATCGTTCACGCTTGCCGGACCGCCGGAAAAGATAAGTCCTTTGGGATTCAGGCGGCGAACTTCATCGGCGGTAATGCCGAAGGGAACGATTTGAGAATAGACTCCGTATTCTCTGACCCGCCGTGCGATTAACTGAACATATTGCGCCCCGAAATTGAGGACGAGTATCGTTTCGTGCATATATGACCGAGTATGAATTACAGAGGGCAGGCAAAGCGGCTGTCAAAACCGGTGCAGCAGAGCATAAATGATACCGTATTTCAGTCAAAAGGGAATAAGACCGGGAAATTGTTTTGCTCCAAGTTATTTTGCGCCGAGTACGCAAAAAACAACTCTCCCCCAATTCGGCGCACTTTTTTTCTGTGCGAAACATTTACTCTATAACAAAATCAAGTATGCACTAGCGAGGATACCGCTGCCTTTCGTTTTCCAACAACATCCGCTTCAATTCCAGACCGCCCGCATACCCCGTAAGACTGCCGTCCGAACCGACAACCCGATGGCACGGTACAATAACCGATACGGGATTACAATGGGCTGCCGAACCGACCGCCCGATAACTTTTCGGTCTGCCGATTTGTGCAGCAATATATCCATAACTGCGGGTCTCGCCGAAAGGAATTTTTTGTAATACATTCCAAACCTCTTCCTGAAACGGCGTACCCTTCAAAGCAACCGGAATCTCAAAAACTCTGCGATTGCCGCTAAAATATTCCTTGAGTTGCTGCAAGACTTCTTTTAAGAACGGTGTCGTTCGTTCCTGTGCGTCCTTAACGGCACAACCGGCAGAGGAACGGTCAGAGCAAAAACTGGCGTTTGTCAACACCGAACCTTCTTCCGCCAACACCATTTTTACAGCAGCCGTCTGGAATACGGTATAAGCATAATACGTTGAAGCCATTTTTGTTGTAACTTTACTATGTAACTTTTTACTTTGCAACCGCAATGTCATAGCGCACGATTTTTCGGTCAAGCGTCGTCCGCTCAACACCAAGTTGCTTTGCCGCCTGACTTTTGTTCCAGCCGACATAGTCCAGCGTTCTGATGATATGATTTTTCTCCACATCTTCGAGAGACAGCGGAACAAAAATTTCCTGCCCGTTGAGTGCCGGAGGAATTGTATCGCCGGTCGTGTTGAGTTTAGAAAGCAGCAGGTCATCTTCGGTTATCATCGGTTCTGTACCGAGAACTACCGCCCGCTCTATCACGTTTTTCAGTTCCCGAATGTTGCCTGGCCAGCGGTAACTCATCAGCGTTTTCATCGCCGCATTATCAAAACCGGAGTATTTACGTCCAGTTTCCACACAGAACCGGTTTAGAAAATGCGTTGCCAGAAGCGGAATATCATCGAGTCTTTTCCGCAGGGGCGGCACAACAATTTCGAGAACCCGAAGCCGGAAAAACAAGTCGTGTCTGAAAGCACCATCGGCAGCTTCCTTTTCCAAATCGCGGTTCGTTGCCGTGATAAGACGCACGTCAACGTTGATGGTTTGATTGCCTCCAACCCGCTGAAACGCCGAACTTTCCAGTACCCGCAGCATCTTCGACTGAAGGTTTTGCGTCATTTCGCCGATTTCGTCAAGAAACAGTGTCCCGCCGTTTGCCGCTTCGAATTTTCCGATTTTCCGCTCGGTCGCACCCGTGAAAGCCCCTCGCTCGTGCCCAAAGAGTTCACTTTCCAAAAGCGACTCCGACAACGCCGCACAGTTAAGACAAATCAGCGGTTTAGTTTTGCGGGGGGAAGCAAAATGAACCGCTCTGGCAACCAATTCTTTTCCCGTTCCGCTTTCACCCCGAATCAACAGAGACGTTTTACCCTCCGATGCTCTGGCAATAAGATGGTGAAGCATCTTCATTGATTGACTCGGTCCAATGATTTCGCTGTTCATTTGCAGTATTTCCCGCAAATGGATATTTTCATTTCGGGCTTGCGACAAATTAGCCGTAAGTTCCTTTTGCTTGTTGATGTGTTCCAAAGCCGAACCGAGTGTGTCGGCAATCGCCAGCGTGTAATCCAAATCGGCTTCATCGAGTTGCTTTTTTTCCAGAGTGGTGTAGAGATGTATCAACC
>JAITOZ010000303.1 GCA_031289675.1 Planctomycetaceae bacterium
TTTTCGGATATAATTGGATCATTCAGTAATTGTAGAACAGCACCTAGAAATCAAACAACAAAAACATTATAACTCCTTAAAAATAATGCCAAGTAACTACATAAATTTAGAATTGATGGTGTACTACTCGCCAAATTCGCTCCAATACTCGATAAAAAAGATGTGTAGATACTATTGGTCACCAGTAACGGCAGAAAGCGATACACCTGCAAAAACTCTAATGCCGTCCTGCAACGTTTAACACCCGCGTTGTTTTGACAACGATACGAACCGTTATATAGACCAACGTTCCGAAGATGAAAATACCTGTCCAAACCGGATTGATGACAAAATGTTTACAAACAATGAAATCGCAAATAGCAACAACGGCAGTCATTGACACAATCAATCCGTATAAGCCGTGATACTCTCGGCGTATCACGGTCTTCCACGAAAACGGCAATTCCGGTTTCTTCCAATAGCAGCATCGAGGGAAAAGAAACGGTGTCTTGCCAGCCCAATCTTGATATTGTGTTCCGAACTTGCTGATAAGAAAAGTTTCTTCGGAAGCAACAATCCGTTCATAATATAGCACAAAAAGCAGCAAGTAAATAATTGCAAGAAATATGTTATGCAGTAACAGCAATGGTGCAAGCCACATAAAAAAATTGCCAAGATAGAGCGGATTACGTGTCAACGCATACATTCCAGATGTATTGAGAGTGTCGGCAATATGTTCCCGAACATTGCGTCCCGATGTTCTCGCAGGAGCATAACCAATAACAAGTGAACGGATAATTAGTCCTATCAAACCAATAAGCAAGGCTAACAACTGCCAGCACAATTTCTTGACAGGATTGTCAAACAGCGGCTCGTATGTGTAAAGAACAAGAATCATCATAATAACAAACAATAGTGGCAAATAACTTCTCCAACGAAAAAGAAATAGTCCTTGTGCTGTCATTTCGTTATACAACGCTCCGGTCGTATTATTGCCAGCGTTCTGTCCGTTGCCGTCCACATTCTTTACTGTCATTGTTTGCTTTATGTTGGGAAAGCAAACCGCCGAAGTTTAACATTGTAACGCAGCGCATAAAAACGGGAACGCTACGTGGTCTCAAGCGGGTTTCCCGTCCTCTCTACTGGACTGCAATATACACCGATACCGCAAGATAAAACGCTAAGCGCATATCTCGAAACCCGCAAGTATAGTGCATAACGTTCCCTTTCGGGAAACGCAATGAACCACTATATTTTCCGCAACCTTCAACCGGCGAACCGGGTAGAGATGAAAGTACGAAGACCAAAACTTGCGATTTGAATTCTGATTGTCGGGAGCATTTTACGGGAAGGCGGGACGAATTGCAAGAGCCAATTTAGGGGGCTGGCATAGATAATAGCTTAGAACAGGAGGGTGTAATATGCTTTAGGATATGAAAATCAAGGGTTCTCGTCTTGGTTTGAGCCGGTCGAAAAAGTTGCTAGCGTTTTTGTTGCCGGCGTAACAGCCCGAATGGCGGCAGAACTTGCCGGTGTTAATCGAAATTCGGTCAATCTTTTTTACAATAAATTACGAAAAATTATTGCCCATTTCACAGAGTTAGAGTCGCCCTTTTTCAACGGCGAAGTCGAGGCTGACGAGTCTTATTTCGGCGGCGTACGAAAGAGACAACGCATTCGCGGCAAAAGAGGACGCGGCGGGATAGGCAGCGAAAATGAAGATAAAGAGGCAGGGCTTTAGTCTCCGCCTCTTATAACTATGCCGCATAACCATACCGGCTGTCAGCTTATTTTTCCTGCCAATTCCACGACAGCGTCAGCCAGCCGTTTTCCGCCGACACCAACAACGGTATCAACTGCCCCTTGTCTTTCCATTCGCCCTCCACATTCAGCGGCTGTGCCTCAAAGTGCTTCGGCAAATTTTCAAGCCGCTTCATCAAGTACGAACGGATAATCGTCTGTACTGCCGAAAGCCTGCCTCCCTGTTTGTACGAACTCGGATACGCTTCCGCAACGCTTTGCTCCAAAACAACAACGTCCCTGCCGTCCTTTTTGCTGCTGCTCACGTTGTACTCAACCGTAATAACATAGGACTTATCGTTGCTATTCAGCACTTCAATATCTTCAAGACGGACAACGACTTTGATTTTGTTATCGGCAAACGAAACGTCCACCGGAGCCTTTTGTCCGAAAGAAACCTTTGCCGGCGAAACATCGGACTGACGTTCCAAAAACTTCGGCTTGTTCTTGAAGTATTGGGCAATCCGCTTTGCCGATTTTTCTTCGTCAATAAAGTTGCCGGCAAGGAATGTCGATGCCAGATTATTGATTGCCGACTGATGTATTTGTACAGTTAAACCGCTGCCCGTTGCGGACGAAGGAGTCTGCTGCGGAGCCGAAGGCTGATTTTGTGTTGCCAAAAGAATTGACCAATCGACAGCATCTTCCGAACTCGAAAGATTCCAAACCTTCGGAAACAGACCGGCTTTGACAAGCGGCTGACGGATATTCTGATACTGCTCGTTCAACTCAGCAATACGGGGGTCAATCTGTTCATCGAGCCGCCTGCTTAACCGTCTCGCTGCCCTTAATTCGGCTTCCGCTTTAGAATCTTCCTTTTGCGAACCTATCTGCATCCTTACGAACGGCTTGATTATCCGGCACGCATTGATACGGACATCAGAAATTTCCGGCTTTAAGTTTGCCTGCGCTTTTGCCGGCTTCGTTGTAACCGCCTCCGCTGAAAAAACAACATCCTTTTCACCTGACAGAGTACCTGTTGTATGCGTTTTCAGTGTAACCGGCGGATGCGAACCCTTCGTGTCCGACTGCATATCGGCATTGAGAATAACCTTAATTGCCGCCGTGTCTCTTGAGTTTGCTAACTCGGCTGTACTCCTGCCGTTCACCGTACCGCTGCCGACAACCTTCGTTCCGAGAATATCATCGTCAATATCAAATGTTTCCGAAACAGATTGTCCAAAACCGGCTTTGATAAAGTCTTCGCTGATTTGCAGCCGGACATTCACACCGGAAACGGCACTGCGGGTTAATGCTGCCAACCCGGCTGTGCGGGGTTCAAAAAGGCTTATGTCGTCAAGCCAGCCGGTTACTTCGGTAATCGCCTCCGCATAAAGCGGACTGCTGACGGCATTGTACTGTGAAACGTACTTCGGCAGATTGTCGAGAACATTGACCAGTTGTTTATCGTAATTGTTATTTTTCAACAGTTTATCAATGTTTTGGTAACGTCTCAATGCTGACCGCAGAGCGTCAAAGAGCGTCCAGCGGATACCTTCTTTGTTGGAATACAAAGTATTCTGTACCTCATCAACGAGAGTTTCATCGAGAGTATTCTTCTCTAATGCTGCCTTTAATTCGGCAAGTTTCAATGCCGTTTTCCATTCTTCGGCAACATCTTTCGGCTCCTTGCGTAATACACGGATTAAGGAATTGACTTCCTGTAACAATAATTTTTTGCTGCGCTGCAAATCGGTATCCGCTATTTTTCGGTAATCTGTTTTCAGTTTAGCGGCGAGGGCGGCGAGTTGCTGCTGTGTTTTTTCCTGCGAAAGCGTAACTCCGCTTTGATCATCCCCAGAAAATCGGGGAAGATACCGGTTTCTTATCAAACGCGCCGCTTCGAGAGAAGTAGTAACGGAAAGAAAGACGGTGAACAGGAGGCTGATGATAATGAACCGGCGGGGAAATGTGTTCGGCATCTGTTGGAAACGGGTTAGTGTATGTTAATTTAGTTAAAACAAACAAGTTAGTCCGGCATTTTATCCGAAAAAACATATCTTTGTCGGATAAAAGTGTGCTATCTTGTTGCGATTTTACTGCAACGGCAGTATAATCGATACAAACGTTAAAGTCAACGCAATCGGTAAAGTTTGACTTTTTTTTTTATCAACCCCGGAGGAATGTCTAATGCAACATTCTCACAGGCAGGATGTCGAGGTTATCAACCGCTGCAACGCGCTGCTTTGCACCGATTATAACCGATTTAACGATTTTAGCAAATCGGGTAAAAAAGGGGAAATCCAATCAGGCGTATTGGTTTTCCTGACCGTTCTGATACTCATCAGTTCGGCAACCGCTGTTTCAGCAGCGCAGCGTTATATGGTCAGAAGACCGGTTACGCCTGCGGTGCCGGATATTTCACAAGCAACAGCATTGAAGGCGGTATCGGAAGAAGAACCGCAGAATTCTCAATGTACGATTCATTGGGAAACGGATTACGAGGCGGCGGTGCGTTCTGCAAAGGATTCCCGCTGCAACCTTCTGATTTACTTTGAGGCTCTGTCGGATTCACCGGAACTGGCGGAGCCGGCAAAGGAATCTTATGTGCAGAAAGGCAGCCGGCACGTTGCCGAAGTGCAGTCGAACGAACGAGTACCGCTGCCGATAGCCTCTGCTTGCAGGGAGTTTAATCAGACTGTCCTGAAAGATTGGACGGTACAGTCGGAGTTGGGCAAGTACGTATTGCTTAAACTGCCGATGGATGTCAAGAAACGCAATACAGGTGATTCGCCAGATTTTGCCGAAATGGCACGTTATCCCGGTTTTGTATTGATGGAGTTTGAAAATTCCGATGTGCCGTATTTTGGACAAACTGTTGCGATTCTGCCGTTTTGGCGGGCAGTTGTCCCGACCGTTGAGGAGACTCTGACGTTCCTAACACTGCCAGCGGGAACATTGACGCAGCGGACGATGATTTATGCTGTTCGGATACATCCGCATAATCCGTTGGGAGCGGACGGTACGCCGGACTCGGTTGCCGCGTCGGCTGCAACAGAACAGGCAGAGTATCAAGCGGACAAGGGCGTGATGGGGCATCAAAACTACGGCACGCGCAGCAACCGGGCATTGGATGCGTTAGGCGGCGGCAGTCCGTCGGAGATTTGTGCGCAGAGTTGGAGCAGCGAGAGTGTGTTTGAGGCGGCGATAGGATGTATGCGCGCCTGGCGTAATTCATCGGCACACTGGAACTTCGTCCGCCGGCAGCACACGCACTTCGGCTTTGACATCCGCCGCGGCAAGGGCGATGCGTGGTACGCAACGGGCTTTTTTGTGGATTAGTAATCGGCGAACTAGCAGTTTGCGGATACTGAATGTTGCAAAAAGTAACACGGTAACGGCGGGGACAGCAGATGCCTCCGCCGTTAAGAGCGGAAAGGTGCAAACCCCCAATATGTTACCGCTGCATACACTACACTACGGGTTCAAATTCATCTTTTCCAACGCCGCACGTTGGACAAGCCCAGTCGGCGGGAATGTCTTCAAATGCCGTTCCGGGAGCGATACCGCTGTCGGGGTCGCCTTGTGCGGGGTCATAGACATAACCGCAGATTTTGCAAACATATTTTTTCATCAGACAAGTCTCCAAGTGTCAGGAAGTATTATACCGGAGCCGGTTAGATTTTACACGCCTAGATTCCCGCTCGTTATCGGCATCTGGAACCGGGTGCGGCGTTTTCTCTCCGTTCAGTAAGCAGGATATTCTGTAAAGGGCGATTTTTCTTTCGCCGAATCCGTTTCGTGTATCGAAACAATTACCATATTATGCAGGTTGGCAAAATCGACCACATCCTGTCTGTCGATAAATATCGTTCGGTCTGCTTCAATCGCCAGCACCCTTGCACCGGACTCGTACATCGTTTGTAATGTCAGCAAACCGAACGTTGGAACATCGAAACGCATATCTTGCTGCGGCTTTGCCGCTTTGACTACCGTAAAACCTTTGCCCGGACAAAGTGCACCGGCACGGCGGATACATTCGTCCGTTCCTTCGATTGCCTCAACGGAAAGAGCTGCCTGACCGCAGACACAAACGCTCTGACCAATATCGAGCCGCCCCATTTCTTTGGCAAGTTTCCAGCCGAAACATATATCTTTCCATTCGGCAGTATTCGGACCGCGGCGTGTGAGTTTTTGACGTTTCACAAGTAAATCGGGAACAAAATCAGTACCGGGCAGTAATTCGACACCGTTTTCGCCGAAGGCTTTAACGACAGTACTGAGCAGCGTATCGTCTTTACAGTCTTTCCGGCGGGTCAGGAACATCGGGGCAAACGTCCGAATCGTAAAAAAATCGGGCAGTTGCCGCCAGAGCAGCCACGGTTCAAGGAGTAACTTTTTATTGATTTTCCCCGCCATTGTCCCGTGCGTCAAGCCGTGGCGGCGAAAAAAACGGATACCTTTGTGTAATCTGCCGAGAGCAAGCGGTGAAAAAACATCGCAAACGCTCTTCAAGGCGGGGTCAGCGTGATTGATAACGCCGAGACAATAGACACCGAATCCTTCCTGTTTTAAGGCTTCTGCGAGATAAATCGGATAGCGTCCCCAACCGGCTATCAAGCCGACTTTCCTGTCCATTATATTCTTGATGATATATGTTGCTAGCAATCTTTATAAATTGCTTTTATGTCAAAACGAAGTACAAATACAGCCCCGATGGGGGGAGCAGCCCGTATTACGCAGCCTTCTATTGGGGTTGCCGAACAACTTCTTCACCGTCATTTTAGCATATCTTTTACGCTGATTACAAGCCGTTTCTTTAGTTTTGCGTATTTTTTGTAACTTGTTATCCTATTAGATTTACAAATAGAGAAAATAGGGTCAGAGGACGAGTTTATGGTTAATGTCAGCATCATCAGTGTTTAACACCAAACCAAACGTCCAAGACGTTTCCTCTTGTATCATTTGATTCGAATCATTACACTCCGTTATGAAAAAGACCGTTTCGGTATTTTTGATTGCGGCGTTTCTCGTTTCATTGACCGGCTGCGAATCGCTTAAAAACGCTTTCAAGCGGAAAGAGAATGCTCCGCCGATGATTGCCGCTTCTAATCCGACCCTCGAACAAATTACGTCGGCAATCAACCGGAACAGCCAAATGATACGTAATTTTACCGCTGAAAACGCCTCTGTTTACGTTCCCGGTGTGGTCATTCCGCTGCAAAGCCGAATCATTTTTGAACGTCCGAAACGGCTGCGGATACAAGGGGCGGCATCAAGTTTGAGCGGCAAAGAATTCGACTTCGGCAGCAACGACACGCTTTTTTGGTTTTGGATGCGCCGGCTGCAAGGCGAAATGTATTATTGCCGGCACGACCAATTTGCCGTTTGTCCCGTGCGGAATGCCGTACCGATAGAACCGGATTGGCTCATCGATGCACTGGGAATCGCCGAATTCAAACCGACCGACCGGCATACCGGACCGCTTCCGGCAGCAGACGGAAATTGGGAAATCGTTTCGGAATGTCAAATGCCGTCGGGACAATTTACGAAACGGACAATCGTTGACTCGAAAATCGGCTGGGTATTACGGCAGGAAATGTACTCTCCGCAAAATGAACTGGTTGCCCGTTCGGTTGCAACCGATTTACGTTATGACCGCTCTACTGGAATTTATTATCCGAAACGCATCGAAGTACAGTGTCAGGGAGCGGACGGAGCCATTACTATCGATTTGGGTGCGCCGGTGTTTAATGCGGCACAGCCGATACCGCAGGCAACGTTTGATATGCCGGCGTTTGACGCTTACCGGGCGATTGACCTTTGCAGCCCTGATTTTTTGCGGAGCCGGGGTAATGTTATGCCTCTGTCGTCATCTGAACCTGCGGCACTTTTCGTACCGGTTGTGCCGCTGCCGGATGCGCCGCTATCAGGTGTGCCGCAAGTGCCGCCGGTGTCTCAAGCAGTGATTGAAACGGTCATACGTTGACAAAAACAGAGAGATTACAGTAACAAAAATAATACGTCAATTCAACTTATCTATTTCGTCAAGTGAAAGCCCCGTTGCCTGTGTAATGACTTCCGCCGGTACGTCCAATACTCATTGCGGCTCTGGTCGTATGCCTCCTGTTCCGGTTCCGGCATTGCCGCTGTCTCCGCCGTCTTGAATGCCTTCTTAAAAACCTTTTCGTTCAATATCGCCGGTATGTGTTCCAGACTCGCTAAATGTTTCAAAAAATACAACCGCTTGTCCAGACGAGTCTTCAATTTCGACTCCGTCTTCCTGAATACCGGCATCTGAATATAAATCAGCGTCAACTTATTATGAAATGGACTGCCGTACTTGGTCTTTTAACGTAACTTCCCGAATCACTATCGGATTATCCGTGTCTTTTTCATAAACGAAGTCGAGTATTCCAATGAAATAGACCGTCCTTATTATACTTCTGTCTATTAAAAATTGGTTTTATTGATTTTTGTACAGGTGAAAGTTTTCGGCGAGGAGAGAGCGCAGTTCTGCCTTGTACTTCGTCCGGCATCGAAAAAAGTTCTTGACTATGCCTATAATAAACACTGTAAAAATCTTCAAACTTTTTGTAATATTTATTAGACAATATCTTCTTCTTGAAAAACTTTCATAAGCGTTCAATCAAATTCAAATGCGGCGAATAAGCCGGTAAAAACCGGACTTTGATCCGCGCCGTTTTCAACTATGCCGCCGGAATTTTAGAACGATAATAACGCGCATTGTCAAGAATCATATAAATCTCTTTTGCCTGCGAGTGTTTTGCTTCCAACTTCCCGAACAGCCGGATAGTCGATTGAGCATTCACCGAATCCGTGAAATCCGTTACCGTTTCTAATGTTGTAACATCAACCGCTCCGTTGATATTCACCCGCTGACGACCGCAATTCGATTTCAATTCCTTTTCTTGTCAGCGGCGAATCCAACCGTAAGCCGGAATACTGTTGAACTGCGGCGGATGACAGCCGTAATGTCCTCGCAAAAGCACAATATTATTTTGTTGACCTTTGGGACACTTAACCTGTTATAACGCATAGACTTGCATTGTTTCAAGCCGCGAGATATTAGGCAAGAGCCTAATTTAACATCCCGCCTAAAATTATGCAAGACCAATTTTCAATAGGCAGCAGTATAACTGCTGCAAACTGTACATCAAATTGAAATGTGGAGAGAACCGTTCAGTACATTCTGCCAAATTTTATGCCCGATTGCAAGAGGGCGGGCATAATTTTTCAAAGTAAGGCTGTCTCCTTAACGCTGCGAACGAACTCCCGCTGTTTGTTGCCGAAATCTATTTGACAACAGACAGAACCGGCGTTTGTGTACCGCAGTCAGGACACATCAGATTCGTACCCACTTGCGATTCATCGGCGTACATCAATGTATGACACAACCGGCAATAGACCGGAATGTTTGCATCATAAACTTTTGATATCCCGTCTTGACGCAGTTCAAATACCGAACCAGCCTGTTCCGCTTTTTCGATTGCCACGCTTGTGTTCGGCGGCGGTATCCGCAACGTTGTAAAACAAGACGGACACAACATCATCTCACCCGCCTCGTCCTCTGGTGCGGAAACCTTATACTTGCAACCGCTGCAATGAAAGTAAATCATTATTGTTACAATCGTGGGGGCTTATGCCTCCCGCATACGTACAAACCTTACCGTTCCTTAAATGCCTGTATCAACATCGGGACAACCTGCCTGAGATCACCGACAATGCCGTAATGCGCTATCGAAAAAATCGGGGCATCCTTGTCTGTATTCACCGCGATAATTTTTGCCGAGTCCTGCATTCCGACGCGGTGCTGAATCGCTCCGCTTATTCCGCAGGCGATATACAATGCCGGTCGTACTGTCGTTCCCGTTTGTCCAATCTGGTGTTCAGCACCGGCAAATCCGCAGTCCACCGCTGCCCGGCTCGCACCGACAGCCCCGCCGAGCGTTTCTGCCAGCGT
The DNA here is from genome assembly GCA_031289675.1 of Planctomycetaceae bacterium. Classification (GTDB taxonomy): domain Bacteria; phylum Planctomycetota; class Planctomycetia; order Pirellulales; family Thermoguttaceae; genus WRKP01. The sequence continues at coordinate 9,704 of JAITOZ010000303.1, forward strand.
AAAAAGTAAATCAAAGTTTTCCTTACTGCCGACCCCCGCCCCGCCGGCAACAACCACTTTCGTTCCTTTCAGATTTAATTTGCGTTTCTCGATTGTCCGCTTTATCACCTCAACGCAAAAGAGCGTCTCATCGTCTAACACTGCTGATTCCCGAATAACCCCGCCGCTGCGCTGCGGATACTCTTTGAGCGGCATCACGCCTTCACGAACAGTTGCCATCTGCGGACGCTGGTCATAATTGACAATCGTTGCCACGATGTTCCCGCCGAATGCCGGTCGGATTTGCAGCAGGAGATTCGGATGGAGCGTTCCGTCTTTTTCTGTAACATTTTCGATTTGCAGGTCGGTACAATCCGCCGTCAAACCGGTACGCACTTCCGAAGCAATGCGGGGAGCGAGGTCGCGTCCGAGCGGTGTTGCCCCGAAGAGAAAAATTTGCGGCTTATATTTCTTAATCAGCCCGACGACCGCAAATGCATAAGGCTGCGTCCGGTACTGTGCTAACGTTTTATGTTCAAGGAGGTAAACGTAATCGGCACCGCAGCGGATAAGTTTATCCGTCAACGCAGCGGCATCTGATGCATCTTCCTCTTTGAGCAGGACAGCACTGACTTTGACATCGAGTTTTTCGGCTAATTGCGCCGCTTTGCCGCAGAGTTCCAAAGACACGTCTTGTAAAGTACCGTCTTGAATTTCTGCAAAAACCCAAACTTCGTTTTGATGATTATTCGGCATTATTTTTTATCCGTATTATTGTTGTTTATGTTGCCGTCCGTATTTGTTTCGATAACGGTTAATCGTGTAATATCGTCGTCTTCCTCTTCGCTGTGAAAGAGTGTTTGCAGGAGTTCGAGCGTCCGCTGCGTTGCACCGAGTTGTTTTTGCACCAATTCTTTTGTCTTTCTTCCCAGTTCGGCGGCATACTCCGGCGTTTCGAGACAGCGGCGGACAAAACGTTCCAGTTCATACTGGTCGTGTAACATTACCGCCGCCTTGCTTTGTAACATTAAATCGGTAATATCCCGAAAATTTTCTGTGTGCGGACCAAACGACACCGCCGCCCCGTAAGCCGCCGGTTCAATCATATTTTGACCGCCGCGTCTGCCGAAACTTCCGCCGACAAACGCAATCGCCGCCGTTCCCCACCAAGCCCCCAATTCGCCGACCGTATCGACCAAGAGAATCCGGCTTGCGGCAAGAAGCATAGCATCAGACGGCGCACCGGCAGACGGCAGAGTTGACCGCCGCTGCCAACGAACTCCTTTGCCGGTAAGCATTGCGGCTGTTTCCTCAAAGCGTTCGGGATGACGCGGAACGAGAATAAGCCGAAGTTGCGGGAATTCGTTTTTCAGATTTTCGTAACATTGCAGCGCATATAATTCTTCCGGCGATTGGGTACTGCCTGCAAGGAACACAATGTCGGTATCCGCAATGCCTGCCAGTTGCCGGAACCGCTGTGTTTCGGTATTGTTCCGGTCAACTGCCGCCCCGTCAAACTTCATCGAACCTGTGACTCGAATAACATCACTTGATGCCCCCAACTGCCGAAACCAGCCGGCGTAAACATCGCTTTGAACCGCAACGAGGTCAAGTTGCCGAAACATTCGGCGAAGCAGCAGACGTATCCAATAATACCGGCGGTGTCCCTTGTCGCTCAAACGTCCGTTGACAACGGCAATTTTGGTTCCGTATTTTTTGCATGCATCAATCAGGTTAGGCCACAACTCCTGTTCGGCAAGGATAATGACATCAGGACGCAGCCTCTTTACGGCTTTTCTCACTGCCCAACTGAAATCGAGCGGACAATAAAACAGCGTCAGCGTATCGCCATAGACTTTGCGTGCCGTCTCCATACCGGTTCGGGAGGTTGTTGAGACAGCGCAGCACCATTCCGGCAGGTCTTGCTGAATCCGTTTGATGAGCGGACGCAGTAAATTGACTTCACCGACACTGACAGCGTGAAGCCAGATGATTTTTGTTGCGGGCCACTCGACTTTGCTGCCGAGAACGTGTTTTCGTTTCGGAACACGTCCGAACCATTTTTGTTTGAAGCCTTCGCGGTACTTGCGGTGCGCAGCGGCACGGTAAAGCAAGACCGGCGAAAAACAGAGCAAGACGGCAAAATAGACCAGATTGAAAAAACATTGATGCAGCATAACCGCCCCCATTGTACCAAAAACCGCCGGTTTGCCAAGATGTTTTTTTTACGTAAAATGTTTTAGGACGCGTTGATGCTCATCCCGCAAATCAATGGCGATGCTTGCGAAGGCGATGAAAACATTATAGGCTTCATCTTCCCTTTTTGCGGCAGGCATTACCCTCATACGCCTCGTTATTTAACAAAGATTTCCGTTACAAATATCTTTCGATAACATATTCCTCAACTTCGGGATGCCTCTCTGATAGAAGTGCTGTCCAACGTTGGAAATAAGGTACCACTTACCAAAACACACCGGCAAAGCACGCCGACGGCTGCCGGAGGGTTAAATTGCCGATACTTACGCTTGCTGCGCTGTCGTTGTGCCGTATTCCCGCAAGGTCGGCAAGAGACGGAAACGACCGCATTGCCTGTTATCTGACCGCTGCCGTTCCCGACTTCTGTTTTTTTACCGGTTTCTTCTTACCACCACTTATCCTTCCCCGGTATCGGCACGGGATACGAACCGTTTTCGCCCGGTTTGACCGGCGGCTCCATACCGGCAACACACTCTTCCGGTGCAGGCTTGAACACGAACTTGGAGTCGTACAACTCCTGCCAACCTATCATCCTGCCTGTGTAACAAGCCATCTGACCGAGTACCGCCATCATTGTACTCTTCACAACATAATCGCCGGAATCAATGCGTTCTCCTTTGCGTATCGCATTGAACAACGCAATCTGTTCCTCGTTATGACCGCCGGCTTTCTTTCCCGTGTAGTGCCAATTTGTTTCACCGACAATTTTAGCGGCATTCCAGTAAGCCGTTCCTTTTGAGCCGATAATTAAATCATCGTAGGAATCGTAACAGCCGGTTTCCGTTCGGCACAGAGCATAAAGCCGCAGCGTGTCGCCGGGATAAATGAATCCCGCCGAATGATGGTCGAAGACATTGCCGTACTTCCGGTCAGTCATTGAAGCCCTTCCGCCCATTCCGAAGGCGTGAGTCGGCGTTTTCCCGCCGAGCAGCCACGTCATCCGGTCAACGTTGTGTACCAGCGACTGCGTGAAATCATCGCCGGAGAGCCAACTGAACATATATTGATTCCAAACCTGCACATCGAGTTCGGACACTCCCGCCTGATAACCGCGAACACCGTACGGCGAGCGCAAAAACGTACTCTGAATCATCCGCACATCGCCGATTGCCCCGTTGTGTACCTGTTCGACGAGGGCTTGATATTGCGGACAATACCGGCTGTGCAGACCGGAAAGGAACGATAATTTCTTTTCCCGTGCCAGCGCAACGGCTGCTTCGAGTGTATGAATACCGGCAGCGTCAATGGCGTTGGGTTTTTCGACAAAAACGTGCTTGCCTGCTTCAACAGCACGTTTGGCATAGAGCGGATGAAATTTGGCGGCGCAGGCAATCAGGATGACATCGGCACCGGATTCGATAACGCCTTTATCGTTATTGAAACCGTTAAAGATGCGGTCATCTGTTACGTCAACTTGTTCGGGAAACTGTTTTCGCAGCGCATTGGCTCCGTTCGCTGCCCGGTCTTTGAAATAGTCGCCGACGGCAGCGAGGCGGACATCTTTACCGGTGCCTAATGCCTGATTTGCGGCACCGAGTCCGCGTGAGCCGCAGCCGATTAAGCCGATTTTGATAACATCGCTTCCGGCGGCGTGAACATAATTTGCACCCGTCAAAGCGGCGGCGGCGATACCGGTATGTTTGAGGAACTCCCGGCGGTTATTTTTCGAGCATTTCATTGTCATTTGCACTAGTCGTGTTAGAGTTTACCTTTCTTCATTCTAACGCAGTAAGATAGGTCTGTCAAGTAACCGAAACCGCCGTCTTGCGATGGCGGTTCTGAACGTTTTACACCGCAAATTGCGGTGCTTCAATCGTTTCGCATTTCACCGTTGACCGGAATAAGATGCTCCCGATTGCCGTGTGGCAATAGTCCCACGTTGATTCGGGTCGTGCTGTTTGCCGAATAGATTGTCCGCTGAACCAAACGTCATTCACTATTTTACCGGTAACATCAGTATAGATGTTTGGACATACTTGCAATTCGATGAACAACTTATTGGTAAAATCCCCTTTGCGTCCGTGAATATCGACTTTGACTTGTCCTTGCAGTGACATACCGGACGGAATCGGTTCTTTCGCAATTTCGAGTCATGAGGAAAAAAATTTTGCCTGAAAGGGCAAAAAAAAACGCCCTCGTCAGGTGAACGGGCGTTTTTTTTTTTTAGCCCCCTCCCTCCCCTCTTGCTTACGCCCTGCAAATCCCTACAATAAATTCCCGTCCGAAAAGCGTTATAAATCTGTGAGAACACTTTAACCCCTTATAAAAGGAGAAAGAAAGATGAACATTTTCACGAAACTTGCCGGCGTATTCGGACGACCGCAAGTACATCATCAAGAGATTCTGGTACAGGAAAAAGAAATTCCAATACCTGAACATCTGATGCCCGAAAATGAATTCGGGTATCCGCACGCGGCGTGCCACTACATCGGTTATGTCCGACATTCTCAACTCACTAAAGACGAAAATAACGGTTGCTGTTTCGCCGTCACTCCCGTTGATGAAAATGGTTGTCCGCAAAGTCAACATCGTTATAAGAACTCGAAAAAAATCAGTCCATACTGCAGTTCAGTGGTATGGACTGATTCCCCCATACCGGTGTACAACGCAGCAAAATACTTAAGGAAAGAAAGTGATATCTGGCTAGTCGGTGACTATTATCCGAATTATTTTTGCCCCATTATCTGGGGTTCGGTTGTTTTCAAGGAAGATGTTGATGCTGCAATCAACGGCACCTTGCCTTTCGACAAAAATTGGCATAGCCGATTTACAAAAACAAAACCGGATACTTGTGTCCGATTCAAATTCGTCGAAAACGAATTTGAATTAGAAGATGCTCTGGCTGCATATCGTAATCAGTAAAAAAGAAGCCCCTGTTGGGGGGGGGGGGGCTTCTTTTTTTTAATCAGAATTGCTTTGATCATTAGAAATACCGGGATTTACAGGATTCAGCATTTTCGGACCCGACGTTTTCTGCGTACTCACCTGCTTATCGAGAAAAGTACCTTCGCCCGGCAAGCCTCGATAATCAGGCATTTGATGCTTTACAGCATTAATTTCATTCGACTTACTTGAAATTTGCTGATTTAATCGCGACACATCTCTCGTCTCCAACGGATAAACCTGATTATATTCTGGATGATTTCCTTTAACAGGAACAATATCAGTATCAAACGCATCTTTGGGTTTGAACGATGATATCTGCGTCACCTTATTAGAGATAGTACGCGGATTCGTCCCCGGCTTTACACCATACGCTTCCTCAGCGAATCTCATAATCGGCGTTGTTTCACCTTCGTATCCGTGTAATTCTCGCATTTTATTTAGGGGCTTGACAAGTTTAGGAGTTAGATATTTACTCTAACTCTATGTATAACAATCATTTATCAAATCGTAAGATTGCATCAATAATTTGTTGCTTTTGCGAGGACTTG
>JAITOZ010000308.1 GCA_031289675.1 Planctomycetaceae bacterium
TAACGGCATTGAAAACTTTTGGAATCAAGCGAAGAGACATCTGCGAAAGTTCAATGGAATTCCGCATAGTAAGTTCAATTTGTTTCTCAAAGAATGTGAGTTCCGCTTCAATTACGGACTGCCGAAAAAACTATTGACCACTTTGAAAAAATGGCTTAAATGACTTCAGAATTGCCTTCCCCTTAGGCTATTATCTATGCCAGCCCCAAAATTTAACATCCCGCCTAAAATTATGCAAAACCAATTTTTCAATAGGCAGAAGTATAACATCAGAAATTTGCTCTTTACAGTTACAGAAATAATTGTTAACATTCCTCCGCACGGAGGAATGTTATGCAAACGAATTCATCGAACGGTATCGGTACGAAGTTTTTGCTCGCTTCGGCAGCACTGATTGTCATTTTTGCCGGTCTCAAAGCCGCACAAGATATTCTTGCCCCGTTTTTTCTAGCCGTCTTTTTCGCAACGGTTTTGCTACCGCCGCTCCGATGGCTCAAAAACAGGGGACTTTCCGACATTACCGCCATTCTCGTTCTTTCGGGCGTTGTCTTTTTGCTTGGTCTCGGCTTCGTCTGGATATTCAGTACATCGCTCACTCATTTTGCCGCAAAAATTCCGGTTTATCAGGAAAAAGTAACCGGCGGACTCGCCGCGGCGGACAACTGGATTAACGATACCCTTGACCGGTTCGATGCTGTCGAAAAAACGATTCCGCATTGGGGAAATCCCGAAGAGCTGACTGCTGTTCCGCAAAACAATGAAGCAATAGAAAAAGCGGACACAGAGGAAAAAGTAAAATTTTCGTTACGAAATATCGTGCAGGTTGATACTCTTGTCGGTTATGTTCAAATCGGAGTGAAAGAACTTCTCAACACCGCAGCGGTTTCTTCTTTGGTGGCGGTTCTGGTGATATTTTTGCTCATCGAGGCGGCACATTTACCTAACAAAGTCACAGAAGCGTTCGGCGGAAGAGATTTATCGAACGAATATTTCGAGCGTATCGCTGCCGACACCTGGAACTATATGAAAATCAAAACGGGTGTCAACATTCTCACCGGAGCAGCAACAGGAACCGGACTTTGGTTTCTCGGTGTCGAATACGCTCTTTTGTGGGGAATTTTGATGTTTTTTCTCAATTACATTCCGAACATTGGACAGATTATTGCATCTGTCCCGCCGGTGCTGCTGGCGTTGATGGACCAGGGAACAACATCGGCGGTTATTGTAACGCTTTGGCTTGCAGCGGTAAATACTGCCGCCGGTTACGGTTTGGAACCCCGCTACCTGGAAGCCGGTCTCGGCATATCGGGATTGGTAGTTCTGTTGTCGTTAATCTTTTGGGGCTGGCTTCTTGGACCTGCCGGAATGTTCCTCTCTGCCCCGCTGACGATGGTCGTAAAAATTGTCCTGCAAAACGACCCGAAAACCCGATGGATTGCCGTAATGCTGGGCAACCGCTAGATTGCCGTACTGATTTCAATCAATTTCCAAAGAAGCGTCCTAAGGGAGTCGAACCCTCAATTACAGCTTGGGAAGCTATCGTGTTGCCGCTACACTAAGGACGCATTGCTCTAGATACTTGAGTGCAACGAGGGTCGAGTATAACACAAAATAACAAATTAAGGAATAGGGGTAAAATAATACCGTAAAAAACATTTTAGTCCGCCCGTTCTTTATACCGATAAAGGGAAGGGGCGGGGATATTCCGCCGCAGAGGAACTGTTATCAGTGAGGCTGTTATGAAGGGAACAAAAGGATTGAATCGGTTTTTAACTCTTACGCTTCTCGCATTGGGAGCGGTCGTTCTAGTAACCTCTGCCGGATGTACCGTTAATACCTGCGGTATGACGCTGCCGACACCGTTTTATCACGAAAGCCGTGTCCACTATTTTCCCCGCGGTTCCGAGTTTCCGTTTCCGAACGAAGCAGCAAATTTGCAGGAATCACAGCCGGACTTTCACGAACAACACTAGACGCTAACGAGCCTGATGATGCGAAATGCTGCTCTCTGCTGCTGCTCAATTGTGGGTTGACCTCGTTCTCGTCTGGATAGGATTCGGTACCGTTACTGCTCTGGTTACGCAACTGTTTCTGCCCGGCGAATATCCGAAAGGATTTTTCGGATACCTTGCTGTTGGAATTGCCGGCAGTTGTGCCGGTCCCGCCGCCTTTTCGGTTTTTGCGAAACCGGCAGCATTTCATCCGTTAAGTCCCGTCGGTTTTGCGCTGGCGGTCGGAGCGGCAATCGTTTTATTGCTTGTCTATCGGGGAATCGTGTACATTACATTAAACCGGACGAAAACAGAGACGGATTGAACGTACCGAATCCGAATCAATTTGTTTCGCGAGATGAGTAAAATAAGCGGCGGGTAACGAGTTTGCAAGCCAGGGGGCAAATTTTAGAGGTGAAGGCTCATTCAGTTTTGACCGCAGGTCGAATGACCCGCTGCTCGCCACTCATTATGGATAAATCACCGCAAAAGATTCAGCGGATGTTTGACTCTATCGCTCCGCGGTACGATTTTCTGAATCATTTTCTTTCGTTCGGAATGGATTACTATTGGCGTTCCTTTGCCGTCCGGCAAGTGTTGAACACAGGCACACCGGACGGTGATATTCTCGATGTCTGTTGCGGTACAGGCGACCTAACGTTCGCTTTATACAAGCGGTGTCCCGCCCGCCGTTACTACGGCATTGATTTTTCCGAAGCAATGATTGTACAGGCAAAACGGAAAACGGTACGTTATATCCCCGCATCGGATAATATTGTATCGGACGGCGGTGCGGCATCCTTTGCTACCGGTGATGCGCTGCATTTGCCGTTTGAAGAGAACCGGTTTGCGGCAGTAACCAACGCGTTCGGATTACGGAACGTCAGCGATACACAAGGCGGACTTGCGGAAATGGTACGGGTCTGTAAAGCGGGCGGAACGGTTGCGATACTTGATTTTTCGATGCCGGCAATGCCGGTACTGCGGCAACTTTACCGTTTCTATTTTACGGCGGTTTTGCCCCGTATCGGAGAGCGGTTTGTTCGCAACAGCGCAGGCGGAAACACTCAAATCGGTGCTGCTGCGTACCGGTATTTGCCGGAGAGTGTGTCGGCTTTTGATTCGCCTCAACGTATTGCCGAACGGATGAGGCAACTTGGAGCGGACGACATACGTATCAGACCGCTGACGTTCGGCATTGCCGCACTCGTTTGGGGGAAGAAGCGGACTGCTTAATAAATTGATAAGAGAGAATTAGTACACACGCGTTTTTCCCCCTCACCGCAGAAGGCTATCAGCATATAGCAGCCGTACGTGACCGCGCATTGTTGCGATACGGCTCTTGCCCGGCATCTCACGTCTTGATACAATGCAAGTCTATTTGTCATAACAGGTTAAGTGTCTATAAGGTTAACAAAATAATTCGCTGTTTTTGCAGGATATTACGGCGGTCTTCACTGCTGTCATCATTGACGTGAATCGGCGCACGGTTGATTCCTGTTATCGGGATATTCGTGAGCAGGTATTTGCGCAAACATTGAAGGAAAGTCGGCAGGAACTCGTCGCGTTTGAACTCGATGAGTCGTACTTTGGAGCAAAACGGGTCCGCGGCAATCGCGGTCGCTGTGCTGGCAGTAAAACGCCGGTTTTCGGACTTTTGAAACGCGGCGGAAAAGTTTTTGTAACAATTGTTCCGAATTGTTTCAAGGATGCTCTGATGCCTATAATTCAGGGACGAATCCAGACCGGCTCGACCCGACCATTCATACCGACGGCTGGAAAGATTGCGCTGCTTTGGTTTTGAATGATTACGGACATTATCGGTCTATCACAGTGAAAACGAATTTGCCGGAGGAAAAGTCACGTCAACGGCGTAATTACGGCATTTTACGCGGCTTTGCGGTTTTGACGCTGCGGGTATGAAAGGCTAGGCAAGAGCCTTATTTTTCAATCACGGGGCCCCGCCATTTATCGAGAACGTACTGCATAGCCTCGCCGACATCGTCATCTTCCTTGAGGTTGAGCCGCTGCAACTCCTCAATCATAAACGTGACGGTCAAATTGACCCATTCGACTTTTCGTCCATTCGCTTTCTCTATTTCGGTCATCGCATTGACAAAACCCTTGTAGTCCCGAAATTCACGTCCGAAAAATTCGCTCCACATTCGCCTATCCCTCTTCGGGAATATCCAAAACCGCACTGCGTCCGGCTTGCCAAAAAATCTGTTTTTTGTATCCACTTTTGGTCTCCTGTGTTAGTGTTTATTCCTTCCTCTGATAAACTATCTTATTTAAGCCAGTTTAGTTTTAAAAATTTTTCAATTTTTTGAAAAATTCTCAAAATAGCCGGTCAACTGCCACCGGCTTCCGTCCGTTGCCTTGCCGGATTTGTTTGCCGTTCGCCGGACTTCAGTTCCGGTATGGATCAGTTATTAGATGCGGTATTCGGCAATTCGGCGGCAGTTCGGAGCCGTCATTATGTTCAGTTCTGCAAGGATAAAGAGTCTGCACAGGTGTTGTATGACGATGAAATTTTGTTTGTCAGATATGTTTTTCTGTTTTGCTTATTTTCGCTAAACGACCAAAAATAGGCAATGTTTGAAAAAATTTTTGAGAATTTTACTAAAATAGATCCATCGGGGATGCTTTTCTGTTTTCCGCTAAAGAACTTTGCCCTTTGCAAAACAGAATTATCTTTGTATAATGGGCGGCAGTACTGTATTTTCTACACAAAATCAAATAAAGGATTTAATAAGGACTCAAATATATGGCTTTGCATCCGTTTCGGACATTTCAACGCAATCAAAAGGCTTGGCTCGCTGTCATCGGTATCGCAACGATGATTTCCTTCATTCTCCTGCCGGTGCTGCTGCAACTTTTCTCCCGCGGCGGTTCAACACTCAACACCATCGCCAAATGCCGGAGTTTCGGCAACGTTACCAATCAGTCGCTTGCTCAACTCAACGATGAACGGGAAATAATGCGCCGTTTTATGTACGTTCTCTACGAGAAACTTGCCGACCCCAATGACGAAACGAAAACGAATTCGCTCCGTCCGCTGATGCAGTTTGTCCGGCAATACGACCAGCGTCAGGATTCTGATACCCTCGTCAATAACTGGCTGCTTTCGCAGTACGCCAAACAGCAAGGGCTGCGGGCTGATTGGGCAGTGGTAAGCGATTTACTCAAACAACTGACGACAAATTATCTGACGGACACTATCTATCAGGATTGCCTGAATTCCGTCGGCATTTCTCATCAGCGGCTCGAATATCTGTTAGGAGAGGAAATTGTCCGGCAGCAGTTATTGGAGCGTTTTCAACTTTCACTCGAACCGATTTCGCCCGCAACCCGCTGGAATTGGTATCAGCGGCTTTACCGCAAAGTACAGATTGAAGCCGTTGCCGTACCGGTCGAACAGTTTGTCGGGCAGGTTTCCGAACCAAGTAAAATTGAGTTAAAGAAATTTTTCGAGGAACACAAGAAAAAACACAATGATGCCGCCTCGCCGGAGACCGGATTTATCGAACCTGCTGAACTGGCATTTCAGTACGTCATTGCCGAAGCGAATAAAAAAATGCTCGACTCGGTTACAGAAGACGAAATTAAGAAATATTACGAGGAGAACAAAGACACGCTGTTTGTCAAACCGGAGCAGCCTGCCCAGCAAGAGAAGGAATTACCGGGTTTGCCGGTGTTAGGCGGTGCCGGTGTTCTGTTTCCAGCCCCTCAAAAACCGGTGGCAGTGAAAGAGCAACAGGCAGAACCCAAAAAAGAAGGACCAAAGCGGGAAGAACCCAAAACGGAGGAGCCAAAGAAAGAAGAGACTCCGAAATCGGCACAGCCCGCTGTTCCCAACGTAACTCCTGCTGTAACTCCCCAAGCGGAAGAGCCGAAACAGGAAGAGCCGAAAAAAACATCTATGAATTCGCTGGTTACGGCGAAACTTGTTAAATTTCAATCTCCGCCGGCAGAACAGACGGACGGACAAGCGGCACCGGCTGCGGATGCCCCCAAGCCGGACGCAAAACAGGTTAATGATGCTGCAACTCCGGCACCGCAGCCTGCTGTGCAGTTCGTTCCGTTTGATGAAGTCAAGGACGAAATCCGTAAGGTTTTGGCTCGTCAAAAAGCATCGGCTCTGCTGCCGAAAATTCAAGAAAAAATGAAGGAATACGCCAAAGTGTATAACGAACATTTTGAGGCAGGCAAACAGGTACCGCCGATTCCAGATTTATCCAAATTAGCAGCGGATAACGATTTGCTCTTAAAAATTGTTCCCGCCGGTACGCTGTTTCAAACCTTGAAAAACGAGTTTGCCAGAGATATGCAGGAAAGACAGCGGCTTGTCGGGCTGTACGCACAATCGCCGATGCCTTTTGATTCGGAAGTTTTTTCCGGCAGCCGCGGCGATGTGCTGATTTGGATTACCAATGTCAGGAGCGAAAGGAAACCGGAAAAGTTTGAGGACGTTGAAAGTGCCGTTGTGAAACGCTGGAAAGAAGTTCAAGCACGGATACCGGCGAAAGAATCGGCAGAAAAATTGGCGGCAGAAACGAAACTTTCGCAAAAATCTTTGGCAGAAACTTTCAAAGGAAGGGAAGGGATTACGGTTGTCGAAACCGAACCGTTCAGTTGGAAAACTTACGGGGCGGGAATTCATCCGTTGGCAGCCTTAATGCAGGGAATGCGTCCTGTTCTTGACGAAGTGCGGGAACAAGGTGTTGCTGTCGGTAATTCGCTCATAGACAACAAAGTCATTGACGTGCCGGGCGGTGATTTTATGAAATCTGTTTTTTCCTTGTCGGTCGGAGAAACAGCGGTTGCGTTTAATCAGCCGGAGACGGTCGTTTATGTAGTCAGAATCAAAAGCAGTACGCCGTCGGAAGATGTTCTCTGGGACAGTTTTCAAGCGGCGTATCCGCTCGAATATGTCTATGCAGGTCAGCCGGAAGAATCTGCTGATGCGTATCGGGCTTGGCTGGACCATATCTACGAATCGACGGGATTCACCTGGGAACGCAAACCCGATGATTTTGAGCCATAATTTTGTAACATTGAATCACAGATAATCGATGACATTTCTCGGTATTGACATCGGCACTTCCGGTACGAAAACGCTGGCTATCAATGCCGGCGGTAAAATTTTGGCAAGCGGTACACAGGAATATCCCTGTTACGCCCCGAAACCCCTTTGGAGCGAACAAGATCCCGATGATTGGTGGAACGCCGTCATCAAGACCGTCCGCTCCGTCATAAAAAAAGCAAAACTGAAACCTGCCGATGTTAAAGCGATAGGGCTGTCCGGTCAGATGCACGGCAGCGTCTTTCTCGATAAGAACGGCAAGGTGATACGCAAGGCAATTCTTTGGAACGACCAGCGTACCGTTGCTGAATGCCGGGAAATCGAAACCGCCGCCGGAGGACGTGAAAATCTTATCAAACTCGTTGCCAATCCGGCACTGACCGGTTTCACCGCCCCAAAAATCCTTTGGCTGCGGAATCACGAACCGAAGCATTATGACAAACTCCGCAAAGTTCTACTGCCGAAAGACGAAATCCGCAGAAGATTGACCGGAGAGTACGCTACCGAAGTCAGCGATGCCAGCGGAATGCTGCTGCTCGACGTTGCCAAGCGGACTTGGAGTAAAGAATTGCTCTCCGCCCTAAAACTTGACAAAGATTTACTCGGCAAAGTTTATGAATCGGAAGATGTAACCGGTCAACTAACGCCGGAGGCGGCAAAACTGCTCGGTTTGACGACCGATTGCCTCGTTGTCGGCGGTGCGGGCGACTGCGCTGCCGGTGCGATTGGAAACGGCATTGTCGGCGAAGGTATTCTTTCGACTTCGATAGGCACTTCCGGCGTAATGTTTGTGTACAGCGATGAAGTAAAAATCGATCCGAAAGGACGTGTCCATACTTTCTGCCACGCTGTCCGCGGAAAATGGCATTTAATGGGAGTCAACCTGTCGTCCGGCGGTTCGCTGCAATGGTTCCGAAATGCCGTTTGTCTGGAACTTTTGAGCGAAGCGAAAAAGAAGAAGGTTGACGTGTACGATTGGCTGACGGCGGAAGCGGAGAAAACTCCTGCCGGCAGCGAGGGATTATATTTCCTGCCGTATTTGAGCGGTGAACGGACTCCGCACGCCGACCCGTTTGCAAGGGGCTGCTTTATTGGTTTGACGCTGGTACATAAGCGGGGACATCTTGTCCGCAGCGTAATGGAAGGCGTAACCTATTCGATGCGGGATTCGTTGGAAATTTTTCAGGACTTGGGAATACCGGTCAAACAAATCCGAGCAAGCGGCGGTGGGTCGAAAAGTCCGTTTTGGCGGCAGATTCAGGCAGACGTGTTCGGTCAGAGAGTTGTTACAATAAACAGCGGAGAGGGACCGGCACTGGGAGTTGCGCTGTTAGCCGCTGCGGGAGCCGGTGCGTTTAAGGATGTGCAGGAAGCGTGCAAGGCGGTGATTAAGGTCGTTAAGGAGACGAAGCCGAATCCGAAAGCAGCGAAGGTTTATGATGCCGGTATGCCGGTTTATCAGGACTTGTACAAATCCCTAAAAGACGTGTTTGTGCGAATACAGTAACCGCGTTTTGTACGGATACGGATATAGTAATCAGATGCAGTAATCAGAGCCGCCGTCACAAGACGGCGTTTTCCCCCGCAAAAAATCCGCCGGTTTCATCTTGACTTTTCTCCGGTGAATTCGTTACCATTCCGTCAGAGTACGGAGAATAGAAAATGAAAACAGATGCGGCACCTCAACAGACGATATTAGAAGTTAAAGGGCTTATCAAAATTTACGGAAAACGCACTGTCGTTGACGGCGTAAGTTTTCACATCAATCGGGGCGAAATCGTTGGTTTGCTCGGACCAAACGGTGCGGGAAAGACAACGAGTTTTCGGATGGCGTGCGGCTTGATTCCGACCAACGGCGGCATTGTGTATCTCGGCAGTCAGGATGTGACGAAATGGCCTATGTACAAACGCAGCAAGGACGGCGGAATGGGATACCTGCCGCAGGATAAAAGCGTTTTTCAGCGTTTAACAGTCGAAAATAATCTGCTCGGCGTGATGGAAATGCTGGGAATGAAACGCACCGAACGGAAAACACGCTGCGAAGAGTTACTCGAAAAATTCCGTTTGACGCATTTGCGGCACAATTACGGCGGCGGACTTTCGGGAGGCGAACGCCGCCGGCTGGAAATCGCCCGCTCACTGGTTTCCAAGCCGAAGATTATTTTGCTTGACGAACCTTTTGCGGCGATTGACCCTGTTACCGTTGCAAGTATTCAGGAGATTATCCGGCAACTTGCGGGCGAAGGAATTTCTATTTTGGTTACCGACCATTCCGTGCAGGATACATTGGAAATCACGCAGCGGAGTTACGTTATTCAAGCCGGTAAAGTACTTTGTCAGGGAACGCCGTCGGAGGTGCTTGCCAATCCTGAAGCGCGTAAGGTGTATTTCGGTGAAAAATTGAACGGTAAGGGACAGCCGGTATCGGATACGTTTCGGGAAGTACCGCATCGTATTCACAGCGGACACAAACCGCATCATCAGCCCGGCGGACATATTGGTACGGGACAGATTGATTCACAATGGGAGGTGCCGCCGACGAAAATCAAACCGGCAGAGGTAAAAGAACGGCAGGAATCTGCCGCAGCGATACAGCCGTTCCATCTGAAAATCGGCACAAAAACGGGTAATACTACTGATGCGGCTGCTCCTGAAAGCAATGTGGCTCAAAAACAAGCGGCGCAGGCATCGGTACTGCAAGAGTCAATATCGCAAGAACACAATGCGGCGGCAGATACGAAACGTCTCAAACGTAGTTTTCAAACGATAACGATGCCGGCACATTCGCGGGACGCTTCTCTTTTGGAAGCCGGAGTTGGAGGGGAAAAGGAACCGCCGGAAGAACAGGACGAAGCATCGCTCTCAACGATTATCCGCAACCTCGGTCAAGTGATAGGATTTAACCGATAGATAACCGCTTCTGTTTTGGAAGAACCGGTTGCTGTCAAATACTGTAATCCTCTTCAAAGACGACGGATTTTTGCGGCACGGCAAATACCGTATCGCCAGTACTAAAACGGTACACATTGTATTTCTCGTGCGAAAGTTCAACGAAAATTTCACGTTTTGATTTGTCAAGCAATTCAATCTTGACGATTGAGCCGGCAAGTTGCACCCGCCGCACCGTCGTTGACAAACCGGCACCGTTCGGATTGACCGGCAATAAGTCGATTTCGTGCGGACGGACAAAAATCTGTTTCTTTCCCGCTATGTCGGAATCAAAAATAACACTTGCCCCTTCAATACGTCCGTGAAACAAATTGACACTGCCGAGAAAATCCATCACAAAAGCCGACTTCGGAGAGTGAAATACTTCGTCGGGCGTACCTTCCTGTTCAATTCGTCCCTGATTCAGGACGACAATTTCATCTGCCAATTCCAAAGCCTCTTCCTGGTCGTGTGTAACAAAAACGCTTGTCAGTTTAATCTGGTCGTGGAGTTGCCGAAGCCAACGGCGTAAATTTAAACGGACTTTCGCATCCAAAGCCCCGAAAGGTTCATCGAGTAACAAAAATTGCGGCTCGATAGCCAACGCTCTTGCTAAAGCAACCCGCTGCCGCTGTCCGCCGGAAAGTTGGTCGGGATAACGTCTTTCCAATGTATCTAACTGGATAAGGTGTAAGAGTTCCATTACCCTGTCCTTAATTTGCTGTCTTGTGAATTTATTTCTACCCCGCCGGACTCTCAGACCGAAGGCAATGTTTTCAAAGACACTCATATGCCGGAACAGGGCGTAATGCTGAAATACGAACCCGACCTGCCGTTCGGCAATACGGTGTCCGATAACGCTTCTGCCTTTGAAACGGATGTCCGACTTCGGATTCGCATCGAACACATCGAGACCGGCAATAATCCGCAGGAGTGTTGTTTTACCGGAACCGGAGGGACCAAGGAGGGCGACAAGTTTTCCGTCCGGTATTTCCAGACTAATGTCATTCAGGGCAGTAAAATTGCCGAATGTTTTTGTAACGTTTATTATTTCGATGGACATTTTTTTTATTTGATAATTGATGATTGAAAATTGAGAATGATTAAGAAAACGGACATCTTTGCGGTTTGACCCCGTATCCGAATTATCAATTCTCCATTTTCAATTATCAATTCACTCTAACGCTTGTTTCAAATCTTCGATTAGGTCTTGAGCCTCTTCTATGCCGAGTGAGAGGCGGATTAAGTTATCGCCGATTCCGGCGCGGCGGCGGTCTTCGGGCGGCAATGCTGCGTGCGTCATCGTTGCCGGATGACATACCAGCGACTCAACTCCGCCGAGACTCTCCGCTAAAATTATCAATCGCAGTTTCCGAACAAACTTATCGACTTCGCCGATAACATCGTTGGTTGACGTTTTCAGTTCAAAAGAAACGACTCCCGTCATTCCTTTCATTTGTTTAGCGGCAACGGCGTGTCCGGGGAAATCTTCAAAGCCGGGAAAATACACTCTGGCAACCTTCTTATGCTGCCGTAAAAATTCGGCAGCCCGCCGGGCATTTTCACCGTGCTTCGTCATCCGCAGCGGCAGCGTCCGTATCCCGCGCAACTGCAAATAGCAGTCCAATGGACTCGGAACCGCCCCAGCCGCATTTTGGTAAAACTTGATTTCCTGCCAAAGCCGCTCATCGTTGACAATAACTGCCCCGCCGATAAGGTCGCTGTGTCCGCCGATGTACTTGGTGCAACTGTGTGTTACAATATCTGCCCCCAGTGCCAGCGGATTTTGTAAAGCCGGACTCGCAAACGTGTTGTCAACAACGAGCAGCGGTTTGTGCGTTCCCCGCTGTTTCTGTATCTTTTCAGCAACGGCGGCAATGTCGAGTATTGTCATCAGCGGATTGGTTGGCGACTCAATCCAAACGAGTACCGTTTTGTCCGTCAGCGTTCCGCTAATCGCCTCTGGAGTAAAATCCGGTGCGTTGCGGACGCTGATTCCGTAATTGACGATAACCTTATCGAATATGCGGAATGTTCCGCCGTAAATGTTCGGTACGGTAACGATTTCATCGCCGGGACGCAGCAAACTCAACACAGCGGTTGTTGCGGCTTGCCCGGAGGCGAAGGCGAGTCCGTGTTTTCCGCCTTCCAATGCCGCCAGTACGGTTTCGAGGGCGTGCCGGTTCGGATTGCCTGTGCGGGAATAATCGAAATCGCCGCGTAACTTTCCGATACCTTCGAATTCATAAGTCGAGGTAAGGTAAACCGGCGCATTAACGGCTCCGGTATGCGGGTCAGGGCGCTGACCGGAGTGAACTGCAAGTGTTGCTATGTGCATTTTTTTTCAAATTGAAAATGGACAATGGAAAATGGACAATTCATTATAATTCTCCATTTTCAATTATCAATTCTCCCTCACTTAGAAGCCGTTTTTCGGTCTCTTTTGATTTTCCATTCGATTGTTGTTTTGATGACGAGCGTTATCAATGCTAAAGCGGCAAGGAGCGTTGCCATTGTAAATGCCGGCACCGTTGCATAACTGGCATAAAGCGTTTCAATGTACAGCGGGACGGTGTTTGTTTTTCCCCGTATGCTTCCAGAGACAACGCTGACGGCCCCAAACTCTCCCATCGCTCTGGCATTGCAAAGGATAATACCGTAAAGCAGCCCCCATTTGATGTTCGGCAGCGTAACACGCCGGAACATTTGCCAGCCGCTTGCACCGAGCGACAGAGCGGCTTCTTCTTCCATTGAACCTTGTTCTTCCATAAGCGGAATCAGTTCTCTCGCTACGAAAGGAAATGTTACAAAAACGGTCGCCAGAATAATGCCCGGTACAGCAAAAATAATTTTGATATTGTGTTCGACCAGCCACCCGCCGAGAACCGAACGCTGTCCAAAGGCGAGAACAAAAATCATACCGGCAACGACCGGTGAAATTGCCAGCGGCAAATCGATGAGCGTGATAAGGGCATTGCGTCCCCAAAACTTGTACTTCGCAATACACCAAGCCGCCGCAACTCCGAAAAGTGTATTAGCAGGGACGGCAACGGCTGCCGTAATAAGCGTGAGTTTAATTGCCGACCAGGCATATTCGCCCTTGAAACTGTCTATGTAAGCCTGATACCCTTTTGAAAAGGCTTCAACAAAGATGGCAACGAGCGGCAGAACTAAAAAAAAGGCAACAAAGAGCAGCGATAATGTAACAATAATTACCGGAACAATTCCGCCTGCAATTTTTGATGGGAAATTTTTCATTGTGTACTTCTCTAATTTTTTATTGTTTTACCCCGTTTTTCTTGACGAGTACCATTGTATTACATTGATGAAGAACATTGCCAAAAACGAGGCGGCGAGCATTACCAAAGCGATTGCCGTTGCCTTCGGGTATTCAAATTCCTCCAGTTTTGTGTAAATCAATAACGATGTAATTTCCGTGTAATTCGGAATGTTGCCGGCAATGAAAACCACACTGCCGTATTCTCCCAACGCCCTCGCAAATGCCAAAGTAAAGCCCGTCAGTAATGCCGGCAGAACCGCCGGAAACAGGATACGGCGAAACGTCTGAAACCGCGTTGCTCCCAATGATTCGGCTGCTTCCTCAACTTCCTTATCGAGGTCTTCCAGTGCCGGCTGCAGCGTCCTTACGACAAACGGCAAACCGATAAATGTCAAAGCAATGTACACGCCGGTCGGAGTATAAGCCAACTGCCATCCGAGATATTTTGCCGCATAAAAACCAATCCAGCCGGAGTCCGCACAGAGTGTCGTCAGGGCAATACCGGACACCGCCGTCGGCATCGCAAAGGGGATATCAACGATTGCATCAATCAGACGGCGTAAAGGAAACCGGTAACGGACGAGAGACCACGCCAGCATAAAACCGAACAGCGCATTTGTCAGTGCCGCTAATAATGTTGCGGTAAAAGTTAACTTGTACGAAGCAATCACCTGCGACGATGATACCGTCTTGATAAAATCCGCAAACGATAAGTTCATCGTGTACCATATCAGCAATGAAAGCGGTATGAGTACAATCAAACTTAAATAAGTTACGGTGAATCCTAATGTTAGGCGAAAGCCGGGCAGTCTCATAACTAATTGAAAAGGGAAAACTGAAAAGGGGAAACAGCGCAAGCGTTAACCGGTGCGTACCGGAATGGAAACTATTTTCCATTCCTCATTCCCCATTTTCAATTCACGAAACTATCGTGCATAAATTTCATCGAACACCCCGCCGTCGCCGAAATGCGTCTTTTGGGCTTTCTGCCAGCCTCCGAAGGCTTCGTCAATGGAGAACAATTCGACATCGGTAACGAAGTTGTTCTTGTATTTCTCCAAAATATCCTTGTTGCGGGGACGGTACGAATTCTTTGCAGCGATTTCCTGTCCCTCATCGCTATACAGATATTTTAGATACGCTTCGGCTATTTTTCTAGTCTTCCGCTTATCAACAACCTTATCAACGACAGCAACCGGCGGTTCGGCAAGGATACTAACCGGCGGAACAATGATTTCAAATTGGTCCTTGCTGCCCTGGTCGTTGATGGCTTTATAGGCTTCGTTCTCCCAGTTCAACAAAACATCGCCCTGCTTCCGCTGAATAAACGTCTGGGATGCCCCTCTGGCACCGGAATCAAGTACCACGACCCGCTTATAGACTTCCTTCGTGTAGTCTTTGGCTTTCTGCTGCGCCTTGGCAACGTCGGCGGCATACTGCGGGTCGCTCAATTTTTTCAGGTCGCCGAGTTCCTTTTTCAGTATGTATCCCCAGCCGGCAAGGTAGCCCCAGCGGGCAACGCCGGAAGTTTTGGGATTCGCTGCGATAATTTTGACATCGCCTTTGATAAGGTCTTCCCACGTCTTAATGTTCTTTGGATTGCCTTTCCGTACCAAAAATACGACCGTTGAACTGTACGGCGTACTGTTGTTGGGCAACTGCTTTTGCCAATCCTCACGCAATAACTGCGACTTGGACGCAATGTTTTCAATGTCAAAGGCGAGTGCCAATGTTACGACATCGGCTTCGAGACCTTCGATAACCTTCAATGCCTGCTTGGAGGAGCCGCCGTGCGACTGCTCAATGGTCACATTATCGCCGGTTGCGGCTTTATAATGTTTGGCAAAAGCCTTATTGTACTCCTCGTAAAGTTCCCGCGTTGGGTCGTAGGAAACATTCGTGAGAACGTAATCGGCGGCAAATGCCGACACCGTTAAAGCCGCAAGCACGGTCAGTGCTGCAAAAATCTTCTTCATCGTTAACTCCTTAATGTTAGGGTGTATTGTACTACTAATTCTATCGGAATTATAGGTTATTCGTCCAAAAAATACACGGGAGTTAGTACCATTGCAGCACCCGCTCCCCGTGTTTAATGCGGTTCATTCTATACTAACTTCAACGCATCGTCAATCGCTTCGATGATGTCGTCAATGTGTTCCAAACCAATCGACAAGCGTATCAGGTCGTTGTGCAAGCCGGATGCCGACTGGGCTTTTTCGCTTAACTGCGAATGTGTTGTACTCGACGAATGAATGATTAAACTCTTCGCATCGCCGACGTTTGCCAAAAGGCTGAACAGTTTGATGTTATCCGTGAAATGCACCGCTTTCTTGCCGTCCTTGTCGTCTTTGAGACCGAAAACGACCATTCCGCCTTGTCCGTTGGGCAGATATTTCTGCGCCAACTTATGCGACGGGTCATCCTTCAAGCCGGAATACCGTACCCAAGCAACCTTTTTCTCTTTCTTCAGATGTTCGGCAACTTTCAGCGCATTTTCGCTGTGCCGGGCAGCCCGCAGCGGCAGCGATTCAACGCCCTGCAAAAACAGCCACGCCGCATCGGGAGCCAGCGTCGGACCTTGATTCCGCAGACCGACCGTCCGCAAACGGAGGATGAACGCCAACGGACTAAGCGGTCCTAAATCGTGCGCAAAACGCAAACCGTGATAGCCTCGGTCAGGTTCGTTAAAGAGCGTGAACTTTGGGTCAGTCCAGTCGAATTTTCCGTCGTCAATGACGATACCGCCGATACCGGTTCCGTGTCCGCCTATCCATTTCGACAAGGAATGAATGACGATATTGGCTCCGTGTTCAATCGGACGCAGCAGTGTCGGCGGCGTGAATGTCGAATCGACTATCAGCGGCAGATGATGCTTCTTCGCAATCTTCGCATAACCTTCAATGTCGGCAACGTCAAGAACCGGATTACCGATGGTCTCAATAAAAATAGCGCGGGTTCTGGCGTTGACGGCTCCTTCGACGGCTTTGAAATCGTTGACCGGCGTGAAGCGTGCGGTAATGCCGCCTTGCGGTAAAATCGCATCGAACTGCGTGTACGTTCCGCCGTACAAATTCGATGCAGTTACGAATTCATCGCCTTCCTTCAGAATGTTGGTGATGGCGAAATAAACTGCTGCCGTTCCGCTTGAAAGCGTCAGACCGGCGGCACCGCCTTCGAGAGCGGCAATCCGTTTCTCCAAAACTTCGTTCGTCGGATTCATCAGCCGCGAATAAATGTTGCCGAGTTCTTTGAGGGCGAATAAATTCGCCCCGTGTTCGGAACTCTTGAAGTTGTACGCGGTCGTCCGATAAACGGGAACGGCACGAGCCAACGTGGTCGGCTCAATTTCCTGACCGGCGTGAATCGCCAGTGTTTCAAGGCGGTAATTCTTTGACATTGTCGTTCGTCTCCTGCTTTAGAGGATTAAAAGTTTGGGGGCAGTTATCCGCCGTCCCCGCTGATAGTTATTTTGTTTGAAAAATTCTATCAAACGGGCAGGGAAAATCAACATACATAATCCCTATCGGCTTACTATGCTTTATATTGTATATTGTAGAATACTTTCTTTTTTTGTCAAGAGGCTTGTTTCATTTTTTCCTCACCAGCCGAGACAAAATCCGAGATTGACCAGATGCGAAGTGTGATAGGCGTTGATCATCACATCGTAATCAAGAAAAAGATATACGTTAAAATCACACTCGAATTTCATACCAAGACCGAGCCAAGCCCAATCACGTCCCGTATAACCCTCGAAAAACATTACCGCCGGAGTCATCGTTCCCTGTACGGCAGAGAACCGCAAATTGTAAAACGGCGGCGGCTCATTGAGGTATTCGTGAACCCACGTTGTCCGCAGTTGGAACTCTAACCTGTCCGCCGGCTTCCAGTTTGTGCGCATTCCGAGAAGTTGAGCAAAACTGTGTCCGTGCTGGTCGTGAATCTTTTCCGGCGAATCCGCTTCACCGATACGTCCGTGATACAGAAAGCCGTACTGCAAATCATAAAACGGTTTGAGCGCCCATTGACCGAGCAAAATATCAATTCCGGCCTCGCCGAAAAGCATTGCCTGCATACCGCTGCCGCCTAACTTTTCTCCCGCCGTATGAACCTTGTATTCGTCGTAGCCGGCGGAGGCAAGAAAACCGAAGTGGCTGGCTTTCAGAAAAGCGTATTTGCCGTATCCGAACATATAATTTTCGATTTTCGAGTCAGCACCTTGACAGGCAATCTCACTTTGCTGAATGTTCGCAAAAAAAGTAGAATAAATGCCGTGCTGCTTGACGGCATCGAAGCCGACTTGGACACCGTAGGTGTCAGGGCTGATTTTTGCGGTATCCCGGGGATGCAGTGTT
The DNA here is from genome assembly GCA_031289675.1 of Planctomycetaceae bacterium. Classification (GTDB taxonomy): domain Bacteria; phylum Planctomycetota; class Planctomycetia; order Pirellulales; family Thermoguttaceae; genus WRKP01. The sequence continues at coordinate 17,638 of JAITOZ010000308.1, forward strand.
GTGTCCGCATAGTACAAATTAGCCCAAGCCCGTCCGCCGCTGCCCCGCCGGCGTTTTTTCTGTCCCAGATACAAGTCAGCCGGATAAAAGCCGGTCGAATCATATTCGTTCGGCAGCAATTCTGCCGAGAATATTGTCGGCGACGGGAATATTGCCGGCGGTATGAATTCCGGTTCAGACGGAGCGGATTCCGCAGCGGCAGTATCACCGTTATATGTAATGCCGCAACAAGGCAGTACGGCGAAAAGCAGAATGAAAAGCCGGAATTGGTTCATACATCCGCTTGTATCGGCAAAACAGGTGTAAAACTTTAACGACTGTATGGGTTGTATCGCCTTTGCCGGCAACATTGCATCGGCAGCGAAATTGTTGAGAGTCAAAGAGTTTGGAGACGCATTACTATTAAGGGGTCGGAAAATGAAAAATAAGGGTGTGACTAGTAAATTGAAAATTAGAAGAAAACGGAAAATCGCGGAAAATCTTGCGTGTTCCGTCTTTTCCGCGTAAT
>JAITOZ010000163.1 GCA_031289675.1 Planctomycetaceae bacterium
ACTGTCCGAGTGCGAACGCCGCTTGGGAACCGCTCTATCCGTCAATGTTTAAGATTACGGACGGCACGCTCGGCACATCGGTGTTCGATGAAGCCGGCTTGGGCTTTCACTGGGAGTAATTGTACTGAACATAGTCATATCAGGCGGCTGCCTTCATCGCAGCCTTCGGTTCTTCCGAATCGTTCTCTTTTATTTGCGTCCATTCCCGCAAGACAGCGGCAATTTCCGTGTCGAGAACCGAAAGCCGGTCAAGCAAGTCGCTGTGCTTTTTATCCAAATCCGTAAGACGTTCCGTTGTATTAGACATACCGAACCTCGATGCGAACCTTAATGTTCCTGTATGACGTTTCGGCACTTTCTGCACCGGTAAAACAGAACAAGGCAGGGAAAGGATAATACAGGAAAAACCGTCCGTGTTTCGCCATTTTACCTATGTTATTAGGAATTGCCTGCATCAAGGTGCAGAGGTCGCCGGGAACATCTTTTTTAATTTCTCTGCGTACTTTGCAGATTGGAGCAAAACAAAAAATAGTTACGAAACAACGCGGATATAAGAAAGCCCCGCCGCTCCGCCGCTAACTCTGAAACCAGTTGTCGTAGAGTTTTTGCAGGTCATCAAGGCTGTCGGCAAAATCACCGTCTGCCAATGCCTGGCGAAGAATGTCCGGCAAAATAAAAATCTCAACAGGTCGCGGCGGCTGATACTTTTTAACAACGCTCTGCAACAACGTTTTGATTTTTTTATCTAACCCGTGATACTGACACACCTCGTCAAAAAGCGGTACCTGTCCGGTTTTTGGTCCGAATAAACCCATAGCAATTTCTCTCCGATGTTAATTATCCGTTACAAAAACGGATTAAACTTTTTTTCTGTCCCGACAGTCGTTGCCTCTCCGTGACCGGGATAAATTATTGTCTCATCCGGCAGCGATAAAACCTGTTTTTTAATAGCCGGTATTTGTATAGCGGAGTCGCCGTCAGGAAAATCGCTTCTGCCGATGCTGCCTCGAAAAATCACGTCGCCTGCAAAAAGCAGCCCTTTCGGTTCTACTGCAATGTAATAAACAATGTGTCCCTTACTGTGTCCCGGTACGTGCCGGACTTCAAATTGGATACCTGCCAATTCAATTTGTGCCCCATCCTGAAGCAGTACGTCTGCCGGTCCGACCGTCAGACCGAAACCGAATGAGGCGGACAGATTTTGGCGGGCATCCGTCAACTTATCCGCTTCGAATTCACCGATATAAATCTTACAGTCTTTCCAAATATCTTTCAGTACCGGAATACCGCCGATATGGTCGCCGTGACCGTGTGTTATAAGTACCGCAACGGGTGTAAGGCACTTTTGTTGCAGGGTTTCTACAATTATCTCAGGGGCTAAACCGGGGTCGATGACGAGGCACTGCGGCGTGTCTTTCTGATGGACGATGTACGTCTGTTCCTGAAAGGACTCGCACAGAACGGGAATGACGCTGATGCTGGACAATTGCATCGGCACATTGTACAAGATGTGAAAGAAAAAGGCAAACGTTATATCGGGGAGATTTTGAGCAGAAAGCGGAAATTTGGTTTTTTTTAGAACGTTTGCATCACTCCGAAATATAACGCAAAATGATACATTTTTTGTTGTTTTTGCCATATTTGCATTATTTTGCAATTTTATTGTCTTTCAAACTTTCTTTTGTCCCGACGCAAATCAATAACAATAACAAAAAAAGAGCGGCAGGAAAATTTTATCATAATATAGTTATATAAAACAAGTTACAGAAAATACATTTTCATTTCTGGAGGCAGAAGCCTCATTTTTGCAGGATTGGCAAGGGAAAATTGCAACGGGAACGGTATTTGCTACGTTTAGTGGATGGAGGCAGCGGTAGAAAAATGAATTTGCAGAAAAATCGGAGCGAAAGACGATTGTTTGGTTGGCATCCGTTCCGTTATATGTTATAATTCCGTCAGGATGGCGGGATTGGTTACGAAATGGATTGGCATCGAACTTTTCACAGGTGTTGTTTGCCACAACGGCAATACACAGGAAGGAGAGACAGATATGAAAAAGTTAGTGTGTTTGTCGGCATTGTTTGCCGCCGCGGCGTTTACGCTGCCGGATGTCTGTTTTGCGGAGCGTATGAATGAGTCCGCAAAGCCGTTGTTGTTCGCATTGGATACCGGCGACGGTTCCGCTCCGAATATGTTAAGTTTTGACAGTGAGCCGGAGAGCAATTCCCAGTCAACGTGTAGTATGACTCCCAATGCCCCTGCCCAGCCGGTAACGCTGGAGGTTCCGCAGCCGGTTGTGCCGGTCAACGCCGAGCCGTATCAGCCGACGATGGCAGCACCGTTTGCAGCCCGGTTTGCTCCGCATTCCGATACGCCCGGTAATCCTCGTAATCCGAGATACCCCGGCGACCCGAATGACCCGCCGACAGTTCCGCCGTCTCCTCCGGAGGATCCGCCGCCTCAAGTGCCGGAACCAGCAACACTGCTGATTGTCGGCTTAGGGCTTGCCGGTGCGGCTTTGGCTCGGAGACGGCGGTAGAAGGCTTTTCGGATAAACAGAAGCATAACGGTTGGTCTCCCTTGGGAGGGAACGTTCTGAGCGGAACGTTCCCTTTTTTGTTGCAGGTAACATTTACTCTTGCGGCTTTCGGTACGTGAAAATCCGAACCTGCTTGGTATAATCATCAAACTGTTCCTTTGCCATCGCCCGCACCATCGGCGAGATGTCTTCCAGCGGGGCATAACTATCCCGCTTCGGAAAATAGACATCTATTTTTATTTCAACCTCTTTTTGAACCGGCGGGGCATCAATCAACACGGAGAACGGTTCGCCGGCTGATTCGGACAGTCTATCCGCCGCTTCGCAAAGATAGGCGTACGGTTTGCCGGCTAATTGATAGTACTGCTGCGGCTCTTCAAGAATACTGTATTGAGCCGTCCGCTTGTAAAGCCGCCGCCGCGAACCAAAAAGTCCTTCGGCAAGTTTTGACAAAGGCGTACCTTGTGAAGCAGTACACAACAAACGGACGGCATCGTCCTCGGCAGACGCAAAGAACTGGTCAATGCCGATTTTTCCTTGCCGGTATAATTCTGCAAAAAGCCGTTGCAGCATTGCCGTTGCACTGCGGACGGAATGATGCCAATAGACTTCGGAAAACATTACATAGCGGGCAAAAATCATTAACTCGGCAGCGGTCTTGCCTTTTTCTGTAACAGCAAGTCCATCTCCCCTTTCGTTAATGCAAAGACTTCCGATGAGCCGCTCTTGGTCCAGTTGTCTGCCGTAAGGAACACCAGCGTGCAAACTGTCGCGGAACAGATAATCCAATTTGTCAATGTCAATAGGACCGGAAAGAATACTTGAAAGTAAATTGACGGCAGACGCAGCAAGACGGGGACTCTTGCCGCCGTTTTTGCCGGTCAGCAGGTCAACAACCTCATCCGGTTCGATATTCCAGTCTTTGCGGAGAATGTCGGCAATGGCACCGCTGAGAATATATCGGGCTGCCAGTTCTTCGTGGCTGGGCATTCCTGCTATTTTTATATCTTCAATCAGATGACAGTACGGAAAATGCCCGATGTCGTGGAGTAATGCTGTAACAATAAAAAGTTCGGCGGAATGTTTATCAATTACCTCCGTAAAACGTTTGATATGGGCGAGTCTTTTGAGGAACAGAAGAGCGAGCCGATAAACACCGAGCGAGTGTTCAAATCGGGTGTGCCGTGCCGCAGGATAGACGAGCGAGACCAGCCCGACCTGTGTGATTTTAGCGAGGCGGCGGAACGCTTCGGTGTCGATAATCCGGCAGACCCGTTCGGTCAGCGGTACGGTCAATTCCGGCGGGATGCGGATTAAACCGATGTACGAATCGAGACCGGTGATTTCTGGAATGGTTAACAAAATAGCGGAGAGTGAGGAGAAATACTGCGCCCTACCATGGGCTAAAACGCAAACATGCGAATTATCCCTGCTCCTTCCTGAACTTTTGGTTGCGATTCGTTGCGCTGCTCGTACTATAATGCCGACACAATAACAGGGCGGTATAACCGGATTTTTTCCGAAACAAATGTATTTCAGGGGGCATTTTAACCGATTTTGACGGAAAGGTACAGCCCTTCCTTGTAAGAATGGGTAAAATAGAAAAAAAATAATTGATATTCCAATAAAGTGGTGTATTCTATACAATGCGAGTGCGCTGGTTTTGTTACGGAGAAATGACGATGATGTTCCGATTTGTTCGTTCTTTTGTAGTTGCGTGTGTTTTTTACGGTGCGGCTTCCGCTTTCTGCGCCGATGCGATTCAGACAGAGTATTCTTTTTACACCGCTCCGCAAGGTACGAGTTACTTTGCTGCCGGTCTGCAAGCACCGTCCGCCGCAGTGCCGCAAGCGAACGAAACCGTCTTTTTGATTGATACGTCCGCAAGCCAATTAGGGCAGTCGCGGCTTGATACCCTGCAAGCGGTCATCACGGCAATCAACGCTCTGCCGGACGATACACAGATTCAGATTTTTGCGATGGATGTCAGGACGCTGCCGCTTACGGCAGGCTTCGCTGCAAAGGGTTCGCCGGAAATAGAATCGGCATTGAAAGCCCTACATCGGCGGGTTCCGCTCGGTGCGACTGATTTTGAAAAAGGTTTGCAGAGCGTCCGTAAGGCATTTGAGGGACGCAGCGGCGGGACGAACCGGAGCGTACTGTATCTCGGCGACGGACGGAGTATGGCGAAAACACTTTCTACGGATACATTCAAGAAGGAGACGGAAATTTTTGCACAGGAAAAAATAGCATTCACCGCGTGCAGCGTTGGAATTCAAACAAATTACGGAATTATTGCAGCGTTTGCGAATCAAACCGGCGGTAATCTGATTGAGTTGGCTGCGGACGGCAAGGACGAACAAGCGGCAAAAGTCGCAGGCAGGAAGTTAGCAGAATCGGCAGCGGCGAACGTTGTGTGGATTGAACCGGAGAGCGTCAAATATCCCGCAGGGTTTTCGGTTTATCCGCAAAAATTACAGCCGATACGCAGTGACAGGGCAACGATTATTATCGGGAAAGCAGAGACAGAAACATTGCCGGCGTTTGCATTGGAACTGAAAGGCAAATCGGCGGACAAGACGCTTCAACTGAATTATGTTGTTACCCCGAAGGAAAAACAGGGCGGCAATCATTTCCTTCGGGCGGCAGTCGAAACAGCCTCCAAGGACGGCGGTTTGACAATGCCGATTACCGGCTGGGATTCGCTGATAATGATGCAGGAATTATTTGTAACGGGAATTGCAGATCAAATTGATAAGGCAAATGCGGCGACGGAAACCGGCAGTCCGCAAAAGGCTTTGCTGATATTGAACGATGTACTGGCTGCTGAACCGGATAACAAGACGGCGCAAAATCTTTTTCATAAGGCAGAGAAAATGCAGACGGCAGCCGTCAAGGCGGTGCCTGCTGTACCGTATGCAGCGGTACAGGACGAAGTACCGGTATCCGAAGCCGCCGCACCGGCGTTGCCTCAAACATCGCTTCCGCCTCAATCGCAGGTCGATGCCGTAAGCAGAGAACACGGTGTGGTATTACAGAAACTTAATAACGAGGTGAGGAATGCGATAGTCGATTCATCGAAGCGGTCTAACGATGACCCGCAGGCGGCGATTCAGGGTTTGAAACTGATGCAGCAGACAATACGCAGTAATACGGCTTTGGTTCCGGCAGAGCGGGATGCACTGCTCGACCGGCTTGGGAATTCGCTGAAGCAAATTGAAAACGAATTGTTCATTAGTGAATTCCGTTCAGCGCAGGAGGAAGCGGATAAAGCCCAGCAGCGGTCGCGGCAGGAGGCGGTTCGTGATGTACAAAAAGTTCGGACCAAAGCAATACAGGTTTTTGACCGGCTTGATTCGCTGTTAGATGCCAAAGAATATCCGGCGGCGATTGCCGTTGCCGAAGAAGCGACAAATATGCTTCAATCGAAGAATTTACCGGAAGTTACGGCGGGACACGCAGCCCGGCGGTTGGCACAGATGATATATTACACGGAAAAATATGAGCAGTTGCGTTATCTGCGGCACGTCGGTTTTATTGATTCCTTTATGGAAGTAGAAAAATCGGCGATACCGATACCGGACGACCCGCCGATATCGTACATTGACCGCGAACGCTGGCTGCTGCTGACAGATTACCGGCGGGCAAAATACTCAACAATCACGCTTGCTGACCCCGATGATTTTACGAAAAAGGTTAACGACGTTTTAGAGCGGCGTGATATTCGCCTCAACATTGACGATACGACAACGTTTGCCGATGTGATTGGACAAATTACCTCCCAACTCGGTACGGATAAAATAGATATAGATTTGCATAGATTTGCATTAGAGGAAGCGGGAGAAATCCGCAGCGATTCACCGATAGCACCGGACGGAGGTTTTGACCATCCCGGTATGCGGCTGCGTAACGCACTGAAGATGCTTTTAGAGCCTCACGGAATGACGTATATGGTCAAAAACGAAATGCTGTTATTGACAACGACAGAGGAAGCCAATAAGACGGAGAATTTACAGATTCGTGTTTATCCGGTCGGCGACCTCATTATGTCGGGCGGCGGCAGCGTCAGTTCGATGGGCGGAATGGGCGGAATGGGAGGAATGATGGGCGGGATGGGTGGAATGGGAGGAATGATGGGCGGAATGAGCGGCGGTTACGGCGGCGGAATGATGGGCGGAATGGGGGGCGGTTACGGCGGCGGAATGGGCAGCTACAGTGTGCCGGACGAAATCAAACGCGGTGTACCTGCCGAAGCGAAGTTGCTGCTTGATAAGGCTGCCGAATCAAAAAATCCCGCCGAATTTTGGGCAAATTATTTTGCCGGCGAAAATGTCCGTCAGGATACCGTCAAAGAAGTTGTCCGCCGTTTGGTGAAACGGCTGCGGAGTAAGGAACACGTGGAGGAGCATGTCATTGCGATTGTCGAGTCGGCACTCATTAGCGGCAGCGGCGAACCGTGGATGTATGAAGCATTGACACTGTCGCTGTATTTGAAGGGTGCACCGAAAGAAGAAATACTTCGGGCTGCCCTGTCCGCAGCGGATTTTTGCGATGACCCGATGGATTTGCTCAACATCGGACTTCTGATGCGGACAACGCTCGGTTTGAAACGGGAGGCGTTCCCGCTGTATCAGCAGGCACTGGCATTGATGCCGCCGAAAAAAGAGTTTTACTCAGCAACGCTCCGCCTCGCGGAGGAACTCTACAACGAGTACAGCGATGATGAACCGGTGAAGTGGATTGGACTGGCAATTCTTTCGCAGGAGTGGGACGGCGTTTCGGGGAATAAAATGGTGCAGGATGCTTCGGATATGCTCGCTTCCGTGAACAATAAAATGCGGAAAAACGGACGCAGCGAAGAAGCAAAGCAACTTGCGGAACAGATACGGGAGGCAAAACTTCGGGACTGTGTCATTACCGTAGAATGGACGGGAGATGCGAATCTGGATTTGATGGTGCGTGAACCGGCAGATACGTATTGCTGGTTTTTAAGCCCCCGCAGTACATCGGGCGGACTTCTGAAGCCGGAAATAATTATCAATACAGAAAATAAGAAAAGTGCTGCCCCTGTAAAAAAGTTGGTGTACGTTTGCCCCCGCGGTTTTAACGGAACCTATACATTACTGTTACAAAAAGAATGGGGAACGGTCGCCAATAATCTTGTGAAAGTATCTATTGACACGAACACAGCGGCGGGTGCAACGCAGACGGACGGCAAGGCGTATCCGCTGAAATCGGAGGGGATTTTTGTAAAATTTCAGTTGGATTCCGGCAGACGGACAGAGTCGGCTGCTGATGCTGAATTGGCGGAGGCGGATTTACAGGCAAGTTTTGCGCGGCAGGTTGTTCACCGGAACCGGATGCTGCGTTTGCTCAATAACGACGGCGTGCTGGGACAAACGACAGGGGAAAACTCGACAGGCAGTTCAACAGGAACAACGGCGGCAACAACGGCGGCAACAACAGCAGCGACAACGGCAGCGACAACAACGGCAGCAGCAACGGCAGCAAGTCCGTTTAACACTATTTTAGATTCCCGCGGCAAGGTGGGGTATCAGCCGGAGATTTCGTTCATTGAGGAAGGGGTGTCTTTTTATAGTGAAGCCGCTGTTACACCGGACAGATGCTACGTTATTTTGCGTCCGTACTTTATGCCCGGCGGCAGTGGCAGCGGCAGCAGTGGTTACGGCAGCAGCAGTGGTTACGGCAGCAGCGGCGGTTACGGCAACAGCAGTGGTTACGGCAACAGCGGCGGTTACGGCAACAGCAGCAGCGGCGGTTACGGCAGCGGTATGTATTAAGATAAGAGATAGATAAGAACGGGGCGGACAGCAGCCTGCCTGGTTTGACGATTGCCGCATTGCATTACTTCTCCGTTTCGTAACACCCGATATCAGGATTCTTACTGCGTTTTTTACCGAGTATGTCGTCTTCGGGCATATTTTTCGGGTCAGCACTGCCGATAGCGGAACTGCCCGGTGCGGGAACGGCATACTTTTTGACGAGCGATTCAAATGCCTTCCGTATAGAAAAATTTTCGGCAGACGCAGCATTTTCAATACGCGGCAGCGGCAATTTTGCCGGAACATCCGGCAGTTTCGGCGATGTTAAAATTGCTCGCGGGTCGTTTTTCGGTACGAAAATATCATCACGTTCCGCTTTAACGGGATTCTTGCCGTTCCAGTACACGTTACTGACCGCTTTGAATCCGCCGTCAACAAAGTATTCTTGTTTCCCTGCCGAAAACCGCAAAGACGAACCGGCATTGTTACAAAAAATGTTGCCAGCAAACAAAATATCTTCCTGCGGCGGATTCCGGCTCAACTTCCAAAACACGGCAGCATATCCTCCGAAGAGTCCGGACTTCAAACGAAACGGTTCGCCGGTGATTGTATTGGCACGAACCGTAACCCTTCGCAGACCGCCTTTGAAAAGAAACGTGCCGACCGTCCGCACCGTTTGATTATGCAGGAACAGATTGTTTTCAATCAAAACATCCGCTGCCTCAAAAAAATCCTTATTGTCTTCCCCCAAAAGAATATACGCCTGGTCAGGCAAGCCCGACCAATTCAAAAAAATGTTGCGGCGTATTGTAATGTATTGCGACACATTCGGTTCGTTTTCGGAATTTTTGACGACGATGAAAGAATGGCTTTGGTTGTCTTCGGCACGTCCGCTGCCGGCAAAGTCGTTAAAGAAAATACTGTCTTCGATAATCACGTCCCGTGCCGTGTTGATGTCGAAATGTTCATCGCCGCCGTGATTGTTCGGATTAAAGAAAACACAGTTCGTAAAACGGATTTTATTGGCGAAGTGATTCAATTTGATTAAATCGTTTTTGTACGAATCGTGAATGATACAATTCTGAAAAACAAGATGATGCGTATTTTCCGTTGCAATTTGGATAAGATATTCGCCGTTATCCGAACCGTTGCCGTAAATATGCAGCCCGTCAAATATCACTCTCGACAACGCATCAAGATACATTACTCTGTTTCCGCCGTTTTTTCCCGTGAATCGGGCTTGATGCGGGTGTTCGGCTTTCACCCGGCACGGCTTCGAGAAAGCACGGTGAGGCATCATAAAACCGGTGTAGAGACCGTCTTTGGCGATGATAACGGAGCCGTCGTCCGGCACGCTTTTAATGGCTTTGGTGAGAGTCTGCCACGGTTTTGTTTCGCTTCCGTCAGCGGTACGGTCGCTGCCATACGGTGCAATATAATACGTACCGGCATAGACAGCGGAATGCGGCAATGCCGTGATGAGAATAAAAACCGATGAGAACAGCATCACGAAAAGGAACGGCGTATTGTAGACAAACGGTAAGGTTCTGTGCATAATAAGAGCGGAGAATGATGGTTGAAAATCAATTTTTGCGATGTTCTATTTTCAATCATCGCTGCCATAAAAGCAATTCGGCAATGCAATACGGTTTGGAAAATATATTGGGACACGATAAAGTTGCGGAACATTTCCGCCGGGCTTTACGGCGCGGTCGGCTTGTTGGACCGCTGCTCTTTGTCGGTCCGTCCGGTATCGGAAAACGCCGGTTTGCTTTTGCTCTCGCCAAAGCACTGCTCTGCAAAGACCATAATGATGAACTGAATGCGTGCGGTACTTGCGAATCCTGCAAGTTGTTCAGCGGCGCACCGAACGTCACCGATTGGAATTTTGATACAGGAAAATTTTTGCCGCCTCACGTTGATTTGTATTATGCGGCAAAACCGGCGGAGAGGTCAGAGTTTCCGCTTGATTTAATTGTCGGCGATAAGGAACACCGCGGCAAGTCAGGGTTAATCTACAACATTTCCCGAACGGCTTTTCTCGGACATCGGAAAATTGCTGTCATTAACGATGCCGATTACTTCAGCGATGAGGCGGCAAACGCTTTGCTGAAGACATTGGAAGAACCGCCGAACGATTCGGTGTTGATTCTTATCGGAACATCAACGGCAAAACAATTACCGACAATACGCAGCCGATGTCAAATCATTCGTTTTGCTCCGCTGCCCGGCGATATATTAGCAGCGTTGCTGCTTGAGCGGCAGATGGTTTCCTCGCCGGAACAAGCCCGCAGATTGGCGGAACAGTCCGGCGGGAGTATTGAGCGGGCAATGGAACTGATTGACGGCAACGTTGAAGAGTTGCGCAGCAGCATTATCAAGACGTTATCGCCGCAGCACTTTGATGCGGTACGTTTTGCTGCGGAAATAAATAGTTACATTGATGCGAAGGGCAAGGAGGCGGAACACCGCCGTCCGCGTCTTCAATTAGTGTTACAAATATCGGCGGAGTTTTTCCGAAACCGGATGAGAACGGCGGAGGTTGCGGAAATTTCTGCCCGGCGTTTGGAGCGGACGCTTGAAGCAGCCGAACATCTTGAACGCAATGCTAATTTTCCCGTCATCGTTGAGGCTTGGGCAATGGATACGGCAAGAGCGTAAAAGACGGCGGCAGGAGATATTTACGTTTATTCTTGACAGACGCAGCGGCAAAGAGTATCATAAGGGAGTACGCAGTCTTTTTTATTTTCACAGGAACGCAGAACATGTCTAAATCAATCGATTCACGGCGCAACGTATTGAAGAACATTGCCGCTTTGGCGGCGGGGACGGCAATCATCAGCAATGAAGAACTCGTGCTTGCCGAACAACTCGCTGACGATGCAAAGAAAACACAAACAAATACCGCAAAAGGCAGTGCGGCAAAAGATGTGCAGGTCGATGGACTCTCCGGTGCGTCCCGAAAACATACCGACTGGGGCAAACTCGCCGACCTGAAAAAGCCGATTGCCAAAGGAACTATCAAAGGAGTTGAAACAAGCAGGCTCGTGATGGGCGGCAATCTTGTCGGCGGCTGGGCGCACGCCCGCGATTTACTCTACGTCTCCGATTTGGTCAAAGCCTATTTCACGCGGGACAAGATTATTGCTACGTTCAAGATGGCGGAAGCATGCGGTATCAACACCTACATCGGACACGAATCACACATCGGGATTTTGAACGACTATTGGGAAAAGGAAGACGGAACGCTCCATTTTATTGCCGACAGCCATTCATTGGACGCTGCGTTAAAGTGCATCGACAAAGGAGCCGATGCGGTCTATTTTTACGGTGAACTTGCCGACAAATGCGTGAGGGAAGGAAAATATGACGCAATCATCCAATTCATTGAGCGGGTGCGGAAAGAGGACGTTCCGGTCGGTATCGGCGGACACCAAATTGCAACGATTAAAGGCTGTATCGAACACGGCATCGAACCGGACTTTTGGATGAAAACGATTCATCATCACAAGTATTGGTCGCGGCACGCCGACAAGCCGGAGCGGGACAACGTCTATTGCCGGCAGCCGGAGGAAACAGTTGAATTTATGAACACGCTTAAACAGCCTTGGATTGGTTTCAAAGTTTTGGCGGCGGGGGCGATTCATCCGAAGGACGGTTTCCGTTACGCTTTTGAAGCGGGGGCAGATTTTCTCTGCGCCGGAATGTACGATTTCCAAATTGTGAACGATGTCAATATCTGTATGGACATTCTCGCTTCAGATATAAAACGCAAACGCCCCGTGTGCTTTACCTGACCTGTTCGGTAGACCGTAGCCGGTCAGGTTTTTTGAGAAATAGGCTATCGCCTTCCCCCGATTAAACACGGAACCGCCGCCTGTTCAGTAAAAAGGCTGCGGCAGTGTTGGCGAGGCTGTTGTTTAACCGGTTGCAGTATAACTCACGCCGCATAGACGAAGGTATGCCCAATTCAGGCAAATAAAAATATATTCGACTTCAATTTCATTAAGATACATAGCCAGTACCTTCTTTGAAAACCCGGGCTTACATGAGAGCGGATTCCTCCGGACATCAATAAGTTGCTTTATGCCTGCGGCTGTTAATCTTCGGAGAAACATTTCAATTGTAACTCCTTCGTAACCTATCGTGTACACAGTGGTTTCAGGCTTCAGGGCTGGATTTCCAGCATTGGAAACAGTAATCATCTTGCAAACTCTTCTGCCATTTAGAGTACCGAATTCTACGAGATAGGACAATACCAATTCTACTAGAGTTGTTGCGTAACTTATGATTCGTTATTAGTGTTCTAAAGTACCGGCGGCATAGTTGGAAACGGCGCGGATCAAACTTCATTTTTACCGTCTTATTCGCCGAATCTGAACTTAATTGAACGCTTATGGAAGTTTTTTAAGAAGAAAATATTGTATAATAAATAGGGGCTTGACAAGTTTAGGAGTTAGATATTTACTCTAACTCTATGTATAACAATCATTTATCAAATCGTAAGATTGCATCAATAATTTGTTGCTTTTGCGAGGACTTGACAGCGACG
>JAITOZ010000052.1 GCA_031289675.1 Planctomycetaceae bacterium
CTCTCTGGCAGTCCCGCTTCCGAAGGTGCTGTTTGCGAAACCCGCCTCTGCGGAAGTGTCCTCTTCAAAAGAATCTTCGTTCTCTTTCTGTATCTCGCTCTCAATGCGTTTGACCACACGCAACTGATTGCGGTTGCGAGCGGGGCGGATAATTATAATGGTGATTATAATGGTGATTATGATGATTTGCAAGCAGTGAACCCGCTGCCGATAAGAATATATGCATCCAATAAGGAAGAGTTTTCTGGTAAATTATGGGTAAATAATACGATTGTGACAGTTGAAATGGCGCATAGAATGTATCCCCAATATATCAAAGAAATAGATAAAGTCATAGAACAAGCAAAGGAAAATTATGCCAAAAAGCAAGCAGGAAAAATAGTAACCGTTGTTTTTAGTGGTTAAGAAGGTCCGGAGATAAAAATAAACGACGGTGGACCAATAAGTCTGGAAAGAGCATATAAACGCCACCCGGATGAAATAGATAAAATAAAACTGGCTATAAAACAATACGAAGAGAGAGAAAGCGCAGAAGAAATAGAAGAAAGAAAACGAAAAAATACAATAAATATAAGGGAAAACCGAAATGCGTGTAGTGATTATAACCCCGCTTGGACGCCCGTATCAAAAGAAAAACTCGCCACATTTGAAAAAGTATATAAAAAACTTGCAAATGAACTGACTTATAGTTTAAGTACTGGTGATAAAATTGACGATAACATATCTATAACAAATACAGATCTGCTTCCCATGAAACGTTCAATGGCCGCATACACAAGAGTAACAAAAAAAGGTGATTGTGACATGTTAGCCTGTGTGTTAAGCGAAGAGTTGGATAAAATCGGCATCAATAATTGGTTACTTTTTTTGCAACACAAGGATAAGTTTTTATACGATGCATATATAGATGTTACAAAACTAAAACCCAAAAGACAACGTGACGGACATGTGGCTAATTTAATTGAACTCAGTAAGGGTAGATTTGTTGTTTCCGATTTAACAAAAGATGTAAAAGCTACAAGTCCTTTTCAACGAAAGAAAAATCCAAATCCAACACCCTATTATGAATACGGTAATTATATGAATAAATTTAACAATGAAGGTAAATATCCTTTTATACAAGTTTCAAGAATGAATGGTTCAACATACGACAACAGTGATAAATTCGAATATTTCACCCAAAAATTACAAAAACACATCGCAGAACTTCCCCAAAAAAAAGAGAGGCAAAGGCAGAAAGAGGAAGAAAAAAATCGCGAAAAGATAGTCGAACGTAAGTTTACGGATATCAAGCAGGTGGAAAAAAAAATAGAATTCACCTCAAAGGATATCGAAGAAATGAAACGTAAAAGAAGACTCACCCCACTGGCGATCGCAGAAATGGAATGGCAACAAACACAGGTAGAAGTCGAATATATTCAAGGGAAAATAAAAAAAGCCCCCGTATTGACTTTCGAATTACGAACAGAATCTTTAGAGGCACGCATAGAATCTGAAAAAGCGTATTTAAAATATCAAACAATAATGGCAGAGTGTCCACCATCCTACGAAAATGTAGAAGTTATAAAACGTCGGATGAGTATTGCGCAGGAAGATATTCGCGAATTGCAAGCAAAATTACAAGAACTTTTGGCGCAACAAGCCCCCGCAAAAAAACAAGAACCCGTCAGGAAGCCTGAAAACACGGGCGAACGTGAATCGGTGCCCGCTAAAAAATCCGGCGATGCGGAAACACACGCACAAGGAGCCTCTGACAATTTGCGCGAGATAAAACATCTGGAAACGCGGGTAAAGTATTTTGAGATGCAGATGAAATATCTCGAAGAACCGGCAGATAAAGAGTCTAACGCTGCGCAATTGCGCGAAGTGCAGGCAAAATTACAGGAACTTTTGGCAAAACAACCCGCCGAAAAAACCGGCGAAACGCCTGCCAAGAAGCCGGAAAAGACGAGCGAGCGCAAGCCCGCACCCGCCAAAAAAGCCGGCGATTAGGACGTGATATTGCCGGTTGATGAGGAAACGAGGCAAGACCGTTCAGAGTACTGACACACTCTCGATAGATAATAGACTTGTTCGGTACGAGAGGCGGTACCAGGAAATTGGACAGAATTTTGCCTTGAATAAGGTAATATTATCGAAATGCTGCGAAGTGTTTTCTCTTGACTTTTGTCAATATAAATCACGTTTTTCGGTGAAGCGGAGGCAGTAAGTGCAGCATACCGGATAAAGAATGTCAACAGATTGAAAACACAAAATCATTCGTCAAACATTCGTGTATTTGCGGCAAAAATTAGTCAGGTAATATGCCGATGAGCGTTTTTATCGTATAACCGCCGCGCAGGACTGCCGGTTTCGCCGGCTGCTTCGGGTCAAAGACGGCTAATACCGGAACCTGCCGGGGACCTAATTGTAACAATAAATCCGCGGCCTCGCCGCTGCGGGTACAGTCCGCCGTCAGCGAGATAATACCGTGTTCATCCAGCGTCCGCAACACTTCCGCCGATTCCAGCACGCTTGCCTCTAACACCTTGCAGTTCATACACCAATCCGCTGTAAAATCGACCGCAACCGTCTTGCCCGATGCCAACGCTTTATCAAACGCTGCCTTGCTGTACGGCTGCCAATGCCCGTCCTGATTGCCGTGCAAACGGTACTGCATTGCCGATTCCAACGTGTAACGATTCGGCACCTGCGGCAAGTCAAATGAAAACACAAGCACACCCGCTAACACCAATAGACCGGCGGTATAATCCGCCGCTTTGACTTTGCCCGTCATCTGATTGCGTCCGGCAAGCCAACAGGCAAACCAAAGGGCAAACAGCACGGCAACGGTCGGCAGCAGTTTTTCCAGCGGGATAAAGTACAAAATCCAAACGACAGCAAAGAGCAGGCAGAACCCCATAATGTTACGAAAAGTCTCCATCCAGCGTCCCGGCTTGGGCAGAAACCGCAGACATTCGGGAAACGCACCGGCAATCAGATACGGCGATGCCATACCGAGACCGATAACAGCATACATCACGAACACCGCCGCAGTGTTTCCGTTACGAATTTGCAAGTCCGACCAATTCACTGCCGGACTCAACAGCGGTGCACCGCAGGGAATCGCCAGCAGCGTTGTAATGATGCCCTTGCCGAACGCACCGATAACTCCTTCACGCTGCATCAATTCCGCCGATTTACCGCGTCCTAAAAATGCCGGGACGGACAACTCCCAAACGTCCATTAAACTCAACGCCATAGCAAAGACGATGCACGCCATCACGATGTTAAACACATCAAATGTGAAGAGGATACTTAAGCCGAGACTGAAAAATGCCAGAACGAAAAATACTGATAACAGTCCCAGCGAATATGCCGCATTGAGCAGTAATGCCCGTGTTCGGCTATGACCGGCTTGTTCAAAAAAGGACAGCACTTTCAAACCGATAACCGGCAGAACGCAGGGCATAAAGTTTAAGATGATACCGCCGAGAAAAGCGTACAATAAGGCGGACGAAAGACCGGACACGCCGCCGACTTCGACCGGCGAAAGTCCATCCGGCGGCTGTACAGCCGGCGATTGTGCATCGTCTTTATTACGCCAGATAAAACGTTCGGCAACACCGGCGGGGTCTATCTGCAAACCGGCATCATATTTTGCTTCAAATGCAATGGTTATCGGAATACATAATCCGCCATCGCCGCTTTGACAGACTTGTCCGTCGAGTTGTCCTTTGATAAGGGCATCGTTCGGCAGAGCGTCTTTGAATGTCAGAATCCAGCGTACGGTATCCTGATGTTCCTCAATATCGACATCGAAACCGGCGGCGTTGGTATTGACGTGCGGCTCGGCGAGCGGACGGACTTCTTGTAACGATAATTCGGGCAGTCCGAATTGAAATGCCGTACGGATAGTACCGCCGTCGGGCTGTGTAACGGAATACAAATGCCAATTTGGGGCAACGGCAGCGTCAATGACAAGATGTTTGCCGTTGAATGATGCCGAGAGCGTTACGCGGTCTTTCGATGCTTGCACGGCAGGAGCCATTTCATCGAGTTCATAAAGATTGCCGAACGGTGCCGGTGCATCGCCGCCGCTGCAAGGCAATGCAGACAGAGAAACGAGACAAACGGCAAACAAACAACGGAAATAGTGTGAAGCGTACATTGAATTTATCCGCAGCGGAACGAGTATTCTAAACTTACGGCACCGTTTCCGCAACGGGGGAACAAGGCAATACGGCACGTCAAAAGCGTCGGCAGCGGACTTGACAATACACGCTCCTTTTACTATATTCGCCAGAACAACTTTTTCGCAAGGAGAATCACCAATGCAAACGAAACAATCCCAACAAGACCGTCGCCGATTTCTCAAACATACCGGCATTGTTACAGCCGGTGCTTTGGCAGGTGCTGCCATTCCAATGGTTCACGCCGCCGAGGACAACACGATTAAAATTGCCCTTATCGGTGCCGGCGGAAGAGGACGCGGTGCCGCTATCAATGCCCTGAAAACTGAAGGACCAACACAGTTAGTTGCCATTGCCGATGCCTTTCCCGACCGAACCGCTAACAGTGCTAATGCTCTCGTCAAGCAAATGGCTCCACAGCCGGAAAAAGTGGACCTGCCCGAAGAACGCCGTTTTTCCGGTCTTGATGCATACAAAAAAGCAGTCGATTGCCTCAAGCCCGGCGATGTTGCTATCTTTGCCAGTTGCTGCGGTTTTCGTCCGATGCACGTTGAATATGCCGTCAGCAAAGGCGTTCACGTTTTTATGGAGAAGCCTTTCGGCAGTGATTCCCCCGGTACGCGGCGGGTTCAGGCAGCGGCAAAACTTGCCGACGAAAAGAACGTCAAAATCGCCTGCGGCTTAATGTGGCGGCACAGCAAAGCACGCGAACAAGTCATCGAACGGATTCATAACGGCGAAATCGGCGAACTGATTCATCTGCGCGGTTTTCGGATGCACAATCCCTACGGTTCGATGAAAACGGACAAAGAGCCGGGTACCGTTGAATACCAAATCAAACGTTTTCACGCTTTCGATTGGGCGGGCGGAAACCTCTTCATTGATTACTGCATCCATAACATTGATGTTGCGTGTTGGGCGAAAGGGGCGTGGCCCGTTTCGTGCATCGGTCTCGGCGGACGCAGCGAACCGCATCTGGCGGGAGAAACGTTCGATACCATTTATCACGAGTTCACTTTTCCTGACGGTACGCATCTGACTTC
>JAITOZ010000055.1 GCA_031289675.1 Planctomycetaceae bacterium
CTCTCTCTTACACTTACGTGAGGTCAATTTTGCAGCACTTTGCTGCGCTAACAGGAACGTAAACATAGCATTCTCCTTTTTAAAAGGCGGTTTTTGCAGAGGCACAATACCCCCGCTGTCAACAATAGTATATCCTATCAACAGACAAATGTCAAGCGGCTTCCGGGGAAAATTTCAATTTTTTTGAAATTTTACGCAAGAGGCGGGGGCTTCAGCCTCCGTCTCTTGCAGTATCGCAGCATTTCCGGTAACACTACGTTCCGGTTATCCCTTCGGTATAGATTATGCGATGACTTTTTTTTTTTTTCAAACACCGCACAGTTTAAGACGAAAATAACAGTGTATCAAAATAGTGTGGACGGAACAACAGCACTTCAAGGGACACGTCAATGTTAGTTTTATCACGGTATCGGGACGAAAGTATTTTTATCGGCGACGATATAAAAGTTACCGTTGTGGATATTCGGGGAGACCGTGTACGCATTGGTATTCAGGCACCGCCGAACGTGACCGTCCATCGTCAGGAAGTGTACGAAGCGATTGCGAACAATCAAGAGCGGGGTGAAAAACCGGTTCGTTCTGAGTGTCCGAAAAGTATCGCAGAGGAACCGCAAAGGTTTTCCTCTCCGCTCCGCGGGGAAATTGATGCCCGAAAGATGAAACCGATTGTTGTCGAAATTGATGCCAAAGAACTTGGTTTCAGCGGAATCGCAGAAATCGTCAGTAAATAACGTTAAGCAGCAACGATATTCATCATCCACCGATTCAGGTCTCGAAGCATTTCTGCCGTTGCGGAGTTGATGTCGGGATACTCGGCAATTTCTACGGCTGCTCCGGCAGCGTGAAGGGTTTCTATTGACCGGCAAGCCGCAGCATCAACCGACTGTCCGATGCCGAGCAGAATGTTCAGCGGCTGATTCTTTTGCCAAAGCGGAAACAACCGAAAATCATCGGGAACAACGCCGCCGAACAATGCTGCACCGGCAAAGCGTTCAGGATACATCATCGCCAGCCGCAAAGACGACTCGCCGCCGCTGCCGAAACCGGCTAGAAATATCTTATGTGCGGCAATACTGCACCGCTCTTGTGCAAGCGTGATGCAGTCGAAAACTTTCCCTTCAATTTCATCCAAACTGCCAGCATCGTTCAGCCAGCCGTAATTCTTTTTTGTGCGGTGCATCATCGACAATACCGTCCGTTCGCTGGTATTCTTGCCGGCGGATTCGTCTAACAACATACCTTGCGGGGCGGCAGCAACGTAATTCCGCAAACTGATTTGAGGCATTATTTTCATCAGTTGTCGCTCATCTTCACCGGACGGATGAAGCCAGACCAAAAGCGGGTACGCATACCTCGGCTCATAATGCAGAGGAATAAAGAGCGAGTACGGCAGCGTACCTGATGTATTATTCGGAAGAAAATCTGTCTCAAAGTTGATGTTCAGGACGGGCGAGTCCGATAACCGCTGCGGAACTTCAGTTTTAATTTTCGTCTTATTTTTTTTCGGCGTTTGCGATTGCGTTAATGTCGGCATAACAGTAGTCTTCAAGGCACTCCATTGCGGCAGTAACTTTACCCGATTCGGCGATTTGTGTCAAGATCAATTTTACTGCCTATTATACCTAATTTAACCATTTTGTCTATTTGCTGCTACGAAACAAATTTAGCGCACAAATCGCAAAGCCGCGGATGACACAAAAAAATTTCTCTCATGTCCTCCTGTGCCCCGCCTCTATGAAAAACTGCTTTTCGACACCAATCATCTCAATTTTAGCGGCAGCAAGTCTAATGTTCATCGCCGAGAATGTTGAAGTTCTCGCAAAGGAACATATAGGCAAGTATGCCGCCGGCAACCAGACCGATACTGACCGTAACTTCGGTTAGTGCCGGACAGTAAACGCTGCCAGTGTCCCGAACCATTCCCGTAATCACGACATTCAACCGGTTAAAAAGTACGCCGAAACTCGTTAAAAAGCCGTAAAGAATGAGCCAGCCGCGGAAATTAACCAGCGGCGAAAACACTATCAGCAGCGGTAAAATGATGCCGATACCGATTTCCGCAATGAATATCAAACTTTCAAAATCGCCCGCCCAGAGCAGAGGCAGTTCACCGTGATAAGCCAAGTCCCCGATTTTCAGAGTAAGATACAAAATCATTGCAGCACCGCCGATGCGTGCAAGCGTTTTCATCACCGGCAGCGGCGTAACATGCTTGTAACACAGATAAGCCAGTGCAGACTCGACGGCAATCATTGCCGGTCCGACAAAGAACGACGAAAGGAAAAAGAAAACGAAAATAATCGGCGAAAACCAAAGCGGATGTAAGCGTCCGTCCATCATCAGATACAAAGCACCAAGCGATGACTGATGCAGCGTCGGCAGTGTTACACCGAGTATCAGCAGAAACGGTAAAACAAAAACGAACAACTTATGAAAGATTTTGAATACCTTTTCGGTAATGATTTCGCAGATTTCCAACACCTGAACAACGGTGTACATTGAAATACACCAAAAGACTTCAAAGAGAACCGAGTCGTGTCCCCAAGAGACAAACGGCACCCAAAAATTCCACCAGCGTCCGATTTCAATGAACAAACCGGCAACAACGAGAACGTAACCGATGAGAGACGTGAGCATTGTTGCCCGTGATACACTATGGAGTTTCTTATTATGCAGAATATGGATAATAAGTGCCGTACCATATCCGCCGCCGGCAAGCGCAACGCCGGACAACACATCGAAACCTATCCAAAGTCCCCAAGGCCAGTCATCGTTGAGATTACTGACGGCTTGCAGCCCGAAGATTAAGCGGACAGCGATAATTCCGGCGGCAGCGAGTGCCAGAAAAATCAACAACATTCTTGCCGGAGTGATACGGAACGACCACTGGTCGAATCCGATTTTAACGGAAAAGATGTTCTCTAACGTAAGACTCCAAAGCGGTTTATGCTGTGTTTCGGTATGTGTTTCAGTTATGTTCGACATTGTTTTGCTCCTGTTGTTTTACTGTGCTTTGTAACTCATCCGCAGATTCGATAAAGACTGCCGTGAGTTTTTCATCAAAATGCGTACCCGCTTCGTGCCGGATAATTTCAACGGCTTGTTCCACGCTGTAAGGCTCTTTATATGAACGTTGCGAAACAAGGGCATCAAAAACATCAACGATAGCCATCAAGCGCCCTTCGAGCGGTATCTGTGTGCCGGATAAACCGGACGGATAGCCCGTTCCGTCCCAGCGTTCGTGATGTGTCTGCGCCATCCGCTGGGCGTGCTGGATGAATTCGTTGTCTTTTGTATCTGCCGCTATTTTTCCAAGCAGTTCACCGCCGATGAGGGTATGCTGCTTCATTTCATCAAACTCTGCATCTTCCAGCCGTTCGGGATTGGTCAGAATTGCATCGCTTATCGCCACTTTGCCTATGTCGTGCAGTACCGCTGACATTGCCAGCAAGTTGCCGTCCCAATGGGCTATTTCGTCAGCATAGACATTACTGCGCTGCAAAGACCGGAAAAACACACCCATTATATCCTTAACCCGATGGACGTGTCTTCCGGTATAATCTTCCCGGCAAGCGATGACTTCAGCAAGAACATCGAAAATCGTCTTCTGCAACTCAATAATCGTTTTTGTCTTTGCGTCAACGAGTTGCTGTAAATTACTGTTATAAAACGAAAGTTGTTTCTTTTGAGCCGAGAGCAAAAGATGGAGTTCTATCCTTTTTCGGAAAATTTCCGGCGAAAAAGGTTTTGTGATATAATCGACAGCACCTAACGTTAAACCTTGGGATTCATTTTCATCGGAGTTGTAAGCCGTCAGAAAAATAACGGGAACGTCCGCTGTTTTTTGGTTTTCTTTTAGTTTTGTACAAATTTCATATCCGTCCATATTAGGCATTCCGATATCAAGAATGATAATATCAGGAATGACGTTTTCGAGCAGCCTGAACAATTTTTCGCCGGACGGAATAGTGAACACTTCGTATGTATTCGTGAGCGCATTTCTCGCCGCACTCAAATTAGTGAGTGAATCATCGACAACAACGACTTTCTCTTTATTTGCCTGCATAGACGGCAGCAAAACTCACGTTCTGCTATTAGACTTGTTCACCAACTAAACCTCTATTGCGCCATCCAGTGTAGCACAGATGAGATTCATTCTCAAGAGGTGGTGTCTTTTTCGTCTGTTACGGTACCTTTCACTCATTATGAACGTTGTTAATCTTGGCGTTGATGTTTTCTACGGCAGTCCTTTTGTCCGCAATTTGCCGATTGTACTCTTTCTGAACCGCTGTCAACGGATGTCTTTGTATGGGTCCAACAATCCCTGATAGCCGCTGTCCGCCGGCAATCGGGGGAATATCGACTTTCAAAATTACCTAAATTAAAATTACCGAAACAACTCTGTTGCTGTTACGCACCGGATTATTGAGGAACACGGCGGATGTATCGAAGCGTTCAGCGGCGGCACAAATAATCAAGAGGCAGCGTTCGTTGCGGAGTTGCCGCTGGAATAAATCACAGGGCTTGCGGGGTTAGTGGGGGGAACTTACCGCCCTGCCGGATAATTCTCTATTACCGACTTCCTTGCGTCCCCACGAAACAATTCCCTCTTTGTCTGCCGGAAAACCGAGTGCCTCGACCGATGCCGTATCCGCATCCGGTAAATGTTTAATCACGCCGTCAGCGTAACAGCACAGAGTCTCCTTGTACATCGAAATAAAAAGACCGTTAATGATTTTTGTAACTGTATCGGCATCAATGTCATATTCGGTTTTATGACGGTGAAATTTATCGGCGGCATCCCGAATTCCGCTGCCGGTTTTGACACCGAGACATCCCTCCCGAACTAATTGTAACAATAAAGGCGGCATTTTCACCTTATCCGGGAATGCTTTGTACAAAACATAGCCGCCGTGAAGCACCACGTCAAGACCGATTTCGTCTATCATTTGAAAGGGACCTTTTTTCATTCCGAAGTGGACGGCGATACGTTCAATCTGCCGCCAATTTTCGCCCTGATCTAACAGCGTCAACGCAGCGGACAAGTACGGATGCAATATCCGGTTGACCAAAAAGCCGGGCGTATCGCCGACCGTTATCGGTTTTTTGCCGAGACGTAAAGCGTGCTGCCGCACAGCACCGGCTGTTTCTGCCGAAGTGTTTTTCCCCGGTATCAGTTCCAACAGATTCCGTTCTGCAACCGGATGAAAAAAATGAAACCCGCAAAACCGCCGCTGCCAGTCCGCTTCCAGCGTGTCGGCAAGCGATGTCACAGAAATTGTCGATGTGTTTGTCAGCAGCAGTGTTTCTCCGCCGCAAATACCGGTCAACTGCCGATAAAGTTTTTGCTTGACCCGCAATTTTTCTGTTATTGTTTCGATAATCATACCGCAGCGTTGTACCTCGCCGAGATTACCGGTACAACGCAGGAGTTGTCCGCTGAATTTTTCACAGCCGCACAGTATTTCGCTGCTGCCTAATTGTTCGGCAACACGCTGCGGGGCGGCAGCGAGAACCTGTTCGGCGGTATCGTAGAGCATCACCGGCATACCGCAGCGGATATGGGCGGCGGCAATGGCAGTTCCCATCAAACCGGCTCCGAGAACAGCAACCTGCGGCGGATTCGTTTCAAGTATTCCCATAACCGATAATTTTATCACAGAATACTGCGTTATTCAAAAATCAAAGCTGACAGCATCATTTACACTGACCATTTCAGATAGTACAATGCCCTTGATGTCTCCGAATTCAAGCATCCGCAAATCAATCATTCAATGAAATTTCAAAGCACAAGTTTAATTTGTTTCTCAAAAAATGTGATTTCCGCTTCAATGATGTACCGCCGAAGAAACTATTGACCGCTCTGGAAAAATGGATTACAATGGCGAGGAAATTGCCGCCTGTTTAAGCAATTATCTATGCCGGCCCCCCCTAACTTTATTGTGCAAAAAAATCTTGATGGAAAATATGTAGTTTATGTATTAACTGAAAATCTCGGACATCTTAATTTTAGCAGGCATAAAGTCCAGTGGAGTGCTTGTGTCCCTGTCCAGAAGATTGGTGAACCCTTCAAAACGGCAGAAGCCGAGTAGATTTTTTTGATAAATCGCTACAAAA
Source organism: Planctomycetaceae bacterium (assembly GCA_031289675.1). Lineage (GTDB taxonomy): Bacteria > Planctomycetota > Planctomycetia > Pirellulales > Thermoguttaceae > WRKP01. Next base: position 6,118 of record JAITOZ010000055.1, read on the forward strand.
AAACAGCAGCCACTAACAACAAGTTTTTCGTATGACTCTCCAACAACGAATGAGCGGCGTGTTGCTACCGGTTTCGTCTCTGCCCGGCAGTCCGCTTTGCGGCAACCTTGGTGCCGGTGCAAGACGTTTTGCCGACTTCCTGCATCAAAGCGGTCAAAGAGTCTGGCAAATGCTGCCTGTCAATCCGATTGACGAATGTTTTTCGCCCTACGCAAGTATCTCTGCTTTTGCCGGCGACCCGATTTATATTGACCTTGCTGATTTGGTCTGCAATGGTCTGTTGGACGAAAGCGATTTGTCCGGTATTCCAGCCGGTCCCAAAACCCGCAGTGCCTTTCATACGGTCAAGTCCGTCTATCCGTCCCGATTGCACAAAGCGTTCAGCCGTTTTCAAAAAACACAAGGCACGAAGTATCATCGGGCATTGGAAACGTTTATTGAAAATAATGACTGGGCGGGAACGCACGCTGTTTTTTGTGCTTTATGCGAGAAATTCGGTACGGACGATTGGACGCTATGGTCTGATGAAGCATTAAAAAATGCCGACCAGGACGCACTGCACCGGATTCATAACGAAATCAAAGAGGCAATCAATTATTACGTTTTCGAGCAACTCTTGTTCGACGTGCAATGGAACGAACTGCACCGGTATTGCCGGCAAAGAGGTATTAGCCTCATCGGCGATGTTCCGATTTACGTTTCTAAACACAGCGTTGATACTTGGGCAAACCGGCATTTGTTTCAATTTGATGCGGACGGTAAAATGCTCCGCGTGGCGGGTGTTCCGGCGGACAGTTTTAATCCCGACGGACAGCGTTGGAATTCGCCGCTTTTCGATTGGGACAAGCACAAGGAGACCCATTATGATTGGTGGCTGCACCGGCTCGGCAATGCGTTTCGCCGCTTCGATGCCGTCCGTCTCGACCATTTCATCGGCTTTTACAATTATTTCAGTATGACACCCGCCCCCGACCCGAATGACCCGGGCTTTTGGGTACAGGGACCGGCGGACGATTTCTTTGAAACCGTGTTAAAGACGTACCACGACGCACAGTTGATAGCCGAAGACCTCGGCGTGATGAAACCGGAAGTACATCAGTTGCGGGACAAGTTTCATTTTCCGGGCATCAACGTTTTTCAGTTTTATTTCGATTTCCGCCGCCGCAGCGATGCGACCGCCGAATGGAAGACCAATTCGGTTGTTTGTACCGGAACGCACGACACGAATACAGCGGCGGCTTGGTTTGACGAACTGCTGCTCGACCGGAAAAAGCCGGAACCGTTTTGGGATTTTCCGTTTCTTTTCGGCTTGATAAAAAGTTCTTTGCCGCCGGATACGCCGGTGAATCGGCAGACGATTATTTGGGGCATCATTCGTAAGGTTATGAGTTCACCGGGGAATGTTGCGGTGTTTCCAATGCAGGATTTACTTGGTCTGCCGACAGAGTGCCGAATGAACTTTCCCGGTCACGCCGACGGAAATTGGGCTTGGCGGCTTGACGCATCGGCGTTGACGGACGAGTTAACCCTGCGTCTGCGGAGTTGGACACAAGAATTCGGACGATGATGCGCCGCCGCAATACCTACAGTGTTGAATAGACTGCAAGGAAACATATCCTTCAATTCTTTGTGAGTCAATTTTTATTCCGCATCGTTGAGGAACTTTATGTGGTCAAAACTAATCACCGTCGGCTTCAACACGTCAAAATGTAACTCTACCCACTCGATTTTATTCATCGACGGCACACCGGAAACCGTCTTCTCCCAATGACTGTCCGGCACCGACAACGGAACAACAAACGTATACCAGTTACTTCGCCGCCGGTTATTCCAAATGTCCCCGCCGGGTTTGTATTCGTAATACGAAGAACCGCGTCCAAGACGGACACTGAAATTCTGTAACGCCTCCGTGTCTTCCGCTTGTCCTTCAAAAAGTGAAAACGTCAGCGCACTGCGGTCAGTCACATCCCAAGCCAGTCCTTCCGGTGAACGAATAATCACTATCCGGCGTTTTTCTTTCGTTTCGGTGTCTATCTGACACGTCAGAATCGTCCCGCCGTTACTCTGCCGGACTCCCCGTACAGCCGTCATTCCCTGACTGCCTTCCACCGAAACAAATTCGGGAAACTCCAACAGGTCTTCCGATTTGTTAAGTATCGTGTCAATGACTTCCTGCTGCGCCTTTGCCGTACTGTGATACCCTATCTGTATTCCGGCATAAGTCAGCAGCGTCATCAAAACCGCAATGAACGGAACACTGATTGCCAGCCTCTTTCGTTTGGCAATCCAGCGTCCGCAAGACTGCCACAGCGTCTCTTTCACTGCTGAAATCGGTTCGTTATCAAGCCAGCGGCACAAGTCATCGACAAATTCCTGCGCTCCTTGATACCGGTTGTGCGGCTCCTTTGCCATCGCCTTAAAACATATTGACTCCAAACCGTGCGGCACGTTCGCTTTGAGAGACGAAGGTCTTACCGGATTAGCCGCCCGAACCTTGTTCAAAACCTCCTGCGTTGACCTGCCGGAAAATGCCGTCTGTCCTGCCAGAAGATAATACAGCACCGTACCGAGAGCAAAAACATCCGACAGCGGGCCTATCATTGCGTCATCGGCAGCCGCTTGTTCCGGCGACATAAATGCCGGTGTCCCGACGATGGCACCAATCATCGTCAAATCCGCCTGCCCCGCTTTGCCGCCGCGGCTAATCGTTGAGATATACGTTTCATCGTTCTGCATAAACGGCTTCGCCAATCCCCAGTCCATCACCAGCGTTTCACCGTGTTCACCTACCATAATGTTCGCCGGTTTCAAATCACGGTGAATCACTCCTTTGCTGTGTGCAAAGGCAATCGTCTTTGAAGCCGAAACAAGACGGCGAATCAACACAAGCAAAGTGTTGCGGGCCGGTTTTCGATGATACTCCCGAATCGCTTCTTGCAGCGTTTCCCCGCGCACCATCTTCATCGTGTAATACGGCAAACCGTTATTGTCAAGACCGAGATAATGCACCGGCACGACACCGGGATGTTCGAGTTGAGCGGTGATTTCCGCTTCTCCGACAAACCGCCGGACAATCGAGTCATCGCCGGACACTTCGGCGTGCAGTTCTTTCAGGGCGACTTCCCGTTTCAGGTACTGGTCATAAGCGACAACAATACGTCCCATCCCGCCTTTTTGATGTACCCGAATAACCCGATGAAAACCATAATTGCCTTCTTGGCTGTGGGAACCGGACGGCACCGACGGTTTGAGTATCGGACGCATCACGCGGTCCGACAAATTAACACGGGAACCCCGCGGCACCTGCGACGGCGGATTCTCCTTTATCTGCGGAGGCGGCGATTGATTGGCAAACGGATTACCGCCGGAAAAAGCCGCCGCTGCCATCGGACGGTGCTGCGCCGCGGCTTTCGGTTTTTTATCTGTACCAGCAGCAGGTTCTTGAATCTGCGTTACAAAGTCGGCAATATCCTGGGTCGGTTCATCGTTGCCGCCTTGGACTGTCGGTTTTTTTATATCGGAAATATCAAGCGTAACATCGGGGTCTTCTGTTTTCGGCACCAACGGCGCAGCCGGTGCTACCGCTAATGTTACCGTATGCGCTATATTCGCGCCGATGCCTATTGAGTCCAAGCGGTCAAAATCTGCATCGGCTTCTGCTTCATCGGCAAAAATACGCCGTCCGCAGCGGGGACAACGATGCTCTGCCCCGATGGTACCGGCACCATCATCGGTCTCGTATCCGCATTCGCAAACCAGTCGAATCGTCATTGTTGATAGATGACAGGGAATTTTGTCCGCTGTATGAAACAATCCCAACAGGGCGAGGGGTTAAAGCCTCTGCCTCCTCTTTCTTTTTATACAAATTGTTCTTTACTTTTTCTCCGCTTCCCCTGTTACGTTTTTCGCGATATGAAGCAACTTTATCAATTCCTTTTTTTTCAATTCCAATTCGCTCTCTTTGGTGAAATATAACCGAACGGCATCACAATCCGTATTGAACGACTTGACTTCCGGCGTACTGCCGAGTTTTGCAATCTGTTTTAATGTTACAGAAGACTTCGGCACGAAAATATCCAGTATCAATGCGGCGGCACGCTTGGTGTTCACCATACACAACGGAATTCCGCTCTTTTCCCTTCCCGTCCGGTACACGGGGACTTCGCACTGATGTCCCCAAACAAACAGAAGTTCAGAATTAACCTTTTTTATTATATCAAACAAATCGGTTAAGAGCGATATATTCCAACGCCGCTTTGTTCCGCCGGACAATCCTTTATCGAGGAAGTGCCATTTTTCTCCCAACGCTTTCCACGGCAATAAATCTTCCTGCGAAGCCGCCGAAGCCGGTGTTTTAGGACGGGTAAAAGCCTGAATTGCTGTAGTAAGGAAGTTCCAAAATGCTGGCGTATCGGTTTCTGCCCATGAATAAAGCGATATTTCGATTTCCTGCCAGCGTCCAACAGGACGATGAACCCGTATCCGCTGTTCCTCTCCATAAAGCGAAACAACGTCAGCATCATTGAGCGGTTTCAAGGAGAGGTTCTCAATAAGCTTTGTCCGGTGAAACGTATAGGGCGGCACCCGAAACCGTATTTTCAGCAGCCATTCGCCGGAAGTGACGGCACGCAAAAACCAGCCGAGCGGTGCTTGTTTTGCCTCAACAGACACCGTTGAGCGGTGATTCCAATCAGCAGGAGTAAAAAAGCCCGACTTTTCAATGCGGTTCACGATTTCAGTCAAAATTCTTCCGTCCCAATGTCTCGGTTTGCCGGTTTGAGTGTGCCAGCGGAAACCGTCCAATGTCCACGGCGGTTTTGTTCCATAATCATTGTCTTCGGATACGTTTATTGACGTATGAGAAGAAACGCCAGCAGCCGAATTTGTTCCCACTTTCAGATTGTTCGGGTCGTATTTCTCCCGCTCCTTGACCGGACCGGCTTTTAGCACCGGCAAGAGAGCGTCAGCGGTATAGGAGTAGAAACCTTTTGAGGTTTTACGCTTGTTTCCCGTCGTGTTGTCTCTGCTTACCAATTCCTCCGGTGTTCCGGCAAACACGAGATAACCCCCGTCTGTGCCGGCTTCGGGTCCCAAATCGACAATCCAGTCGGCATTCTTGATAATGTCAAGATTATGCTCAATAACGATAACCGTATTGCCTAAATCGACCAACCGATGCAGCACATTGAGCAGATTGACAAGGTCGTCAAAATGCAGTCCCGTTGTCGGTTCGTCGAGCAAATACAAAGTCCGTCCGGTATCGGGTCGGGCAAGTTCCGTTGCCAGTTTTAACCGCTGCGATTCTCCGCCCGAAAGTGTCGGAGCGGATTGACCGAGCGTAATATAATCGAGACCGACATCGCAAAGCGTTTGCAGTATCCGCCGTACAGACGGTATGTTCTGAAAGAGTCCGGCGGTTTCTTTCACCGGCATTTCGAGAACATCGCTGATAGAATGTCCGTGAAAAAGAACTTCCAGCGTTTGGGATTCGTAACGTTTTCCGTTACAAGAATCACACGTTACCCAAACATCGGGTAAAAAGTGCATTTCAATTTTTTGCTGTCCCGCTCCCTCGCATTTTTCGCATCTCCCGCCGGATACGTTGAAACTGAACCGGCGTGCGGAATAACCTCGCAGCCTCGCTTCCGTCAGTTGGGCGAAAATTTCCCGAATTAAATCAAATACACCGGTATAAGTTGCCGGATTGGAAGTCGGTGTTTGTCCTATCGGCTGCTGGTCAACACGGATGACCTTGTTGAGGTATTGCCCCCCGTCAATGCGGTCAAATTTGCCGGGCTGCGTGTTCGCCCGGTGCAGTTTCTTAGCAAGCGATTTCCAAAGAATGTCATTGATAAGCGAACTCTTTCCGCTGCCGCTGACACCGGTTACGGCGGTAACGGCTCCAATCGGAAACGGGACATCAATGTCTTTGAGATTATTTTGCCTTGCTCCGCAAACAATAAGCCAATCCGCAGAGGCAGAAGCGGCTGATACCGATTTCGATGCTGCCTTGCCGACGGATGATTTATTTTGCCGTTTCACTGATTTTGTCCCTGATACGCTTTTCCCGAATACCGCTTTGTCGGACGTGTCATTGTATCAGATATTCCGCCCTCTAACAACGGTAAGATGAGCCGTATCATCTTTTCAGCAACATCATCGGCAGTCATCGTATCGGAAACAATGCGATGTGCATCCTCCGGTTCACGCAGCGGAGCCGTTTTACGTTCGCTGTCACGTTTGTCCCGTTCTGTTATTTGCCGATACACTTCATCAAATTTGCCGGTATTAAAATCGCCGGTTATTCCCCGCTGCTGCAATTCACCGAGCCGGCGGCGCGTCCGTTCTTCCGGCGAGGCGGTCAGATAAAATTTACATACGGCATCAGGAAACACTACCGTTCCCTGGTCGCGTCCCTCCGTTACAAGCCCCTTGCCGGCAGCAAGAAAGGTTTCCGCTATTTGACGCTGCCAAGCAACCATTAACCGGCGTATCACCGGATTATCGGCACTGTATCGGGACTTTTCCGTAATTTCTGGTGTACGCACCGCATCGGTAACATCTTCGCCGTTGAGAAACGTCCGGGCATCGGCAACACGAATGACTGCCTTTTCTGCCGCCGACTCTAATTGCTGCGGCATCTGCCAATCAAGATGTTCACGCAAGGCGAGCAGAGTAACGGCGCGGTACATAGAGCCGGTATCAAGATATTCAAATACAATGCCGGTACATTCGCTTAACCGCTGTGCAGTCCGTTTCGCAACAGTACTTTTACCGGCACCGGCAGGACCGTCAATCGTGATAACGGGCAGAATACGCATTGGCGGACGGCAGAAAATTATGGGGTCGTTTTGGCGTATCCCAATTTTTTGAGAATGGCTAAAATTTCGCAGCACGTTGGAAAAACACGTCCGTTGCAGCGTTTATATTCCGACAGAGCATTCATAAATTCAATGTCGTCCGCCGAATACTGCGGAATACCTGTTATGGAACAGGCGCGCCGTTTGGAAACGCTCTTTTTTACTGGTTTACTTTGATGTTCAAATTGTTCCTGTGAAGCGATTTCATCTTTTCGGAACGGCAGCAGGGCATCGGGAGTATAGGGATTTTGAGGTCTTCCCCGTTTTTTTATAGCGGACGACAGCGATATTTTGCCCGGTGATATTGTACGGGACATTTTGACACCTATTGGGGGGATGGTGAACAGTATTAGACTGCCAATCGGCGAAAAAAGAGAAAAGATGCAGCGGTCAGGTAAAATATCCGTCTAAAGGCATTACAGCGGTTATACCGGATTTAGCCCCGCATCTCAGATACGGGGTGAATATATGTGTCTATTCCAGACCGGCAACATTCATTCGGATTGAATAGAGTCCTTTCCGTGCCGTTACATAAAGCGTTTTTTTGTCTTTGCCGCCGAAACAAACATTAGACGGCACTTCGGGAAATTGAATCCGCTGCATTTTCTCGCCGGCACCATTGAAAATAACAACGTCTTTTTCTGTTACATAAACATTTCCGCGCTCGTCGAGAGTCATTCCATCAACCCCCGTATTGGCAAACAAGGTTTTTTCCGTCAAATTGCCGTCCGGCTCAATAGTATAACGCCAAACTTTTCCCGCCGCCTGGTCGGTTACATAAAGCGTTTTACCGCTGCGGGTGCCGACAATACCGTTCGGCTTAATCATATCGTTAATCACACGGCGTACCGTCTTGCGGTCGGGCAAAATGTAATAGACGTGTTCGCCGCTGTGAATACGCTTAAATTCTTTACCATAAACGGGGTCGGTAAAATAAATTCCGCCCTTCGGGTCGAGCCAAAGGTCGTTCGGCTTGTTAAAACGTTTCCCTTCAAAAGTTGCAGCGATGAGTGTCCGTTCAGCCTTTTTGTTATAAGAAACGATGCTGCCTGTTCCGCCTTCACAAACGAGCAGGAGATTGTTTTTCCGGTCAAAATACATTCCGTTGGCGTGTTCGGAATGTTCGACGAACACGGAAAGTTTCTTATCGGCAGGCGAATAAAAATGGATTTTGCTATTCGGGTCATCGACGAAGTAGATGTTTCCGTCGGCATCGGCGGCGGGTCCTTCGGTGAAACTGAAGCCGTCGGCAACTTTCTGTACTTCTGCGCCGGGGGCGGTCAATGTTTCCTTCGGCGAAATGACTGTTTGTTGCGCCGTAAGGGACAGCGGGATAAGTGTGCAGCAAACACAAAACGTACAAGCGGCAAGTAAAATCGTTTTTTGCATAGGAGTAGTTTTTGTAACAGGTTCATTAGAGTTGTTTCATAACCACATTTCAAGCCCGCGAATACGCGAATAAATGACGAATCATTGAGAAAAAATTAGTCAGGGAACGTTCCCTATTGTACACGATAAAGTGCAAAAAACAAAATCGGCAGTCCCTTGACTTTATCTTTGCCTGTATAATAAATTGGGGTTTGACGGGTTTATTGTTAGATATTTAGTCTAACATTATGTATAACAAGCACTTATCGGGACGTAAGATTGGTGCAATAATTTGTTGTTTTTGCGAGGACTTAACGGCGGCATCGGCATCGTTAGTTGGGACGAGCCGCAACACGGTGAAGAGTTATTTTAGCGAAATCCGTCAAAGGATATTTCAATTATCTTTACAGGAAAGCAACCGGAATTTGGCGCGTTTGAACTTGATGAATCCTACTTTGGAGCAACGCATTCGCGGCAAACGCGGACGTGGAGCGGCAGGAAAAACGCCCGTCTTCGGACTTCTCCAATGCGGCGGAAAAGTGTTCATCAAGGTCGTTGAGAATTGTTCCAAAGAGAGTTTGATTGCCTCTAAAAATAACATCGCTCAAGGGCGCATCCTTGAATGAAGCACAATACATACTGACACTTGGAAAGCGTATGACGGACTCAAATCCTTCTGGGCTTTCGCAAAAAGACGACCTGCAAAATTCAACGCTTGCAACTCTGATAAGTTTGTGATACACTTAAGGGAGGCGGGGCTTAAACGCAAGCGTAATTATCAATTCCCGCTGGATTACTGTCTTCCGAGTACGATTCGGGCTTTATCTCTCACGGCATTATCTTTGGTTTTTTCCAAGACACTCTCCATCGCCTTTTTGACATCAGGTGATTTCTCCTGAATTTTTTCCGATAATTTTACCGCACTCTCGCAGGTCTGTTCCGTCAGAGCAGGGTCGCCGATATACTTCATCACCTCCGCAAGCATTTTTAGCGACGGATGCCGCCAATAAACATCGACAACGAGCAGCCTTTCCTTATCGCTGCCGGCAAGTTTGAACGCCTCGCTGCAAATACGGATACGCTGCTCTTCGGATACGGCAAATTGACGGGCAACACGCACGGCTCCGCTCAACGACCTGTCCCGGTACTTGCCCGTCAAACTTCCGGCAAGTTTCAGACAAACATTCGCCACGACATCCATATCATTTGCCTTGCTCCACTTTCCGAGAACTTCGGTTGCCGCATCCTGCAATAATGCCGATTCCTGCGATGCCGCATTGTTTCCGGCAGCATTGTTTCCGGCAGCATTGCCGCGGGCATACCCTTCAACAAGAGTCAGGGCTTTTACTCCGCCGATTTCTTGGAGCAACTCGAGGAGAACGGCTTTGACCGGCGTTGCCGCTTTTTCAAGTTGCGCAGCAACCTGTTCTACCGCAATATCCGCAGGGACGCGGGTTACGACAGATTTTAACGTTGCAATAATTTCGTCCATTAACTTTGAATCGGCTGCGTTCATCAGTTTGAGCAAAGCGGGTATATCGTCCGCCGCCGCTGTCTGTCCCAGCGCACTCAATGCTGCGTTGCGGACATTTTCGTTGGAATCGCCGGCCGACTTCATCAGAAGCGGGAAAGCGGAAACAATGCGGCGTTCTTCAATGAGTTTAACGGCAGCCGCTTTTGCTGTACCTTCACCGTTTTCTGCTAACTTCACGATAGCATCATCAACTCCCGGACCGGAAAGATTCGCTAATACTTTATTTGCCGCTGCGGTAACATCGGCGGCTTCTGTTTGGTTTGCCGCAGCAATCAAAATCGGCAAAATAGAGGCATCACCGATTTTGCCCAGTGACTCGATTGCCGCTATCCGAACCGGATCCTCACCGTCAAGAGCAAGTTTTGTTATCACCGGCAGCGCAGCGGCAACAGATTCCTTGTCTTTACGTCCGCCGAGTGAACGGACAATTCCAGACTTGCGGAACGAATCTTTTTCTCTGCTGATTTGAGCAATCAGTACATCGGCAACGGCTGCTCCGCCCTGCATTTCACGACCGGCTTTCAAGGCAACCGCAAATTCTTTCGGCGAGGGGGAAAGTAATTGCCGGGCAAGTTGCGGTGCAGCATCGCCGCCGCGAACCAATAATCCCTGCAAAACGGCAGCATTTTTTTGATAGGGACGGATGTCCGCTTCGGCGAGAGCATCATAGATTTTCAGTGCCTTTTCCTTTTCACCCTTTTTGTTCAGAAACATTTCGGCGAGCAAAAAACCGGAGTCGGCTTGTTCGGGGTCGAGTTTTTTGTCAGTGAAAAATTCGATTGCTGAATCTCCTCCGCAAGATGCGAAAGCATAAGCGGCGGCTTTTCGGACATCAAGGTCGTCGTGTTTCAAAAAATCCTTTACCGCTGCTGCCGAATCGGCATTGCCGTTTGCATACTGCGCACGCACGCCGAGCGTGGTCAGTGTTCCGGCAATGGCTGCCGGTACGTTAAGTTTTTTGAGGTACTGCAAAATTTCTGCATCAACTTTTGCGCCGGGAAGTGTTTCCAATGCGTAGCGGGCGTAAAACCCTTGTTTGTCTTTGTCGAACAGCGGTAAAAGCACCGGAACGGATGCCGGCGTACCGTATTTACCAAGTTGCTTGCACGCAAGCATTTTGAGAAAAAGGACGGTGCGGTCATCTTCCGTCCGCTTCAAAATTTGGAGGCATTGTTCTTCGGCTGCTCCGCCTTGATGAGGCGGAGTTTGCAGTTTCTTTGCGATTTCACCGCTCTTGTCGGCGATATACTCTTTGGAGGCTTGCTGCCAATCGGTGTCTTGGGCGAAAAGATAACCCGCCGTAAGGAAACTTACCGTACAAAGTGTTACGAAAAGAAAGCGATGCCGTGTCATAAAATGTTGGGGGAGGTAATGGTGAATTGGCTTGCAGCGTTTATTATACTCTTTTTCAGGGCTGTTGTGATGCCGCTGCCCCTGAAGAGCCATTTGAAAACGAAATGCCCTGCTTTGGCAAACAAGGAACCTTCAATGGACCTGTTATACATCTTCTTGCGGGTGTTGTCAAGCGGAGTTAAAGATGGACACCTGCCGATTACCCGATACGGGGACAGTCTATCTCCAAATTTACCAATAACAAGGGCTTGCCGAAACGTGATGTTATTGCGAAAATGGAACGGCATTGTATTTATGCAGTGAAATCTCATTTAACCTCTCATTAACTTTGTCCGCAGTCCCGCCAGACCTTCGAGTGCCGATTCACTTTCTCAAAGGTGTCGGTGCGCAGCGGGCGGAAATCCTTCACCGCATCGGTCTCCATCGGGCTTCAGACATACTCTTTTATTTCCCGCGCGATTATCAGGATATGACCGAACGCAGGGAATTCGACCAACTCGAAGAAGGAAACAAACTCCAAACCATCGTTGGAAAAATCGCCGATTGGAACAGAAAATCGACCCGGCGAGGAGAAATGCTCACCCTCACCATCGATTGCGGCGAAGGATTCGTTAACGGACATTGGTTCAAAATGCCCAGCATTATGAGGGAGTTTGCAGCAGGCCGCCGCCTAATGCTCACCGGAAAACCAAAGTTCAATCCCCCCTTTTGGGTGATGATACACCCGCAAATCACCTACCTTGCGGACTCCGAAGAGGAAGACGAAATCGAACCGTTTTTACCGATTTATCCTTTGACCGAAGGTCTCAAACAATTTCATCTCCGGCGGATTTTACGCAATATGCTGCCGGTGTTTGCACCGCTTCTCGATGAAGTCTTTCCTGAAGCGTATTTAAGTGAACATCAATTACTGCCCATTGCCGAAGCGGTCAAAGCGATTCATTTTCCGCCGGATAAGGCAGCACAACTTTCGGCACAGCGGCGTTTCGTCTATCAGGAACTTTTCGTTTTGCAACTTGCTCTAGCCGTACGCCGTTTGCAGCATCGTACCTGTCTGAAAGCATCGCCGCTTCCTGTTGATACAAAAATTGATACAAGAATCCGGCAGCGGTTTCCGTTCAGCTTGACAAAAGCCCAAGAACGGGTCATCAAAGAAATCGTCAACGATATGGCACAGCCCGTACCGATGAATCGTCTTCTGCAAGGCGATGTCGGCAGCGGGAAAACCGTCGTAGCACTTTATGCGATGCTCCTTGCTGTTGCGCACGGACATCAGGCGGTTTTTATGGCACCAACCGAAGTTCTTGCCCGGCAGCATTTACGTACATTAACCCGTATGCTCGAAGGCAGTCTGGTTAAAATTGCTCCGATATTCGGCGGTCAAAAACCGGCTGTGCGGGCGGGGATTTTGCAAGACATTGCTTCGGGAAACGCTCAAATCGTTGTTGGAACGCAGGCAATTATTCAAAACGAATTACCGTTTCAAAAACTCGGTCTCGTAGTCATTGACGAGCAGCACAAGTTCGGTGTGATGCAGCGGGCGGCACTCAAAGTACCTACGGGAAGGAGCGGCGAAACATTCGACCCGCATTATCTCGTGATGACGGCAACGCCGATTCCCCGCAGTGTTACGATGACGCTCTTCGGCGACCTGGATGTTTCTATAATGGACAGTATGCCGCCGGGACGGCAGCAGGTCAAGACATATATTGCCGGTCCCGAACACAAAACGGCGTGGTGGGATTTCGTTGTACGAAAAGTTCTGGAAGAACATTGGCAGGGATACGTTGTCGTTCCTCTTGTCGAAGAGTCGGAAACCCTCAATGAGAGTCTCAACAGGGAAAACGGAGAAGACTCTGTTCCCAATAATACTGTCCAAAATAATACCGCTCAAAATTATATTGCAAATTTGCAGCAGGTCTATGAACAACTTTCGACCGGTCAATGTAAAGACTTGCGGCTCGGCATCATTCACGGACGAATGTCAACGGAAGAAAAGGAGCGGATAATGTACGATTTCCGTACGGGTGAAATTCAACTTCTGATAGCAACGACAGTCATTGAAGTCGGAGTGGACGTTCCCAATGCCAACTTGCTGACGATTGAGAGTGCGGAGCGTTTCGGATTATCGCAACTCCACCAATTACGGGGGCGCATCGGTCGCGGAAAACATCCGGGGTTTTGTACCGTTTTTTGTAACGCAACGACAGAGGAAGCACAAAAGAGACTCAAAGCGTTTGAAAAGTTGTCAGACGGTTTCAAGTTAGCGGAGAAAGATTTTGAGATTCGCGGGGCGGGCGATTTGTTTGGAACGCAGCAGCACGGGATGCCGCCGCTGCGGGTTGCCGATTTGGTGAGGGACAAAGAGGTGTTGTATGAAGCCCGTCAGGATGCGGGCGAAATGGTACAAAGCGACCCGGGTTTAGCGAAACCGGAACACGCCAAGTTACGCAAGCAAATGCTCAACCGTTATGGTTCGGTACTCAATCTCGGTGATGTCGGATGAGCGGCAGAAAACACGAGGTGCTTGCAATAACTAATGGGTAACAGAAATACGGCACTGACGTTAGCGGGGAGGAGCAGTCAGTGACACCTGACGCACCGCTTCATATTTGGCGGCAATTTCGGCGTAATACTCCGGTCTGGCGGCGAACGCATCAAGCGTTTCCTGACTGGAAAATAAAAATACCCGATTCTGAAACCACGCCCCGAACTTTCGGCTGCCGTTGACGTGTTTATTCCGGTCAACCACCAAAACAATGTCTTCACCGCCTGCCGCCGGAATGAACCGCAAAGGCTCTTTTCCAAAGGCAATGAGTGCTTCTTGCGAAGAAAAACGGAACAACGCCCCTTGAAACAGCGTGCAGTACGCCGGATTGCCCGTAACCCAACGTTCCTCCAAACTCAATGTAACGGGACAAAAACCCTCCAAAGCCAACGGAACTTCAACGGTGTGTCTGCCGGTATCACTGTCCGCTGCCGATGTTACAGGCTGTGCTGCCGGTATCGCCGGCACTATCGGTGAAAGATGATTTGCGGCAATCTGCGTCTGAATCGGTGCGGACTGCCGCGGAGCATTCGGCGGAGAGGGCTTTACCTCCAACACGGGGCGTGCCGGATTTTGCTCATATACCGAATGAGCCGCTGTCTGCGGTACCGAAGCCGGTACCGCCGCTTGACGGGTGAACGGGTCGTACAATGCCGCCGGTTGCGCTGCCGCCGGCGTATTCTTTTGCATTGCTGTAACGGGCACACTATTCTGCATCGCATTGTTTCGCAGCACTGCGGTATCCGCCTCTTTCCCGGCTTCAGGTTGTGTTATCGGAGATTGTGCCGTCGGCTGTGTTGCCGCTTGTGACGCTGCCTGTACTGTATTTTTCAAAAAAACGAGATACTGGCAAAAACGTACTGCCGTAATACTTCCTTGGCGGCGGTGAACCAACTGACCGTTGGGACGCAGCACTAAATCTGTCGGCAAAGCGGTTACATTAAATCTTTTTGCCAGTTGCGGCTCTTCGTGTATATTGATGCGGACAGGAACATAGTTTGCCGCCAAACCGGCTACAACCTCTTGATTAGTAAAGACTTCAGTATCCATTTGCCGCGACGGGTCAACAGACGCATCCGATGCGGCGGAATTACCGACGATATGGACGAAGAGCAGCCGCTGTGTTTGCTGTGCTTTGGCAACAGCAGCGTCAAAGTTTGTTTCCCAATGGACGGCTGCTTCCTGTGCAAGCGAAACGGATGCGAAAAAACAGAGGACAAATAAGGTTTTTACTGTCATTGCAAAATACTCCAGCGGGGACATTCTCCAACAGAACGTTGTTAAAACCGCCCTAAAAGAATATCGGTCAATGCGGGTAGTGAGGTTTAGGCGAAATTTGCAGAAAAATACGATTTTTCAGGTTACGTAGGCAAATGCTCAACCGTTATGGTTCGGTACTCAATCTCGGCGATGTCGGATGAGTGCGCCCAAGAGCAGAGGGTATAGGTCTACTCACCACAGCCCCCCGATAAAAAATTCTCAAAGATTTCGCTTGACATTTGTCTCTTGACAGGTTATACTATTGTTGACAGCGGGGGTACTGTGCCTCTGCAAGAAACTACCTTGTTAAAAGGAGAATTGCCATGTTTACGTTCCTGTTAGCGCAGCAAAGTGC
The DNA here is from genome assembly GCA_031289675.1 of Planctomycetaceae bacterium. Lineage (GTDB taxonomy): Bacteria > Planctomycetota > Planctomycetia > Pirellulales > Thermoguttaceae > WRKP01. The sequence goes on from JAITOZ010000055.1 coordinate 21,396, forward strand.
TGCAAAATTGACCTCACGTAAGTGTAAGAGAGAGAGAACAATCCCGTAGGATAGGCTTCACTCTCGTCGAACT